>CAIOJO010000488.1 GCA_903858635.1 uncultured Telmatospirillum sp. | reverse complement strand
CTCCATTATCCGCTTCACACCCACACATTACGCCCGCCACCTGTGGGTGTCAAGCGGATAATGCGGCCCATCCGAGAGATTCAATATCTAGTAGGTGTGGGTAAAAGGCGGATAGGCAAGAAATATACATACACGCCTACAATAACAGGTGGAATATTGGGCCCGCAGACCTATACCGAGCGCAGCTACAACACGCCTCGGCAGCAGTCCTTGCCCAGCAAACCATGCTAGAGACTTATCATCCGGACGCCTGTTCGGCGTGGTGATTTATGGAGGCGAGTATGTTAAGCCGGTTCCGGTCCCTGTTTGGCGACCAGCGGGGCAGCGTCGCGGTTATGTTCGCCACCGCCGCCATCCCCACCATCATCGCCGTCGGCGTGTCGACCGACCTGGTGCATGCCTATACGGTGAAGAGCCGATTGGCCGCCGCCCTTGATGCCGCCGCCCTCGCCGCCGGAGCCAACGGCGGTACCGCGGCGCAGCTGCAGAGCTTGGCGGCCAGCTATCTGAGCGCCGACTTCCCCAACCACAACGGCGTCACCCTCAACACCCCGACCTACAACCTGACCGGCGATCCGGTGACGATCAGCGCCTCGGCCACTGTGCAAACCACCTTTCTGCAGGCGGTGGGCATCAACACCATCACCGTCGCCGCGACCACCACGGTCGAAAAGCAGATGCGCGGCTTGGAAGTCGCCTTGGTGCTCGACAACACCGGGTCGTTGCAAGACTACACGAGCAACGGCGTGACCAATATCGAGGCGCTGAAATCGGCGGCGGCGCAGTTGGTGATCAAACTGTTCGCCAGCCAGCCCGTCAACAATGCCTACTTGCGGATGGCCGTGATTCCCTATGTCGCGGCGGTCGACCCGGGACCGGTCACCACCGCCATGGTGAAGAACCCGCCAAGCATGACCCCGAATGGCGCCTCCGGCTGGACCGGTTGCGTCGTCGAGCGCCCGTCGACCTTCCAGAACTTTTCCACCAGTCCGAACTACAAGACGGTCGCCGCCGACCTCGACAGCCCGGTCGCCACCGCCGGCTATTTGACCCCGTACAATTGGGCATCGGACTACTACAACATCTGGACCAACGGCAGCGTCAAGGCAATGACCTGGACCAGCGGCAACAGTGGCCCGGGGCCCAACCGCGCCTGCCCGACCCCGGTGGTCCCCCTGATCAACAGCCAGCAGCCGCTGCTCGCCGCCATCGGCGCCGACTCCTCGGGCACATACATCGACAACCAGGGTTTGGAAGGCTGGCATGACGGCGGCACCATCGGCTCGATCGGCATGGCCTGGGGTTACCGCGTCCTGTCCCCCAGCGGGCCTTATCAGAACGTCGGCAACATCACCGTCAACAACTACAACAACGGTACGACGGTGACCAATGTGCCGACCTTCAACCCGAATCCCTGGGTGACCACCAACTGGAAAAAGGTGGTCGTCCTGATGACCGACGGCGTCAACAACATCAACACCTATAGCCACAACAACACCACCTACGGCCATTACACCGGCTTCGGCGTGTGGAAGTCCAGCTACACCGTGTCCCTGGTCGACACCCAGGAGGAGGCGGTGTGCGATGCCTTGCGATCCAATGGCGTCACCATCTATTCCGTGTTCCTCAACAGCAATTCGACACCGGGGCCGGCGATCTCCTACTGTGCCGGCACCCAGGTGGGCAAAGGTGACCCCAATTATTATTTCAATGCCCAGAACCAGGCGGCCCTTCTCGACGCCTTCAACACCATCGGCAACCAGCTGAGCAATCTCCGCATCAGTCAGTGAATGCGGCCGGGGGTGGGACCGTCGCCCACCCCCGTCACATCCCGAAGAACTCCGGCAAGCGTTTCTCCTTGAAAGCCTTGACCCCCTCCTGATAATCGGCGCCGTCATAGACCCGGCGGCGCAGTCCCTGGACCCGTTCGAACATGCCGGGGGTGATGGAATGGGCCGACGCCAGGACCCGCAGCTCCTCCTTCATCACGGCGATCGCCATCGGGGCCAGGCTTTCGATGCGGCGCGCCATCTCGATGCAGAACGCGGTGATCTGCGGGGCGGGCACCACATGGTTGATCACCCCCAGTTCGGCGGCACGCTCGGCGGCCAGCGGCCGCGCGGTAAAGGCCATCTCCCGCACCATATGCAACGGCATGGCGTTCATGAAGGTCAGCAGCCCGCTGATGTTGTAGGGAATGCCCAGCTTGGCCGGGGTGATGGCGAAGGTGACCTCCGGCGTGGCGACGACGATGTCGCAGCCCAGCACCATCTCGCAGGCACCGCCCCAGACGCTGCCTTCGATCAGGGCGATCACCGGGGCCGGAAACTCCTCGAGGGCGCGGATGACGACCCGCAACGGATCGCTCCATCCCAGGGGATCGCGGTGGCTCTCGGGCAATTCGGCCACGTCGTGCCCGGCCGACCACACGGTCACCCGCGGTTCGGCCCGCAGAATCACCGCCCGCACCTGGTGCTTCCTGGCCGTCTCCAGCGCCGCCAGGATATCGGCGATCATCGCTTCCGACAGGGTGTTGCGCTTGGCCGCGTTGCACATGGTAATTACCGCGAGACGGCCATCCAGATCGAGACCTGTGAGCGACATGAATCCAACCCCCTGAGCAAGACGAGCCGAACCGGCCGTTCCCGCAGTATGTGCAGCCTCCAGCGCCGCCGCCATATGCTGCTTTGCAACAGCGCCCTGCGTTCGCCGGAGCGGAACGGCGCGATGATTGGTCTATCAACGAAGCCGCGCACCGGTTACCTTTGAAGCCAAACAAATGACGCACAGCGGTTGATGGCTCGGCCTCGCCGTTCCGTCGACAAGAACACGCAAACCAAAAACCATCGGGAGGAACAATGCATAAACGGAAGTCACTGTTCGGATTGTCCTGCCTCGCTGCCGCGATGCTGGCACTTCCCCTTACCGCCAGCGGCGCCGAAACCGTCAAGATCGGCGTGATCCTTGCCTATTCGGGGCAGGCCGCCGCCTCGGCCGAACAAATGGACAAGGGAATCCGCCTCTACGTGAAGCAGCATGAAAAGGAACTCGGCGATATCAAGCTCGAGTTGATCCGCCGCGACAGCACTGGGCCCAATCCGGAAACCGCCCGGCGGCTGGCCCAGGAACTGATCACCCGCGACAAGGTCAACCTCCTCACCGGCTTCTACTTCACGCCCAACATCAATGCGGTGGCGCCCTTGGTCAGCGAGGCCAAGATCCCGGTGGTGATCATGAACGCCGCCACTTCGGCCACCATCCGCATGTCGCCCTACCTGGTCCGCACCTCGATGACCCTGTGGCAGCAAAGCTATCCGCTCGGCCAATGGGCGGCCAAGCAGCCGGGCATCAAGAAGGCCTACACCGCCGTCACCGATTTCGCCCCCGGCCATGATGCCGAGGCCGCCTTCGCCAAGGGCTTCACCGAGAATGGCGGGCAGATCCTCGGCCAGATCCGGATGCCGATCAAGAACCCGGACTTCATTCCGTTCCTGCAGCGCATCAAGGACGAAAAGCCGGACGCGCTGTTCATCTTCGTGCCGGGCAGCAAGGATGCCACGGCGGTGATGAAGGCCTATACCGAACTCGGCCTGCAGCAGGCGGGTGTCCACCTGTATGCCGCCGGCGACTGCGTCCCCGACGACGAATTGCCCAATATGGGCGAGGTTCCGCCCGGCGTCGTCACCATGAGCTTCTATTCGGCGGCGGCCACCCGGCCGGCCAATGTCGCCTTCGTCGACGCCTGGAAGAAGGAATACGGACCGGACGCCACGCCCAGCCCGTTCGCCGTCAACGCCTATGACGGCATGGCCGCCGTCTTCCATGTCATCAAGGAGCAGAAAGGTATCATCGATACCGACAAGACCATGGCGCTGCTCAAGGGCTGGAAGAACGATGCCAGCCCGCGCGGCCCCTTCCTGATCGATCCCGACACCCGCGAGATCGTGCAGAACATGTATCTGCGCCGGCTGGAAAAACTGAACGGCAAGCTGGCCAATGTCGAGTTCGAGACCATCCCGATGATCAAGGATCCCTGGCAGAGGCTGAACCCGCCGCCCCAGTGAGCCGGACGGGCCGCGGGCCGGCCGCAAGCCGGCCCGCGAGCCCTGCGAACAGATATTTGTGCAGTGCACAATAAGCTCTTCCAATCGGCTGACAGATAAGCTATCTTTTCATTGTTGCAGTGCAGCAATTGCCATTCGGGATTGCCCGCACCGCCTGGCTCGCCAATGAGGAGGCATCAATGAACAGCAAGACCTACGATCAATTCGTCACCTTCGGTAAGGACAACGTCGAGGCGCTGGTGCAGAGCGGCAATTTGGCCGTCGAGGGTTTCGGGCAGCTGGCCGACGCCTATGCGGCTTGGACCGACTCGGCCCTGACCCAGACCACGACCGGCCTCAACAAGCTGCTCGGCGTCAAGGCTCCGGCCGAGCTCTCGGCCGCCTGGACAGAACTGGCCCGCGCCAACAGCGCCACCGCCGTCGCCGAAGCCCGCAAGATCCAGCAGCTGACGGCCGCCGTGACGACCCGCAGTCTGGCGCCGTTGGCCACCCGCCTGCAGGCCTTGACCGACCTCGGCAAAGCCGCCTAACGACGAAGGCCCGGCATCCCAAGGATGCCGGGCCTATCCGTTTCGTGATTTCGCTCTCTTCTCGTCATCCCCGGACTTGATCTGACTTGATCCGGGGATCCATGGATTGCCGGGTCAAGCGCGGCAATGACGACCAGAAATGAGTGAGCCGGCCTGATCGCAAGTCATTCCTCAGAATCCGCCGCTGCCGACCGACGGCAAGGCCGGCTTCTCCGCCATCAGGCGATCGAGGCAGGCGATGACGCCCTGCGACGCTTCCTCGACCAGCGTGAACAGCCGCCGGCCTTCGGTGCTCTGGCCGCTGTTGAAGGCACGCACCACCGCGATACCATGCTGATGGACGGCGCGATGCGGCGCCTCGAGCTCGCGATAGGCGGCAGATTCCCGGAACCCCAGCGAGCCGGGCCCGTAATACCATTGGCCGAGCCGGCAGCCCCGCTCGTCGGTCATCTGATCGGGCGCCAGTTTGATCTTGCCGATCATCATGTCGACCAGGCGTTTCCGCCAAACGATATGGTCCGATTTGGCCAGCATGACGATCTTGTTGGGAATCTCGCGGTCGGCCAAGGCCGCCAGCAGGGACGACATCTCGTCCTCGACCCCGGACAGGGCGTTGGAACTGAGCTCGATGGCCTTGGCGTTCTCCTTCGCCTCGGACGCCATCTTCTGCACGCCGGCCGACACCTCATTGGCCGCCGCCGCCTGCTGCGACAGGATATGCGAGATGTCGCTCATGCGGGTGGTGGTGTTCGACACCATGTCGCTCACCTCGCCCATCCGTTCGCCCATCGACGCCATGGCGCCCCGACCCTTGGCGATGGCCTCGGTGCCCGTGGTCATGGTGGTGACGATGCCCGCCATCTCCTGGCGTAGCTCTTCGACCCGGCGGCTGATGTCCTCGGTCGCCCGCGCCGTCTGGTTGGACAGGTTCTTCACCTCATTGGCCACCACCGCGAAGCCCTTGCCGGCGTCGCCGGCCCGCGCCGCCTCGATGGTGGCGTTCAGGGCCAGCAGATTGGTCTGGCTGGCGATCGATTCGATCGACGAAACGATCTCGCCGATGGCCTCCGAGGCCTTGACCAGGGCATCGACTTTATGCGCCGCCTCGGCGACGGCCCCTTCAATGGCGGTGAACTCGGCGATAGCGCTTTCGACCACCTGACGGGCATCGTCGGTCAGGCTTTGCGCCTTGGTCGACATGTCGGCGGTCTCATTGCTGCTGCTGCTGATCTCTTGGATCCCCGCCACCATCTCCTCGGTCGCCGCGGCCATGCCTTGCGCCTCGTGCACCGCCGATTGGATACCGGTGACGATGCGGGCATTGGCGATGGCGCCTTCATTCACCGTCATGGTGATGGTGACGGCGTCCTTCAGCATGCGGCCTTCGAAGGCACCCAGCCGCTGCACGTTGTCTTCCATATGGGTCAGGGTCGCATTGACGCTGGCGGCATAACGGCGAAACTCACCGCGCAGGCCGCGCTGCTGGATCTTGCGGTAGAAGCGTCCCTCGGCCGCCGCCTTCATGGCGGCGTCCAACTCCTTGGTGAAGGCTTCGACCTGGTCGAGCAGCAGGTTGATGTCACGCAGCATCTCGCCGATGTTGCCATGGCCGCGAATGCCGAGGATGCGCGACCGCAGCCGCCCATCGGCGGCCTCGCCCAAGGTGGCGATGGCCTTGCGGATGCTGCCGTTGGCGCGCAGCAGCCAACGCAAGGTCATGGCGGCCAAGACAGCGGCGGCGGCGGCCAGCCCGCCGACCGCCGGATTGTCCTGGAGGAAGCCCCAGACCGCCAGACCGACGGTCAGCAACAGGACGACGGCCGAGGCGCCCAGCGCCTTAAAGAGTGAGGACAAACCGATCATAGGTAATCCCTTTTTCGGCAAGCAACGAAACCAGCAGGGTGACGGCCGCGTCCATCCCCGCCTTGCGGTCGGAATGGCGGTTCTCCTCGGCGAGCAGCCGGGCGTAGAGCGGCTCGATCACGGCAAGCACCCGCCGATCGACCGATCGACGGAAGGAATGATAGCCGATGATCTTGCCGTTCCCATCGAAGTCGGGGGTGACATGGGCGAACACCCAGTAATGGTCGCCGGACTTGGCCCGATTGACCACGTAGGCAAAGATCTCCTTGCCCGACTCGATGGTATCCCACAACATCTTGAAGACACAGCGCGGCATGGCCGGGTGGCGAACCACGTTATGCGGTTGGCCAAGCAGCTCGCTTTCCCGATAACCGGCAATCCGCATGAAGCCTTCATTGCAATAAGTGATGCGTCCTTTGGTGTCGGTCTTGCTGACGATGATCTCGTCGTCTTTGACCAGGCGCTCGACCCCGGTTAATCCTGTGTTCTCCACGCCACCTCTCCGCTGCCAATCCGCTCTGCCGCATCAGGTCCCAAGCCACGCTGGCGAGCGCCACGGCGATCCAAGCATTACGCAATGATAACCCAACATTTGTTGAAAAATGTACGTGATCTCGCTGCGGTTGCCAGAAAAATCATCTTAAACACAGTCACATTGCGGGCCATATCGACGTCTTGCCGCAACAGATCCGCCATCATGTCTTGCGATGCTCTCTGGATACGCTGTCGAGCAAGGCAGACCCTCGACGACAGCATGGGATTGAATTAGCTTGGGTGGTTTCCAATCGTCAGTTTTCTTCAATGTGAATTAGAATAATTATCATATTGGACGTGCGAGGGGACCCCGATGGGACTGAACGAACAAATCGCCACCGCCTTTGGCGCGCACACCTTGTGGAAGGCGCGCCTGCAACGGGCGGCCGTCAGTCGGCGCAGCGAATTCAAGCCCGAGGACGTGGCCCGCGACGACCTGTGCACCTTCGGCAAATGGCTGCACGACCCGAGTGCCACCGCCGGCCTGCGCGACTCCGAGGGCTACCGGACCGTCCTCGCGCTGCATGCCGAGTTCCATCGCACCTCCGGTGCGACCTTGGCGAAGGCGTTGTCGGGCGACCGACAGGCGGCCGCCGACGACCTCGAAAACGGTAATTTCGCGCGGGTCTCGCAGCGGCTTTATGCCGCGATGTTCCAATGGCAGAGATCCGCCGCAGCGAGCTGTGCCCGCTACGGCTCGGGGCTGCTGCGGCGCAGTTGCATGGCCCTGCGCGGGCGCTTGGGCCTGCGCGTCTGGGCGACCATCATCATGCCGTCCTTGGCCGCCTGGGCCGGCCTGATCTACATCGACCTGCATCAGTTGCAGATGATGGACGGATCGCGGCGGATGAACGCGATGGTCGGTTTGCTGGCGGAGTCGGTCGCAGCGGTGCACGAACTGCAGTCCGAGCGCGGCCTGTCCGCCGCCGTCGCCGCCCGACCCGGCTCGCCGCTCGCCGCCGACCGCAACGCGCAGTTGGCGGCCACCGATACCCATCTGGCGGCGCTGCACGAAACGACCAGCGGACTGCGCGGCGATGCCGGCTTGGCCGAGCCGCTGCGGACGGCCGATGCCGCGGTGCAGTCGGCGATCGACCTGCGCCCGCGCATCGAATCCGGCACCATCGCCGCGGCCGAGGTGATCCGCCTGTTCAGCACCGCCATCGACGGTCTGCTGGCCCTGAACGAAGCCTCGCTCGCGGTGGCGGCCGATCACCAAGTGTACGCTTCCGTCGTCGCCTTCACCAATCTGTCGCGCGCCAAGGACTATGCCGGTCAGGAACGGGCGACCGCCGCCGCCGCCCTGGCCGCCGGCGATATCGGCCAATCCGCCCGCCAGCGGCTGATTGAGCTCGCCGCCCTGCAGACCGAGCGGTTGTCGACCTTCCTGGCCGGAGCCAATGCCGAACATAAGCGGCTGTTCGCCGAATCCACCGGCGACCCGGCGTTCGCCGCCATGGACGCGCTGCGCAAGAAGCTATTGACCGATGCCGCCGCCGACATGACGCCGGAAGCCTGGTTCACCGCGGCATCGGCGCGGATCGACCTGCTGAAGCGCATGGAGGACCGGATGATTGCCGACATCCGGCGGCAAGCGGCGGCGGTCGACGCCGCCGAAGGGGAGCGCTTCCTGCTGTTCAATGCCTGCTTCGGCGTGGCAACGCTGTTCGGCGTCGCGGTGGTGGTCTACCTGGCTCGCGGCATCACCCTGCCCGTGCTGCGCCTGAGCCGAATGACCCGGCAGCTGGCCCAGGGCGATCTGGAGATCAAGATTCCGGCCACCGAGCGGCCCGACGAGATCGGCGAAATGGCCCGGGCCGTGCTGGTCTTCCAGCAACAGGCGGTGGCGGTCGAGCGCATCGCCGCGTTGCGCGAGACCGAACGCGACAAGAACGAGAACGACCGGCGCGACGCCCTGCTGGGCATGGCCGAGAACATCGAGGGCCAGACCGCCGCCGTGGTCGGCCGCCTGATCGAGGGAAGCCGCGACCTCCGCACCACCGCCAAGCGGATGGCGGCGGGAGCGACCCGGGTCGAGCAGAATTCGCAGCGGGTGGCCGCCGCCGCCGACCAGAGCCTGTCCAACGCACGCAGCGTGGCCGGGGCGGCCGAGCGGTTGTCGGAGTCGATCCGCGAGATCGGCACCCAGGTGGACCGCTCGCGCCTGGCGGTCGATTCGGCGGTGCAGACGGCCGGCCGGGCCTGGTCGACCGTCGGCAGCCTGGGCGAGGCAATGGTCGCCATCGATCAGGTGGTCAGCCTGATCGCCGACATCGCTTCGCAGACCAACCTTCTCGCCTTGAACGCCACCATCGAGGCGGCGCGGGCCGGCGAGTCCGGCAAGGGATTCGCCGTGGTCGCCCATGAAGTCAAACTGCTGGCCACCCAGACGGCGCGCCAGACCGAGGATATCAACCGGCGGATCGGCACACTGAAGGAGATGGCCGAACGGGTCGGCGCCGCCATCCAGGAGACCACGGAAAGCATCCAGGGGGTCGAGGCGATCACCAATTCGGTGGCCGCCGCGGTCGAGCAGCAGGAAGTCACCACCCATGAGATTTCCGACAGCGTCCAGCAGTCGGCCAGGGCGGCGCAGGACGTCACCCAGCGCATCGCCGAGGTGGCGGCCGAGGCGGTGACCACCGGCAAACAGGCCGGCGACGTCGAAAGCAACCTGGAGGGGATGGCCCAGCAGATGGACGATCTCGGCCATATGTTGAACCGCATCGTGCGCACCGCCACGCCCGAGGTCGACCGCCGGACCCAGTCGCGCCACGCCGTCACGGCCAGGGTCAAGCTGACCTTGGCGCAAGGCGACGCGGAGGGCGAGTTGGCCGACATCTCGACGACGGTGGCTCGGGTGACCGGTCTGCCGCCGGCCAGGCAGGGCGACCAGGCCGTGTTCCAATTGGGTGGGGCGCGGATCCCGGCCACCATCCTCGAAAGCACCGAAACTCTGTGCCGCTTGCGGTTGGACGCCACCGGCCACGACGCGATCCGCCGCTGGATCGATCAGCAGGACGGCTCAACCCGGGCGGCCTAGGTCAGGCAGTCGGTTATCCCTTCTTGCGCGGGCGCTTCTGGCGCCCGGCCCGCTCGCCTTCCTTTCTCTGGACGAACAGCCGGCCGGCAAGCATGGCACTGGCCCGGTTGAGATAGCTGCCGCAGGCAAAGCGCCGGCCATCGAACAGCACGGTCAGTTCGAACTTCTGGGGGCCGACCTCGTCGACCTGAATGCAGGGCTCCGCCGTCATCGCCGCCTCCTGTAATCCACGCCATGGATCATGCCGCCCACCCGCTCGGCCGTCGAGGGCCGTCCGCCGGCGACCTCCTTCAAAGGCTCCGGGCATCGATCGTTGAGGCATGCGGGCGACTGATGTCGCACATCACCCCGGGGCCGTTGAGCAGGGAAAACCCGGCCCCGACCAGCCGGGCGATCAGCGGGCGGCGGCGGACCCCCCAAACGTAGCAGGCCATTCCCGCCTGCCGCGTGGCGAGACGAAACTGCTGCAGGCGGGCGAACAGCTCGTCATCGCCGACCCGGTCGCCGTCCTCCAATTCGGCCAGGTCGACACCCACCGCCTGCACGTTGCGCAGCGCCGCAATCAGGTCGATCGCCGCCAGCGGCAGCCTCGCCATGATGTCGCAGCCGAGCTTCTCCAAGGGACCGAAGAGGTCGCGCAGAATGTACGGAGGAATGGCAGCCGATAAGCCGAAGACCTCGACCTTGAGGAACTTCCTGCGCGCCACGGCCGGGCATTGCTCGAGCGGAATGCGGACGCAGTCGCGCCAGCGCGGCGCCAACGAGGTCCAATACAGCGGCACCGTCAACCCCACCCGCTGCCGGCCGATATAGATGTTCTGCAATTCGCGGGCGGTCTGGGACGCGGCAAACCGATCCAGGGTCAAGGCTTCGATCGGCGAGGTGCCGGCATAGGCGTGGATCCCTTCCAAGGGTGACGTAGCGTCACCGTCGAGGCGCACCACCTTGGCCTGAAAGGCCCCGATGGCGCGGCGATTGGTCACCCAGGTGGGGGTCCACAGCAAGGTCAGGCTGGTGTCCGAGTTCAGCTGACCGGTCCCCGCCAAGGCGGCCCGAGCCCGATCCGCCATCTGCCCGTCGAGCCAATCCGGTACCGCCGCCGGATCGGCGTTGCGCTCCCGCTTGACCGTCATCACCGGCAATGGGCCGCCATGCGGGCCGCGGTTCATTTGCTCGGCCAGCCAGGCCGGGGCTTCGCCCGGTTCGCCCCGCTCCTTGCGGTCGCGGTCCAGCCGCATGACCGGCAGCGGACCACCGCGACCGCTGCGATTCAGTTGCTCGGCCAGCCAGGCCGGGGCTTCGCCGGGAGCCATTGCCGCCAAGGCATCGGCATAGGCGGTGCCGCCGTCCAGCAGTTGCAGGTCCTCGGGGGCCAGGAGGGCAGCCAAGGTGGTGCGGTGTGGCGCCGCCAGAGGTTCCTCCGGCAGGGCTGCCGCGGCATCGCCGGCGGCGGCGGCCCCGGCTTCCGCCAGCGCCCTGCGAATGGCCCCCGGGCGCAGGCCGCCTTCGGCATTGACCACCGACGAGACGGCCAGATTGGCCGCCACCACTTGCGGGCGCCGTCCGCCGATCCCCTGGCTGCCGACCAGCTGGGCAGTGAGATCGCGGGCGATCGAGGCGACCTGGACCCGCGCCTGTTGACGCGAGGCGCCCGGCAAGACCAGGCAGGCGGTTTCGGCATCGAGACGGGTGAACAGGTCCTTGGTCGGATCGATGTGGTGGCCGATGATCTGATCGACCACCAGCCCGACCAGATCGCCGACCCGCTCCCACTTATACCCGGCTGCCTTGCGGAACTCGCTGAGCGAGAAGACGTGCAGACGTTGATGCTTCAAATGCTCGTGCCTGGCCATGCCGACCAGCAGGGAGGTGAAGCTGCGCGGCTCGAGATAGCCGGTGCCGGGCGACGCGGCGGGCGTGGCCGCATCCGGCGCGGCAGGCGTCTTGCGGAACTGCCGCCACCAGTCAAGCGTGCGGCGTATAAGCGCCCGAAGTTTGGCCAGATTCATACGCCTTCACCCTGTACCAAGGCGTCATTGTCGGCCTCTTGGCAATCGGGATCAATTCCCATATTAAGATCAATTATCAATCTGAGAATTCGGGCGCCGGATATTGTCGGACCCGTCGCGGATTACCTCATCTATTGCGAATATCTATTTACCTGCATTGCAACCAATGCGACGCTTTGCGGGTCCGCCACCGTTCACTTGGTCTGGCCGCCGGCCGAACCGCCGTCGGGATAGATATGGGCCGCTCCGATATCCTGATAGAGCTCGGCCAGCGCCTCGACCGCCCGCTGGGCCAAGGCGAACCATTCCGGCCGCGCCAGCACCGCCGCATGTTCCAGGAGCTCGCGTTCGACCATGGTCTCGAGCAGCCGCGCCGTGTGCAGCGCCTCGTGGCAGCCGAGAGACCCCGGCCCATACTTGGCCCGCAGATCGGCCGCGGATTCGCCGTGACCGCGATTGGCTATGAGTCCTTGGCGCAGTTCCTCGACATCATCAGCCATCGTTTGATCCTTTCCTCGGCGGCACTCTCGACCCCCGCCGCGACCCAGTACCAAGACGACGCCGGCGGCCGGAAACACCGCAGCGGACGCCTTGCCCGCGGAACCAGGCGTCGCCGACCGATCGTCTTCCTCACCACCGGTCCCCCGCCACTGCCTGCGCATGGTAATCGGCAAGGCTGCCGATCGCGGCCGCCAACAGCCGGTGATCGCCCGACTCCACCACCGCGGCCAGCACCACCGCGGCTTCCTCGCCCAGCATCCCGGCCTGCCGCAGGGCCGCCACGAATCCGTCGGTCACCAGAACAGCGCTGGCCGGCCGCAAGATGCGATGCCGACCGCGTTGACCTTCCTTCTCGATGCATTCCGCCATGGCTTCCACGGCGGGCCGTTTGCGATGGATTTCGAAGGCCAGGGCGCGCAGCAGGCGCACCTTCACCTCGACTTCGTCGGCTTGGCTCATGGCCGGCCACCCGCGGCCGGTCCGCCGAGTTCAACCTTCGGCACCGGTTCATAGGCTCGGATGATCGTTGCAGGGCACATTCCCCAGACTCGCACATTCGGCGAGCCAGGGAAATCCACTGCTTGCGGCGAGCCCAAGGATTGATCAGGAACCGGGCTCGTCCTCGCCGCCTCCGGCCGGCAGCCGAACCGTGAATACCGCTCCCTCGCCCTCTTCACCGCCCACTTCGATGGTTCCGCCGTGCTTGGTGACGACCACGTCGTGGCGGCGACCGCAACCTGCAAGGCGATGTCATTGAGTCCCGGCCGCGATCGCAATCCGGCCCGCAGCTGTTCGGAATCACGGATGAAGCTCTGCGAACGCATGGCGAGCAGGGTGTCGTTCAACAACCCGATGGAAATCGCCAGATGCTCTTCGAAGGCCTGACCTAGATTGGCAGCGTTCTTTTCGGCACGGTCGAGGACATCGCTCCTGACGGCCACCAGATGCGCCGCGATCAAGCCGACGATCAGGCAGATGATGAAGGCCATCAGGACGAACAGGGACCGTTCCAGCGCCAGGCGAGGTTCCCCGCCGGCTTGCCGGCGGATCGCCGGCGCCGGTCGTTCAGCAACCGGTTGCGGGTCGGACATCAAGGCCCCCCGCCTTGTCGGTGGACCTTTGCCCCACAGCCAATCCATTCGGCGCCCAGCCGCGGCCAGCGTCTTCACCCATGAACGCCAATCAGGTTTACCGTAAAGATATCGTGCGCCACCAATCCGCTTGAGTTCGTGGCCGTAACCTCGAGGGACAAGGATGTCGGTGCGTGGGCTTTCACTTCGGCAGTCGCCAATTGCGACGGAGTAAGCGCGGCAATTGCCGCTTCGCTCAAATTGCCGAGGGGCGCCGCACCGGAAAATGTTTCCGTGGCGGCATTGAAATGCAACCAAGATGGCAAAGGGGCGCCGCTCGATAGCGTTGCCGCGTAGGTCATGGCCTGGTGTTGCGGGTCGACAAACGTCGTTTGCGGCAGGGCAAGGGTCGCCGTCTGACCATAAACGGCCATCGTCTGGGCAACCGTCGTGGTTACCACCGGCGGATTGAGAATCGTCACATTGATGGTTTCATTGGCGGACAAGCCAACGCTATCGGTCGCCGTTACATTCAACGCAAAACTCGCCGTTCCCGCCGCAACGGTGCCGGAAATGGCCCCGGTCGCGGCATTGACGTGCAGCCAGGACGGCACCGCCGAACCGTCCGCCATGATGGCGCTGTAAGCGAGCGTCAAGGCATTCGGATCCGAGAAGGAAGTTGCGAGCGTAACCACCTGACCGATCTTCCAAGTCGCAGCGGGGGTCTGCTTGACCAGCGGGTCTGCATAAACGGTGACGTTGAAGGTTTCCGATGCGCTCAATCCGCTGCTATCGGTCGCGGTCACGGTAAGCGGCAGAACGGACTTGGTCGTATTGTCGGGCACCACCCCAGAGAAGATGCCGGTCGTCGGATTGATCGACAGCCAACTTGGCAATGCCTTTCCGCCGCTGGTGGCGGGATTGTCCCGAGCCGTGTTGAAATTCGCTCGGCAGGCGTCACGGTCTGAACAGGCTACGCGGCCTTGGCGTGCTGTTCAAGATCGGGGTTGATGGAATGCTTGGCCTGATGGGCCAGCAGGGCGGCTCGCAGGGTT
>CAIOJO010000487.1 GCA_903858635.1 uncultured Telmatospirillum sp. | reverse complement strand
CGCCCTGCTGGCCCATCAGGCCAAGCATTCCATCAACCCCGATCTTGAACAGCACGCCAAGGCCGCGGAGCCTGTTCAGACCGTGACGCCTGCCGAGCGAATTTCAACACGGCTCGGGACAATCCCTATCCCTTGGCGAAGCTCGGTTTCGAGCGTGGCGCGAGCCCTGACGGCCGCCTGCAGTTCCGGATCGAAGAACCGGAGAGTATTGCGGCCCGCCGCCTTGGCCTGGTACATGGCGATATCGGCCTGTTTCAGCAGGTCGTCGATATTGGCCGGATGCAGGCCAAACAGCGTCGCGCCGATGCTCGCCGTGCTGTGGTAATCGCTGGAGGCAAGCAGATAGGGTTCATTGAGGGCTGCGAGGATCTTCTCGCCGACGATCTTGACCTGCGCGGCGGCCTCGCGGGGGTTTCCCGCCAGGTCTTCCAGCATCACCACGAACTCGTCGCCTCCCAGGCGGGCCACGGTATCGCCCTCGCGGATATGCGAGGTCAGGCGTTCGGCCACCTGTTGCAGGAGCAGGTCGCCCTTGGCATGGCCGAGGGTATCGTTCAGCGTCTTGAAGTTGTCCAAATCGATGAACATCAGCCCTCCTTCCCGTTTGCCTCGGGCGCTCGCCGCCATCGCCTGGCGCAAGCGATCGAGGAGGAGGCGGCGATTGGGCAATCGGGTCAGAGGGTCATAGAAGGCCAGTTCCTTGATCCGGCTCTCCGCCTCCATGCGCTGGGTGATGTCGCTGAAGCTGCCGACATAATGTGTGACATTGCCGGCCGTTCCCCTGACCGCGGTGACGGTCAGCCATACCGGATAGACTTCGCCATTCTTGCGCTGATTCCAGACTTCGCCGTTCCATGATCCGTCGCGATTGATGGTTTCCCACATCGCGGCGTAGAACTCCCCATCGTGGCGACCGGACTTGAGCAGGTTCGTCTTCCGCCCCACCGCTTCCTCGACGGCGTAGCCGGTGATCTTGGCGAAGGCCTGGTTGGTCCGCAAGATAACGCAGTTCGCATCGCTGATGACCATGCCTTCCCGCGATTCCATGGCTGTGGCGGCGATGCGCAGCTCGGTCTCGGCCTGGGTTCGCTCGGTGACGTCCAGAATGACCGATACGAAGACGGGCGGGTCGTCGTCCGACAGTTCGAGGTTAACTTCCACCGGGTATTGCGTTCCATCTTTCCGACGGTGCATGGCCGGAAACCGGATATGCCTTCGTTCTCCCGACCGCAGCGGCGCCACCAACTGCTGGAAGGAGTCTGCGGTCAGCTCCGGCAGCAGATCCAGTGGCGTCATTCGCCGGATCTCTTCGAGCGTATAGCCAAGGTTGGTTCGAGCGCCAAGGTTGACGTCGACGAAGCACAGCGTCTGGCTGTCGAATACGTAGATTTCATTCAGCGATTGTTCGAGCATCCGGCTGAAACGGGCGATCTTCTTCTGCGACCGCTGTCGTTGGATGATACGCCACATTTCGTTGGCGATGAGCTGCACGGTTTCCACGTCGTCGTCGGTGTAGTCGGTCGCCTTGTTGCCGACCCCGGTGAGCATGACGACCTTGCCATTCTCGATTACCGGCACCGATATCACCCGGGCAAGTTCGGCATGGCCGTCCGGCAGTCCCCGTTTGCCTTCAGCGGTGGCGTAGTCATTGAACAACACCGGCGCCCGTTTGCGCAGGGCGTCCGCCCAGAGTCCGGCCTGGCTGACCGGGTAGTGTTTGTCGAAGACGGCCTGGCAGTAATGCTCCAGGGTGCGCCGCGACCAGGCAACTAATTCTATGGTATCTTCGTGGTAGTTGACGAAATGTACAAAAGATATCCGGCTTCCGCTAAGATTTTCGGCAAATTCCTGACCACGCTGGAGGAATGAGACTTGCCTATCCGCCTTTTACCCACACCTACCACCTATAGTGTGTTGCCATTCCCCGGAATAGAGCTCGCCGAAGGTAGGGGCGACCGCATCGCCAGCGAGTCCGAGGAGACTCCGGAAGGCGTTGAATGGGTAAAAGCGG
>CAIOJO010000486.1 GCA_903858635.1 uncultured Telmatospirillum sp. | reverse complement strand
GTCGCCGGAACGACGGCGGCCAATGTGGTAGATTTCTTCATGGCGTTGCTCTCCTTTGCGGATTCGACACCCCGAGCCTACAGGCTCAAGGTGAGCAACGCCTGCCCTCCAATTTCAACATCGACCGGGACATCCCCCTGGCCAGGACCTCGCGCACGCTGAAGGGCTTGGCGATGTAGTCGTCGGCCCCCAGTTCCAGGCCGACCACGCGGTCGATCTCGTCGCCTTTCCCGGTCAACATGATGATGCCGATGTCCGGATGGGTGCGGCGAAGCTGTCGCGCAATCTCGAAGCCATCCTCGCCCGGCAGCATGACATCCAGAATGACCAGATCGGCCGCCGTCCGCGACAGGATGCTCTGCATGACCTCGCCGTTCGCCGCCCCGGTCGTGGCGAACCCTTCCCGGCTGAGATAGCTCTCCAGCATGCTACGAACCTGCGGTTCGTCATCGACCACGACAATGGTCTTGGTCTCACTCGACATTGACGACCGGACTCCAGATAAGGGCTGCAACCGCGTTAAAGCCTACCAAATTTCCACAAGGGTGCGCCAACGCTGAATTCGTCGGCTCTGCCAAGGGGAGGCGCGCCCTCTTTTCTGTGTCGCTCCGCAATATTCGACACAATTGCAATATTATAGGAAATAATTGCGCAACATCTTTTACGCAATATCCTCACGGATAATACGTAGAGCTGTCGTTTCTTGCATCCACTTTCTGTCAAGAACAGACAGTACTGGCACGCGCGCCTCGCATCCTCCCGTAATGTGAGGGCAATTCGATCCGGGCCGCTGGAGCTGACATTGGCCCGGCGAGATGGCCCGCCAAGGAGAACGACATGGGTCTGCAGCAACCTTCCTTTTCCCTGACGGCGCTGGCTGCTGTCGGCCTGGCCACGGCGATGCTGTGCGCAGCCTCTACACCTGCCGAAGCCGTACCGAGCTTTGCCCGCCAGACCGGTTTGGCCTGTGAGGCCTGCCATACGGTGTTCCCCGAATTGACGCCCTTCGGTCGGCGTTTCAAGCTGAACGCCTTTACGCTGACCACCAAACAGGAAATCTCCGACATCAACGAGCGCAAGCAGGGAACCCTGTCCCTGGCCGATCTGCCGCCGTTAGCACTGATGTTCGAGGCTTCGTCGACCTGGCAGGGCAAGCGGGTTCCCGACAGCAATCCGAGCGCCCCGGCCGGCTCCCAAGCCCAGAATGGAACGGTGGAGTTCCCGCAACAGCTGAGCCTGTTCTACGGCGGCAAGATCGCCGATCATTTTGGCGCCCTGTTCCAGGTCACCTATTCGCAGCCCAGCGATCATTTCACCATCGACAATTCCGACATCCGATACGCCGACCAGAGCCAAAGCGGTGACTTCCTCTACGGCCTGACGCTGAACAACAACCCGACGGTGCAGGACGTGTGGAACAGCACGCCGGCCTGGGGGCTGCCCTCGATGACGCCGCCGGTCGGACTGGCGCCGGCAGCCTCGCCGCTGATCGGCAAGCTCGGCGCGCAGGTTGCCGGGGCCGGGGTCTATGGCATGTACAAGGATGTCTTCTACCTGGAAGGCACCGTCTATCACGCGGCCTTGACCGGCAAGACGACCCCCATCGATAGCACCAGCGGATCGCATCTCGACAACTACATGCCCTATTGGCGGGCCGCCTACGAACGCCAGTGGGGGCGCCACTCCGCCGAACTCGGGACCTACGGTACCCACGCGCATTTCAATCAAGGCGGCCTGAACCCCGAGAATGGGCTCGTGATGGGGGCAGACACCTTTACCGATGTCGCCGTCGATGGCCAATATCAGTACATCGGGGAAAATCATATCGCCACGGCCCAGGCTTCGTGGACCCATGAGAACCAGACCTGGCAAGGTCTATTGAATGCCGGCGGGACCTCGAATTCCAAGGACAACCTGAACCAGTACAAGGTCACCGGCAGCTACTACTACAATCGCACCTATGGCGGCAACGTCACCTACACCAGATTGTCCGGCAGTACCGACGCCCTGCTTTACCCGGTGGGAACCAGCGCCAATGGCAGCCCCAACAGCCAGTGGGAGACGTTCGAGGTCGATTACCTGCCATTCCTCAATACCAAGGTGCTTCTGCAATACACCCTGTATCAGAAGTTCAACGGCGGCTCGAATGCCTATGACGGGGTAACGAACCGCAAGGCCAGCGACAACAATCTCGTCATGCTCGGCTTGTGGACCAACTTCTGAGAAGGGGAATGCCGTGAAGAAAGTCTTCCTCGCTGCCGTCGGGCTGGCCACCGTCCTCGCCCATGCCGCATCGGCCGCCACCGAATCGCCCCCGAAGCTCGCCCGCGAGGTCTGTTCCAAATGCCATGGTCCGGAGGGGATCAGCCAGTCGCCGCTGTTCCCTCGCCTGGCCGGACAACAGGCCGAATATCTCGACCAGCAGTTGCACCAATTCCGCGACCGCTCGCGCGGCGACCCGCATGCGCAGGCCTATATGTGGGGCGTCGCCGGCCCGCTGACCGACGCCCAGATCAAGTCGATCTCCGAATACTATGCCAGCCGCAAACCGGTGCACGGCGCGGCGCCCTCCGATCCGGCCCTGGCCGCCAAGGGCAAGGAGATCTTCTTCAACGGCCTGGAGGCGCGCAACGTCCCGGCCTGCGCCGGTTGCCATGGCGAGCAGGCGGAAGGGCAAGGGGCGATTCCCCGCTTGGCCGGGCAGCATGCCGACTATCTCTATCGGCAGTTGCGCGATTTCCGTAGCGAACTGCGGGAGAACGAAACCATGCATGCCAATGTGCAGAGCATGACCGACGACGACGCGGCCGCGTTGACCGAATACCTGGCGTCACAATGACGACCATGACCCCTGGGTTTTGAGGAGACGCCCTATGTCGAAACTCGTTGTTCCAGCCGTGGCCGGCATGTCCGCCAAGCCCGCGCCGCGCCGCGCCCTGGCCATCGCCCTGCTTGCCGTCCTGACGGTCGCCTCCGGCGCCCAGGCGGAGACCGTCAAGGGCCGGTTCTGCACCATTTCGCAGGTTCGGGTGAGCAATCCCGAGTCGAAGACCGGGGTCCTGCGCGAGAAGATCTGGGAATACAAGGAAGCCACGGCGCCGTTCGCTCCGCTTCTCGGCTACCTCGACGTCGCTTGCGCCGATCGCGGTCCGACCAGAAGCGAATATCAGGACTTCGGCAAACGGCTGTGGTTCAGCCTGTCGGGACCCGAGGGAGCGCCCGCCTCGGCGGCGAAAATCACCTTGGGTGAAAAGGCGCTGATGAGCAAAGTCGGCGATGTCGGCATCGTCGTCGTCGACCAGGCGCTGTTCGGCATTATTCAACCGCGCCACGACTGCGCCTTCGCCGTCACCATTTGGTCGGAGAACTGCCCCAACCCCTGATTTGCCTATCCCGGCGCAGCCTTGCCAGGGCATGAACTTCTGCACTTTTGATTAGCCCCTGATTGCTCTGACCTTATCTTTCCCCGTATTATGACGACTAGAGGATTACGTTCGGACTGAATCGTTTTCACATTCGTCACCCCCGCGAAGGCGGGGGTCCATGTCAACGCCGCGACAGCGGAAAAGCCGATGGATTCCCGCCTGCGCGGGAATGACGAATGGGACTGCCGAGCCAGTACGATCGTGACCGGCTCTAGGGCGTTGTCGGATTCAATGCGGCGCTAAGATTGGCCGGCGTATCGGCCGCCGAATCGAAGATTGGGGGAATGGTGGGATGAAGATGCGAACGATGGCCGCGGCTGTGATCCTGGTGGCGACGCTCGGGGGATGTTCCCTGTGGCGCGGCGGACAAACGGCGGTCGTGGTCGACCCGGTCGCCTTCGCCCAGCAAGCGGCAGTCGACGACATGGCACAAATAGCCATGGCCCGGATCGCCATGGAACGGGCCGCGTCGACCGACGTCCGCGCCTTCGCTCAGCGTGTCATGACCGATTGCCAGGCTCGCCAGCGCGAGCTGGAAGCGGTGGCGGCGAAGAACGGCATCGCCCTTCCCGACAAGCTGGAACCCCTCGATCAGGCCAAGGTCGATCGCCTGACCGCCTATAAGGGCGAGGATTTCGACATCGCCTATATGGACCTGATGATCACCGAGCATCAGCAGAACTTCCTGGCCTTCGAAGACGCCGCCAAGGCGGGGGGCGCCCTGTCGACCTTCGGCCAAACCTTCCTGCCGACGGTGCGATCCGACCTCGAATTGGCCAAAACGGTCGACGTCAATGTCGGTGGAGCATTGGTCAAACAGTTCCCCGGCTGAGTGAACCGCTGGCCGAGGTAGCCCCTGCGGGGCAGCCGATTGTACCGAATCGGCGTTTCTCGCCCTACCGGGATGACTTATTGCCGCCAGTGGCCTCGATCCGCATATGAGCCTTGAAGGCGACCGGCAATGCCGTCGCCCAACGGCTCACCAGTGCGGAGACAGGCAAATGAAGAGACCGATGCTCGCCTCGGCGATTGCGGTGGCCCTGCTGGCGGGCTGTGCCGGCGCACCGAACCAGCCGACGGCCACCAACATGGTCGATCCGGCCAATTTCGCCGATCGCGTCGCCAATGACGACATGACCGAGATGGCCATGGCCCGGTTGGCCCTCGACCGCGCCTCGTCTGCCGATGTCCGCGGCTTTGCCCAGCACATGATGGCCGACCACATGGCCGACCAGCATCGCCTCGATACTGTGGCCGCGCAAAGCGGGGCACTCCTGCCTCAGGAATTGAGTCTGGCCGACCAGATCGAAATCGACAAACTGGCCAACCTGACCGGGCGGGATTTCGACCAAGCCTATATGGACCGGATGGTGACCGACCACCGCGAGGATTTCCGAGCCTTCGAATCCGCCGCCAACGGCGGGACGAGCCCGGTCGCCCAGTTTGCCCGCGACTCGCTGCCGAGAGTCCGCTCCCGCCTCGAGCAGGCCGAAACGGTCGATGTCCTGGTCGATGGTGGCATGGCCAAGCAGGCCGAATCCTTCGACTGAGGCGGTCGGCAGCCAAAAAAACCCGCCAGGTCGCAGACCTGGCGGGTTGGAGAGGAGAATGGTCCGGCGGTTGAAACCGCGCCGGACCAAAGCTCGTCAGAAGGCCATTTGCGTCCGCAGGGCAAGGGTATTCCAGTGCCCGCCGTTCGCGGCGTTATTGAGGAAGCCGTGCAACCCGTTGAACTGGATGCGGACATTGTCGGTGGCATACCAGTTGACGCCCAAGGTGAAGTCCTGGCCCACGCCGCCGTTGACCGCGGCGACGTCCTGGGTCTTGACCCCGGAGGTCCACAGCGGGTTGGCGAACATGACGCTATAACGCGCGCCCACTTCCCAGGCCCCCATGCCGCCCCGCGACAATGACACCGGATGCAGCGGCGACAGGTTGGCATAGGCCGCCGACGACGGCACATAGCGGTGCTGCTCGCCGGTGATCGAGTAGAACAGCTCGCCGTAACCGCCGTCCATCTGGACGTCCCGGAGGCCGACGCGTTCGACATCCCAGTGGAAGTATTCACCCGCCCCGTAGATGCGGCCATACTGGCCGGAGAGTTCGCCTTCGTAGACGGTGATCGAGCTGAGCGGATTGGCCAGCGTACCCAGGCTGATGGAGGTCACGTTGGTCGGATCGACCCGCAGTTCGGTCTCGTCCGACAGGGTGGCCGAGTTGAAGTTGGCCGTACCGCCGCCGAAGCTCTTGTAGGTCGGCTGCAGGATCTTCGAGAAGCCGCCGCCGATATGCAGCTGGTCGGCGCCGTCCATCAACGGGGCATAGACGAACCGGGTGATGACGGCGATCTGCTCGGACCCGCTCCCGCCGGCGCTCGGCGTGGCGCCGGTGGCGGTTGCCGTGGACGGAGCGGCGATGTGGGGGTCGCCGGCCTTCGGGCCGGAGAAGGCGACGAAGCCGAAGAACCGGTCGGTGTAGTCGCGGGCGCCGACCACCGAGCGGGCATTGCCGGCCGCCACCGAGGTGGCCAGGCGTTCCGGCGTCGGATGCTCGATGAAGGGATAGGCGCTGCTGCTCATGGCGTCGTCGAGCTGGGTCGGCGGCGTCTCATAGCCCCATTCCAACTGCATCTGCGAGTCGAACGGCTTGAAGCCGCGATAGCTCATGCGGGCCGTCTTGAAGCCGGCACTGATGCCACCGGTGCTCTTCGTCGGATCGATGTTTTCGGACGAATTGCCGAAGTCGTAATTGAAGTCGACGCCCCAGTCGTCCATGAACTTCGCATTGAAGCCGATCTGCGCACGGCGCGTGTTGACGCCGCTCTGCAACTTCGTCAGCGCCTGGGTCGTCGTCGACGGATGGAAGCCCTGGGCGCCATAGTCGAACTGCAACAGGCCGGTCAGCTCGATCGAATTGCGGCCATCGGCGCTGCGCCAGCCGGGCCGATTGGTCGGCGACATGGTGACGGTCGGGCCGGCGGCCGCCGCGGCGGGCACCTGCTTCTGCACGGTCTCGACCTTGGCCTCGGCCGCCTTGGCGGTGTCGTTCGCCTGCTTGGCCTGAACCTGGCTGCTATTGACCTGTTCGACCAGGCTCTTCAGCTGCTGCTGCTGCGTTTGCAGCATGTCCTGCTGCTGCTTGATTTGCGCCTGCAGCGCCTTGATCTGATCGCTGACATTGGCGCTCTGCGCAAATGCCGGGCCAGAGGCGACCATCGCCGCCAGACAAACTGACCCCAACAACAAACGTCGCTTCATTGACAATCTCCCCACCAAAGTCGTCCCAGATACACTTGTTATCGTGCCTTTATAAGGGTGAAGCCCTCTTCTCTGCAACACAGAAACACGATGATACGCGCGCTTTTGCTTGATTTTTTCAGTAACGTTCCAGGGGGCGGAACGCTTTATTGAATGAGAGAAAGTTTGGACAAGAATCGGACCTGCGACGCACTCGCCAGCGCTTGGCAGAATCGCCCCCAGGTCCTGTCGGGACTTTGCCCCAGACCGCCCCTTCATTAGGCGATTGCTGCAGCGCAACTAGAAATTCAGGCGGCAAAAATCCTAACTCACGCGGCCGCCGCGGCCCGGGGCAGGTGGATGGTTACCTGGGCGCCGCCGCCCTCGGCATCGCGAATCTCGAGCTTGCCGCCATGCGCCTCGACGGTCCGCGCGACGATCGACATGCCGAGCCCGGCCCCCGCTCCGACGGCGCCGCCGCGATGCTGGCTGGCGCGCCAGAACCGTTGGCAGACCAGCGGCCGGACGTCGGGAGGAATTCCCGGTCCGTGGTCGGTCACGCTGATCGCGCCCTCTGCCACCGAGATGGTCACCAGGGTCTCGGCCGGGGTATGGGCCAACGCGTTCTCCACCAGATTGCGCACGGCGCGGAACAGGTAGTCGTAGACGCCGAGCACCAGGACCGGCCGCTCGCAGCCGACCACTTCGATCGAGCGTTTCTCCCGCACCGCCAAAGGTGCCAGCAGAGTCCCGACATCCACCGCCAGCGCCCGCAGGTCGGTAACCTCTTGGGGAATGGCGGCGAGCGCGTCGAGGCGTGCCACGTCCAGCAATTGGTTGACCAGGCGCTTCATCGCCGCCAGGTCGGGACGGAGTCGAGCCCCGACGTCGTCCATCGCGTCGAGATGCGCTTCGAGCACCGCCAACGGCGTGCGCAATTCATGGGCCGCATCGGCGATGAATGCCAGCTGCGCCTTATACCCCTCTTCCAGACGCGACAGCGCCAGGTTGACGGCGCGCACCAGCGGTTCGACCTCGCGCGGCAGCCCGGTTTCCGGCAGACGGGCCGACACCGTTTCCGGCCCGATGGCCGCCGCACAGGCCGAGGCGTGACGCAACGGCTGCAGGCTTCGATGGATCAGGAACAGATTGACCCCGAGCAGCACCATGACCGAGGCCGCCCAGATCCCCCCCAGATGGTCGACGAACTCGCCCAGCAGCGAGTGAACCTGCATTTCCTTGTCGCCCGAAGCGACTTCGATCCACAGCAGGCGGCCATCCTCGGCGCTGATCCGCCGGGTGACGCCGTAAAGCGGTGGCCGGCCATCGGGCGGGCGCAGGATGAAATAGTCGCGCGCATCCTTGTGGCTGGTCTTGTAGAGCGGTGCCTCGAGACCAGGTGAAGCGACGATCAGATTGTTGTCGTCGTCGATCACCGCATATTGGACCTCGGCGTCGGCGAGCGCCGATACCGCCTCGGCGGGGAGCGGCCCGCCCAAACCTGGGGTCGCCCGCAACGCCCGTTCGATGATCCGGGCCGGTCCCATCAGGGTCCGCTCGCGCATGCGGTCATCGGTGACCCGGAACTCGAGGTAAAGCAGGACGCCGGCGACCAGGGCGGCCAACAGGCTGACGACGATGGTGCCGCTGGCGATGCGCAACAGGAGCGATGGCGAAGCCTTGCCGGTCACGGCACTTCCTGCGAAAGCAGATAGCCGATGCCGCGCAGGGTGTGGATGTAGACCGTGGCGCCGGCCGCCTGGATGCGCTTGCGCAAACGGTGGATCAGGACTTCGATGGCGTTGGAGGCAATCTCTTCCTCCAGGCCGTAAAGGGTGCTCTCGATGGCCGCCTTCGACACCACCCGGCCGGCCCGGCGCATCAGCAGTTCGAGGGCGTCCAGTTCGCGCCGGCTCAGCTCCAGCGGCAGATCCCCCACCAAGACCTGCCTATCGGCCGTGTCGAACTGCAGATTGCCCTGGGTCAGGGTGAGGCCGAGGGCCTGGCCGGGGCGACGCAACAGGACGCGGATGCGGGCGACCAATTCCTCCATGGCAAAGGGTTTGACCAGGTAGTCGTCGCTGCCCTGGTTCAATCCCTTGACCCGGCTGTCGACCCCGTCGCGGGCCGTCAGAATCAGCACCGGCGTGCTGTCGCGCCGGGCTCGCATCTCGGCCAGAACCGTCAATCCATCGGCGTCGGGCAGGCCGAGATCGAGAATGACCACATCGTAGGACCCGGCCAGCACCGATTGGGTCCCCTCTTCCGCCGTGGTGACGCAATCGACGGCGAACCCGGCCTTGACCAGATTGGCGGCGGTCAGTTCGGCCAGCCTTTGGTTATCCTCGATCAGCAGCAGGCGCATAGACTGCAGCTCCTCTTTCGTCATTCCCGCGAAGGCGGGAATCCAGGCTGTGGTATGGATCCCCGCCGGCGCGGGGATGACGCTTAAATTTCCGCGATATCGCGTGACACCCTAATCGTGATGATGGTGATCGTGGTGATCCGCCTCGTCGTGCTCGTGGCGAGCATAGCCGGCCATCATCGCTTCGATGTTGCTGCGCAATGGGTCCTGCCGGACATCGAGATGGGCCGCCACAAAACCGGCCAGACGCGCCAACACGACCGCCTGCGAGGCCAGCAGGCGATAACGCTGGCCTTCGGGAATGCGGCCGCCGTCATTGATGCAGGCCCGCAGCACGTCGGCAAACAGGCCGTCCATATAGCCATGCAGGTCGTCATCGGACAGGGTGCCGGCTTGGCTGTTCAGGCGGCTGCGCGAACCGCCGCGGTGTTCGACCGCGTCGTGAATTTCCGAATGCGCCGCATGCAGGAAAGCCGCATAGGCCTTTTCGACACCATGTTCGTCGTCTTCGTCAAGATCACCACACATTTTCTGAACCTATCGTCGTCATTGCGAGGCCAGCCATCCTGCCATGGCCGGTCCGGCCGGCGCATCGCAATTCGCGATACGCCGGCCCTGATGGGCAATCCCCCCGCCAGGAGGGGACGCGACCTCAGTAGTCGCAGTTCTCCAGCTGATCGAACCAGTCGAAGCCCATCGGCTTGATGATCCGGCTGTTCATGACAACCAGCCGCGCTTCGCTCTTCGGATCGCTATTGAAATGCTGATGGGCGCAATAGGGGGGGATGTAGACGAAGTCGCCGGTGGTCCACTCGAACTTCTTCGGTTCGGTCTCCCACTCGAAGTCCATCTTGATATCGCAGTCGAACTTCATATCCCAATGAAGATCGTAGCCGCTGCCTTCGACAACATAGAAAATCTCTTCTGTCAGATGGCGATGCTTGCCGCTTTTCTTCATCGGCGGAATGAAGTGCATGTAGATATCGACACAGCACTCCTTGGTATCCATCTTTTCGTTGATGATGTGCTTGATCAGGCCGTCCGCACACCGCTCGAGCGGCATCTGGCTGGACTTCACCACATTAAGGCGCCCCTCGTACTCCTTGCGGAATTGGGCCGACGCCTTCAAAGCCTCGCTGTAGAAGTCGACATAGCCGGTATCGGCGTGGGCGCGCTCGCGCTCCAGTTTGTCGACAATACGATCAATACCCATGGTCGTTCACCTTCTCGAAGAATCCGTTCAATCGTGGTTTGCCGTGACGGCGATTACAGCTCCGGCGGGGGAACATAGTTTTCCTGGCCGGCCGGCGGGTCCTTCGGCGGATATTCGACCACCTTCTGGAACATCATGTGCATGAACAGGAAGAGCGGCTTGGCCTTCATGATCAGACAGATGCATTCGTCGTCCAGATCGTCGCTGAAATGCTGATGCACGCAGCCGTTCTCGACGATCAGCGCGTCACCGGCTTCCCAGTCATGGCGCTTGCCGTCGTGGATATCGTGACCCTTGCCCTTCAGCACGTAGAACACCGCGCTGTTCATGTGGCCGTGGCGCTGCCCGTAACCGCCCGGCGCATAGACGTCGATATGACATTCAATCGACTGGGCGACCTTGACGGCCTGCGGGTTGATGATCTTCTTGCCGTAGTTCTGCGGCCCGCCCTTCCACTTCCAGTCCTTCGAATGGTAGACGCGCGGCTGCGAAAACAGCTCATGCGTCAATTCACCATAGGTGCCTTCCAGGGCACGGACGAATAGACGCTTCTTCGTCCAGCGCTCCCAAACGACCTCATCCTTGCCCGGCTCGCTGTTGTGGCCGATGCCAGTGTCGTCTTTCACGTCTGCCAATTATTCCTCCACCAATAGGGAAAAGTTCGTGCTCATTTCACCGCCTTGACCGCCGCGGCGAGCAACGCGATGTTGTCGGGACTTTGCTCGAGCGCCTCGGCGATGGTCGGGGTCACGACGCTGCCGTCGGCCGGGTCGATCGGGACGCCGATCTTCTTCGCTTCCTCGAGCAGTTCGGGGTCCTTCATCGCCTTCATGTACATTTCACGCAAATACTGCAGGCGGTCGGCGGGAATGCCGGGCGGTCCCGCCGTCAGGCGGGCCAGGAATGACTCGGCGGCGATCATCTTGAGCAAAGCCTTCGCCTTGTCATCCTTGGCGAATTGCTGGGCCTCGGGCACCTTGCCGCCGGGGGGGGCGCCAATCGCCATGGCAAAGTAGCCTTTGCCCTGCGACACGTATTCGGCATAGGAACTTTGCGAGCCGATGGTACCCTGGGTCTCGCCGCGGAGCATGCTCATCAAGCCTTCACTGCCATTGTAGCCGGGGATGATTTCCACGTTGAGGTGCAAGGCGGAGATCACCAGCTTGGTGTCGGTGTAGCCGGCCGAACCAACCCCGGCGGTTTGCAGCTTGGCCTTGGGCTTGCTCGGGTCGAGCAGTTCATCGACCTTGGTAATTCCAGAGTTGGTGTTCAGCACCAGCATGCGCACTTCGGTGGCCGCTTTGCCGATCCAGGTGAACTTGTTGAGATCGAAACGGACGGCCGGATCCTTGAGCAGCTGCAGATAGATCAAACCGGTGTCGAAGGTGCCGAAGGTCAAGCCATCGGGCTTCGCGGAATAGATGGTGTTGGCGCCCACCACATGGCCGGCGCCGGGTACGTTCTTCACGATGACCTTGCTGTCGGGCATCAATTTGTTCATGAACCGGGCGACCAGCCGGCCATAGGTGTCGTAGCCGCCGCCCGGTGAAGTGGACACGATGTAGGTAATCGTCTTGCCTTTGAAAAAGGCCTCGGCGGATTCCGCCGCCTGGGCGACCGGCGCCCAGGCGATGGACCCGACCAGAACGGTCATCAAGAGCTTGTACATGGCATCCTTCCCCCTAACCTTGAGCCCGTCACCGCGCCGTCTTCACGGCCGCGGCAAGAAGTGCGATGTTCTCGGGCGTCTGATTCAACGCCTCGGCAATGACCTTTTGGACATGGGGGCCATCGGCCACCTCGAGGGGTGCGTCCAACTTCTTGGCTTCGGCCAGCAATTGGGGGTCGGCCAAAGCCTTCAGGTAGATCTGGCGCAGATAATCAAGCCGATCGGCCGGAATGCCGGGCGGTCCGGCGGTCAGACGGGCGGCCTCGGCCTGCGCCGTGATCATCTTGAGCATCGCCCTGGCCCTGTCGTCATGGGCGAACTGCTCGGCCTGCGGGATCTTGCTGCCCGGCGGGCCGCCGAGCTCCATGGCGTAATAGCCGCTGCCGTTGGCGACGAACTCAGCATAGGACGATTGCGAGCCGATCGTCCCCTGCGTTTCACCCCGGAGCATGCTCATGGTGCCTTCGCTGCCGGCGAAGCCGGGGATCAGTTCGACGTTCATCCTGAGAGCATCGATCACCAGCTTGGTATCCGTATAGGCGGCTGAGCCGACGCCGGCGGCGAAAAGCTTCACCTTGGGCTTCGCATTGTCGAAAAGATCGTCGACGTTGATAATCCCCGATTTCTTCGACAGAACCAGGACCCGGATGTCCCGAGCCGCCTTGCCGATCCAGCTGAACTTGTTCAGATCGAAGCGCAGGCCCGGGTCCTTGAGGAGCTGCAGATAGATCAACCCGGTGTTGAAAGTGCCGAAGGTCAGTCCATCGGGTTTTGCCGCGTAGATGGTGTTGGCACCGGAGACATGCCCCGCTCCGGGCACATTCTTCACGATGATCTTGCTGTCGGGCATCTGCTGTTGCATGAAGCGCGCCACCAGCCGGCCATAGGTGTCGTAGCCACCGCCGGGGGCGGTGGCGACGATATAGGTGATGGTCTTGCCCTTGAAGAAGGCCTCGGCCGACTCGGTCGCCCGGGCGGTCGGCATCCACCCGATGAGCGTAGCGAGAACAACAGCGAATAGCTTCCACATGATTGATGCGTCCGATCGGTCGGTTAGGCTGGCCACCGCCTGCGCCTCAGGAAGGCAGCAGCCAGTCCATGATCGTGGGCGTCCACAGGCCTTCCCACAGTTCGACAGAAAGCACCACGTGGAACAGCCCATAGAGAAGGGCAAGCACGCCCCCCGAAAGTCCGAGGCTTATCCACAGCGATTCCCGCGAGCGGAGCTTGAGGTAAAGGAACAGCATGGGTGGTGCGGCGAACAAGAAACCAAAAAACACAATCGCCAGGACGAAGGCCCAGACCCACAGATACATGGGCACGTCCTTGTGCAGGTCGACGCGTTCTTCGAATGGTTGCCGGCTTTGGACAACCTCGATGATGAGGCGCAAGACGCTGACGAACAGCCCGACGCCGCCCACCATCAACGGCATTTGCGCCGCTTCCGGCGGGAAGGTGAAGGCGGCCAAGCTGACTGCAGTCCCGAAGATCCCGCAAAACATAGCGCAAAGCGCGATCTTGCTATTGAACCTGATCCGGCCGGGCAGCTGGGTTTGATTGGCGGTGGTCATTGGCCCATCCCTCCCTTCTAGAGTGTGACGTCGCGGACTTGCGACGGCAGATGCCCTTTCTGGGGCTTCTTGGGACCATAGGTTTTGCGCAGGTTGTAATAGAGGCTGCCGGCGATCAGGGCCATGAAGACCAGCGAGGTCGGCCGGTACAGGAACGAGGTACCCCACAACGCCACGGCTTTGTGGAAAGAGGTTTCTGCCGTCGGCCCCAGAACCAGGCCGATGATGAAGCAGGGACGCGGCCAGTTGTTGCGCCGCATGACATAGCCGATGGCTCCCATGCCGGCCAGCACCAGCAGGCTCTGCCAATGGTCCTTGGCCAGGAAGGTGCCGAGCAAGGCGAACACCATTACCACCGGCACCAACACGCTGGTGCGAATATTGGCGATGGCGCCCATATGCTTGCCGACCAAGACCAGCAGGATGGTGCAAAACAGATTGGAGATGGCGATGGCCCAGATCAGCGACCACACCAGGGGCAGGTCGTTGACGATGATCATCGGTCCCGGCTTGATGCCGAGCATGATCAGGGCGCCCAGCATGATCGCCATGCCGGAACCGGCGGGCACGCCGAAGAACAGTGTCGGCAGCAGACCACCGCCTTCCTTGGCGTTCATTCCGGTGGACGGTCCGATCACCCCTTCGACCGCACCCTTGCCGAACTTCTCCGGGTCTTTCGAGCGCGACACGGTAAAGGCGTAGCACATCCATCCTGCCGCCTCGCCGCCGAGGCCGGGAATCATGCCGATGAAGGTGCCCATGATCGAGGTAATCAGGGTAAGACCCCAATAGCGGAAGTTATCCAGCACCCCGTCAATCACTTCGGCGAAGGTGTAGGTGACCGCCGGGATCTGCAACTCGGGCGCTTCGCCCTTCTTGGTGCTCTTGCGGCCGAGTTGCATCATTTCCGGCAGCGCATAAAGCGCCAGCACGCCGCTGATCACGTCGAAGCCGTCCCACAGGAACAACTGGCCGAAGGTGAAGCGCTGCACGCCGGTGGCCGGGTCGAGGCCGATCATGCCGATCAACCAACCGAAACAACCAACCATCAGACCCTGCAGCAGCATCTTGCCGGCCAGCGCCGAGATGAAGGTGATGCCGATGATGGCGATCCAGAAGAACTCGGCCGGGCTGAAGGACAGCACCACCGGTTCGACCACCGGCAGAATGAGCGCCAGGCAGACCACGCCGATGATGCCGCCGATGGCGGCCGCGCCGAGGCCGGCCCCCAGAGCACGGCCGGCTTGCCCGTTGCGCGCCATCGGGTAGCCGTCCACCAGCAGCGGCGCCTCCGGCCCGTTGGTGGGGACGCCGAACAGGATGCTGGGAATGATGCCGCCGGTATGCACGATGGCATGCATCGACAGCAGGAAGACCGCCCCGGGGAGCGGGTCCATGCCATAGACGAAGGGGATCAACAGCACGATGCCGAGCTTGCCCCCCAGACCGGGCACGCAACCGAAGAAGGTGCCGATGGGGATCGCCAGCAGAACCAGGCCGATCAGTTTCGGCGTGGTCAGAAGACCAATTAGGGTCGAGAAGATGACCTGCAATTCCATTGTAACCCCCCGACCCCGTCTGATGCGTGGGTCTGTTCTTTTCGCGTCGGATGCCGCGTACGGGCGATTGACGCCCCGCTGATTTCTTTCAGGCTAGCATCGCAAGCTTACGCCTTGCTTACGGGGTGTGGAGAGTCGCCGCCGGCAGCAACAGGGCCAGGGCGCTGGCCAAAGCGAGGGAGACCGCCCCGGCCAGGAATACCGCGGCATAGCCCCAAATCCCCGCCACCAGGCCGGTCAGCGGACCGGCCACGGCCAGGGCGACGTCGAAGAAGGCGACATAGGCGCCGACCGCCAGGCCGCGATTTTCGGGGGTGACCCGCTTCATCGCCTCGACCCCGAGGGAGGGGAACACCAGGGAGATGCCAAGGCCGGTGATCAAGGCACCCAATTCGGCCAGCCACGGCACCGAGGCCTGCCACAGGATCAGCTGCCCGGACATGGCAAGCACCAACGAACCGGCGGCCACCCGACGGCCACCCAGCTTGTCGGGCAGCCCCCCGAAGAACAGGCGCACGAAAATATAGCCGCCGCTGTACAGCGCCACCGGCAGCCCCGGGCCGCTCCAGCCGCGGCTCGCGTAATAGAGGGCGACGAAGGCGGCCAAGGCGCCCCAGGCCATGGAACTGAGCGCCATTGCCAACCCCGGCTGCCAAACCCGTCCGATCACCCGGGTAAAGGGCAAGCGTTCGCCATGCACCGGTGGCACGGCGGGCAGGACCAGGGCAATCAGCATGGCCAGCAGCGGCAATGCGATGGCCAGCCCGGCCACCGGGGCGAAACCGTAGGCGGCTTGCACGGCGACGCCGACCATGGCCCCGCTGCCCAGGGCCGCATAGATGGCGATGCCCTGCCACGACATGACCATCCCGGTATGCAGCGCCCCCAACCGGGCGATGCCCCAGGTCATGGTTCCGGTCAGGAACAGGCTCTCGGCGAATCCGAGAAACAGTCGCCCGACCAACAGGACCGCGAGTTGGGCCTCGGCCCCCATCGGGACCAGGGCGGAGATCAGATAGGTGAAACCGGCCAACGAGGCGAGGGGCAACCCCATCAGGACGGCCGCCTTCGGCCCGCGGGCGTCGCAACGGCGCCCGGCATAGCCGCGGGTGAGCACGGTGGCGACCGATTGCAGGCCGACCACCCAGCCGACCACCACCGTACCGAAGCCCAGCACCTGATGGACCTGGGTCGGCAGCACCGGCAATGGAATCCCGATGGTGAGAAAGCCGAGGAAAGCGATGGCGGCGACCGGCAACATGGCCAAGGTCGGCCGAGGATGGGATCGCATTTCGTCGATGGGCAAGAGCCGGACTTTCGGGAAGATTGCGGCGGGCGGTCAGGCGGACAGACTGACCACGAGTTTGACCACCGCCAGACTGGCCGGTTCGAAGCGAATTCCGGCCGTCCTGCCGCTTTGCCGCACCACCACGCCGCGAACCTGGAGCCCATGATTGAGGTCCAGTTTGTGGCCGTCGCTCGGGTATAGCGTGAAATTGAGCGGACCGGTGGGAATCAGACAGTCCTTCTCGACCTTCATCCCATTTGCCGAGATGTCGATGACCTTCAACAACTTGCCGGCGATGATGACCATCAGCCCGACGCCCTGAAAGCGCGGATAACGTCGCCGTTCGCCGTCGGTGACGGGGACCCGGGCGGGCGTGCCGCGGCGGTGGCCCATGCTCGCATGCCTTTCCTGTTGACCCCGAGGGATTGTCCCGAGCCGTGTTGAAATTCGCTCGGCAGGCGTCACGGTCTGAACAGGCTACGCGGCCTTGGCGTGCTGTTCAAGATCGGGGTTGATGGAATGCTTGGCCTGATGGGCCAGCAGGGCGGCTCGCAGGGTT
>CAIOJO010000485.1 GCA_903858635.1 uncultured Telmatospirillum sp. | reverse complement strand
GCAAACTGTTCCTCCTGAGCTGCTCCCCTTCTTTCATCCAATCAGAAGTAGAGCCCTTTCCTGTTGATGCCCGATCTGGGCGGTGATCGCAAGCCTGGCCGGGGCATGCCCCGGCCAGGCTTGCGATTTCGATTTTGCCGCCACCTCGGCGGGGGTGGCGCCGCCCAGGGCCGAGTGTGGCCGCACATGGTTGTAATCGTCCTTCCAGCGTGCCAGGACCGCCTTGGCATGCGGCAACGACGTGAACAGCGTCTCGTTCAGACACTCGTCCCGGAGCTTGCCGTTGAAGCTTTCGACGAAGGCATTCTGCGTCGGCTTGCCGGGGGCAATGTAGTGCCAGTCGATCTGGCGGTCCTGCGACCATCTCAGGATCGCCGAGCTGGTCAATTCGGTGCCGTTGTCCGACACCACCATTGCCGGTCTTCCATGCCGAGCAATGATGGCATCCAGTTCACGCGCCACCCGCCGGCCCGACAACGAGGTGTCGGGCACCAGGCCGAGGCACTCGCGGGTGAAATCGTCGACCACGTTCAGCATGCGGAAACGCCGGCCGTCGGTGAAGGCATCACTGACGAAGTCGAGCGACCACCGCTGGTTCGGCCCCTGTGGCACCGCGATCGATCGCCGCGTGCCCAGGGCGCGTTTCCGGCCACCGCGGCGCCGCACCGTAAGCTTCTCCTCACGGTAGAGCCGCAAAAGCTTCTTGTGGTTCATGGCCGTCCCCTCCCGGGCCAGCAGGTATCCCAGCCGCCGATAGCCAAACCGGCGGCGTTCGGCTGCCAGTTCATGCAGGCGCACCCGGATTGCGCCGTCATCGGCCCGCCGCGATCGATAGCGCACGGTGCTGCGATCCGTGCCAAGTGCCGAACACGCCCGCCGCTCGCTCACCCCATGCTCCTTGCAGAGGCGAGCGACGGCCAACCGCCAAGCCGCGGGCGTCACCATTTTTTTGACGTCACGTCCTTCAGCATCGCGTTGTCGAGCATGGCCTCGGCCAGCAGCTTTTTGAGCCTGGCGTTCTCGTCCTCAAGCGCCTTCAGCCGCTTGGCCTCGGACACGTCCAGGCCCCCATACTTCGCTTTCCATTTGTAGAAGGTCGCCGAACTGATGCCGTGCCTTCTGCAAACATCGACCGTCTTCAAACCGGACTCCTGCTCCTTCAGGATCCCGATGATCTGCTCTTCCGTGAAACGACCGCTCTTCATATCCGTCTTCCCCTTTGGAGGACGGACTCTACCTCAAAATGGAGGAGTTTTCGGGGAGCAGGTCACGGCCCATCGACACTGTCCTTAGTTACGGGGGCGCGCTGCCATCTCAAATTGCTGCTTTGGGCAGTTGCATAACTGTGTTCTGTGCATGCCCTTCAGGGGCGAAGCGCACCCTCAGAACAGCCGAGGATCAAGCACGAAGGACCTGAGCCTCAGGATCGCGATGCCGTCGGCTTCCGGATGGTCATGATTGACCAGAACGTTCAGATCGGGGGATCCAGAAAGCGGAACGATTGCCGACGGCACACTCAGCAAGGGGGTGGAGCGAGCCCGGTGCCAAGCGTCACCCTTTTGCTGCGTCCACCCTTCCTGGCG
>CAIOJO010000484.1 GCA_903858635.1 uncultured Telmatospirillum sp. | reverse complement strand
AGGACATCATCGCCATTCTGGGCATGGACGAGCTGTCGGAAGACGACAAGCTGGTGGTCAGCCGCGCCCGCAAGATCCAGCGCTTCCTGTCGCAGCCGTTCCATGTGGCCGAGGTGTTCACCGGCAGCCCGGGCAAGCTGGTCTCGCTGGAAGACACCGTGAAGGGCTTCAAGGGCATCGTGGCCGGCGATTACGACCACCTGCCGGAGTCGGCCTTCTACATGGTCGGCACCATCGAGGAAGCGGTCGAGAAGGCCAAGAAGATGGCAGCCGAAGCCGCTTAAGGATTGATGACCCATGGCTGAGAAGACCGAATTCGAGCTGGTATCGCCCGAGCGGCTGCTCGTTTCCGAGCCGGTCGAGATGGTGGTGGTGCCGGGCTCCGAGGGCGATTTCGGCGCCTTGCCGCGGCATGCGCCGATGATCACGGCGGTTCGTCCGGGAGTCATCGACGTCTATCAGGACGGCAAGATCGAAGAGCGCATCTTCATCGCCGGCGGCTTCGCCGAAGTCACCGAGACCCGGGTGACCGTGCTCGCCGAGGAGGCCTTCAAGCTGTCCGAACTGGATAGCGGGATGGTCGCCGCCCGGATCAAGGCGGCGCAGGAAGCCATCCAGGAAGCCGATAGCGAGTTGGCCCGCAACGATGCGCAGCGGGCCATGGCGGTGGCCGAGGCGATGAAGCAGGCGCTCGAGCAGCGCAACAAAGCCACGGCGCATTAGACTCTTTGCATTGCCCCTCAGGCGCCGGGCGGGGTGCATCCGCACCCCTTGGCTCGCTTCGCTGTCGCTGCGCGGGCCCTCAACGGGCCAGTCACCGGGCTGAAGCCTGGTTCCGTCCCCTCTTTCTTTCGTCATTGCGAGCCGAAGGCGACGCAATCCATCTTTGCTGCGGTTGTGTGCAATCGCTTCCGCAAGACCCCCAAGCATGTCCCGATGCACGGCGAACTCCTTCGCCGGTGCTGCGTTCACCGATGGCGGCGCTTGCACGACCGGGGCGGCTCGCCGATATATCACCCCGATGATCCCTTAGCGTGGGAGTGGAGAGGGCCAGCACAATGCCACGTTGGGCAGCAGACGATATGGCGTGGGACAGCTTCGACCGGGCCCGGCTCGATCCGGATCTTCTGCTGCTGGTCAAGGCGGCGGCCCTGACCGAGTACAACGCCGCCCGCTATACCCAGTACCTGAAGAACGTGTTCGAGGGCGACCGGGCCTTTGCCGATGCGGTCGACGAGTGGCAGGCGGAAGAGGAGCAGCACGGCCGCGTGCTCGGTCGTTATGCCGAGTTGGCGGCCCCCGGCTACGCCTTCGAGGCGACCTTCGCCCGTTTCTGCCAGGGCTATGTCATCCCGGTCGAGGTCGAGCGCTCGATTCGCGGTTCGCGCGTCGGCGAACTGCTGTCGCGTTGCGTCGTCGAGACCGGCACCAGTTCGTTCTACACGGCGCTGGCCGAGGCGGCCGACGAACCCCTGCTGAAACAGATCTGCAAGCGCATTGCCGGCGACGAATTCCGCCACTACCGGATGTTCCTCGAGGCCATGCGGACATACCAGCCGCAGGAGCGCGTATCGTTGTTCGCGCGCATCAAGGTGGCGGCGGGCCGGGTCCGCGAGAGCGATGACGACGAACTGGCCTTTGCCTACCACTGCGCCAATGAACCGCCGGAGCTGCCCTACGAGGGATTGTCCCGAGCCGTGTTGAAATTCGCTCGGCAGGCGTCACGGTCTGAACAGGCTACGCGGCCTTGGCGTGCTGTTCAAGATCGGGGTTGATGGAATGCTTGGCCTGATGGGCCAGCAGGGCGGCTCGCAGGGTT
>CAIOJO010000483.1 GCA_903858635.1 uncultured Telmatospirillum sp. | reverse complement strand
CCGACAATTATCATAGTTGTCGCTACGGGAAGTCTGTTGCCTTGCTCATGGCTCCGTGATAACAACAAGTCACCACTCGGCAGCGTCTCTCACAGGCAACCATAATCGACGCTAGGCGGCAATCATAATTGTCGCTCTACAAGGGAGGCCTGGTTGGCGCTCGGCGCTAGTCGAATTGGGGGGTGCAGATGCACCGGACGGAACCGCCGCGGCGCTCTATTCCTATGCTCGGGAATTGGCAGCGAGCGGCGAGCGGTTCTCGTTAGACGAACCAGACAGGGTCGCCGTGCTTAGCGGCCGCGCTGACTATTTTGGCAAAGCGGAAAGCCCGCCTTCGGGCAGATGGGAACGAACGGGCCAGGATGGCTGTTTCCCTGCAGAAATTCGCGCCGGTTACAAAATAAGGAAAGTCTTGCTTCAGATCTCCGGCAAACAGGCAACGCTCTGGCAGCCTCCGTCGGGCGACATCTGGCGCTGGATCGTTGTCGGACTTACCCTGGCGCAAGGCGATCCGGTGTTGCGTTACAATCATGCGACCTGCACGCTACAGTTCCTTACGCCGCCGCCAAGCCAAGTGGAGCGTGCGGCCCTCATCGCAGGAACCCAGGGAAGCGCTTGGTCCTGGACAATTGACGCGCAGGCCTATGACGTTATCACCGCGCTCCTGGGATCCCCTGGGTAGATGCTCGCGGCACCACCCAGAAGATTTTCGAATTCTTGATCTCAGCAACTGGGCCGAGGGCGGTCTCGACGCTCTGAAGCCGGTCAAATCGGGCATTCCCTGCGGTATCGACAAGCGCCAAGGCAAGGTCTGCACCGCGTTGGGCGGCCCGGTTGAACTCCAGCTTTGAATCCAGCGCGGCAGCGGCCCTTATCTCTGCACGCGCAGCATCGGCCAGATTTTCGGCGTCCGCTCTCGCTATGAAAGATCTGTTTTCGAATGCGTTGCGGACCGCCGAAATAGCGTGGGTCAAGCTCTCAGTCCTTGCCTTCTTCAACTCGGCAATTACAGCACCGCGAGCCATCTTCAGCCGCGCCTCAGGCAGGGTTGAGCGACGCTTACCAATCTGACGCGCGCAAACGCCGGCGAAATACGGATCGAGGATTGCCGCCGCTGCATTGACAACCGGCATCTCTTCGCCATTCTCGACGAGCGCCGCAATGAGCAACTCCGGAGGGCACAGATCGACTAGCCAGCGTCGATCCGCCTGGAACTGGGCAAGCATCGTGCGGGCGGTGGCGCTACGCGCGTCCTGCTCAGCCTTGGATGTTTGCGAATTTGCCGGTCCAAGAATTGAGTCGACGTCGATGCTGAGCGCATCCCGGAGATCGAACTCGCCCACCGCCAAAAGCAGTCGGCGACCTTCCCACTGCAGGATTGGATGTTCGTGGGGATACTCCACCACAAACTCGGTCGTAATGTCGGTTTCTGGAGCATGTTGCTCGAAGGCTGCTATGACGCCGTCATGGAGGCTACCTCCATGATCGAAGAAATGAAGACGTCGCTTTCGGCCGTCATTTTGCACGACATGTGTGCGGGGCGGGCATTCGATCGCCGCGCGCCGCGTGATAAAAGGCTGACGAAAGCTGGCAGATCGGGTGTCGAGATCAGGAATAATGAAATCATTGCTGCTAAACGGTACCCTATACCACATGGTCTTATAGCGCTGTTCGTCCTGCTGACAGTTTCGCACATCGAGATAGTCCTCGCGCGACAGCTTAATTATCAATTCGACGGCCCGTTCGCGTGCTTGATACCAATTCCAATTCACGTCCGTGGGCACAATAAATGGTGCAGCGTAAGGTCGACTCCGAAATCGTGCCTCGCACTTGATTGCAAGCGCGGTGCGCGGCGACGGTGGCAAGCGCGTCACATTCAGCCATTCGTCGCAACTGTCGCCAAGGGTCTTCGCCTGTTTTGCGGCGGCACCCCAACTCGCGCCCACCGAGCCATTTGCCGCCGCTGTGATCGCCTCGGTGATTTCCTCCCACTCTGATTCGTCGAACACCTCGCTGCGCAGGAAAACGCCGGTTCCCTCAAGTACACCAAGGATATTGTTCTCGATCGAGCCTTCTACCACGAGCGGAGTGATCGAGATGCGGCGATTGGTCGGCAACCCCTTGGCGCCGAGACGATCGATGCGGCCAATCCACTGCTGGATGTCGGGAGGCGACCAGGGTAATGCGAAAAAAATGATCTCGTCGGCAAATTGAAGGTTGTGCCCTTCCTTGGCGGCGTCCGCTGCAACAAGCACCTTGGCCTCGCCGCTAATGAAATCGTCTAGCGCCTCTTTCAGGAGGGTGACCTGGTCTTCGAGTTCCTCCGCCGCGCCGACCGAACGGCGCTTTTTCGCGACCTTCACATCAGTGAGTTTCTCGATCGCATCCCGAAGATAGTCCGTGGTCGGATTGTCCTCCGCAACAACGACGACGCGCGCGTCAGGTTTTCTCATATGCAGCATTCGAAGATGATCAATTAGAGCATCGAGCTTGGCGTCGCCTTGCTCATTGCGCAGGCAAGTGTCGATTTGCCGCCACGCAGTCTGGAGATCCGTTGACGGTCTTTTCAGCGTGCTAAGCCGCTCTCGGAGCGACTGCGGAGACCGCCCAGCCACCTGCAGCAGCGCCTCGCGACGGATTTCGAGATTATTTGCCCGTGCCGCGTCCAGATAGATGCGAGTGGTTCGGGCACGTTCGACGTCCCCATCGGTTGGGGAAAGGCGGACTGGCTGATAGACTCGTCGGGGCAAGGCATCCGGATAGTCGGTTCTCGCCGTTCGAATGAGGCGGCGATAGAGCCCGTAACCTTCTTCGATGGCTCGGCGCCTACGCGATTCCTGCAGATCGTGCCTATGGCAATCGAGCGCGCGCGCTTCTCGCTCAGAGAGCACAGTTAGGATGTCACGATCTTCAGCCAGCGCCACCCGGTGCGCCTCGGGCTCAAGGAGTGCCATTAGCTCCCGACGCGTTCCGGCCTGATGCAAGGCAGGTGTTGCGGTCATCGCGATTACGTTCGGGATGATCCGTGCCGCCGCGATGATGTCGCGCCTTACTTGCACTTGTAGGCGCGTAAATTCGTCGACCAGGAGGAGGTCGATCTTTTCGGCTAGAATCCGACCTCCGTCGAGAAGTCTGCTCGGCCGAATTAGCCGCATAACAAGGTTGCCAGTGACTCCGCCTTCCTCACCGCTCTCTAACGCGAGGACGTGACCACGGCAAAGCAATTCCTCCTCCCATTGCGAGACCAGATCGTCAGGTACGACAAGCGCCGCAGCAAGCGGCCTCGGGTTCTGCGCCGCCAGCGCGCGCATCACCATGATTGCCTGGATGGTCTTACCGAGTCCGACTTCGTCCGCAAGCAACCAGCGGCAGGCGGTGCTGGTTACCATGCGGTGAACACTGTCGACCTGATGCGGATAAGCGAAGGCACCGACGCCAAGCGCGCCCAGAAGGGCTTGGTCGCGATCTAATCGACGGGCTTTGGCATGAAGGCCGAGCAGAACGCGATGAAACTCGCTCATGCGATTACCTCGGCTCTGTCTGTTCCGACGCGGAGCGCCGCATAGCGCGTAGCGCGCGAAACAAACGGGTCTGCAACGAGCACACGGATAGTGGCATCAACATCGTCGCAAGCTGTCGGCGAAAGCCAGAGTTGGAGGGCGCTGGCTGCTGTGTCGGACGTCAACTGGCCTCGTGGGAGCGCCCAGGCACGAGTCCAGGCCGATATATCTTCGGCAAGTTCCGCAATGCTGAGGTCGGCATAGGAACGCAGGCTGAGTTTGCGTCCTCCGTTCGTCGGCGCGATCATGCGGGCGAGTGCGAGCCGGCGAACCTGCCTCAGGGCGTTAGTTGCGGCATTTTTCCAGTCCTCGGCCGGATTGCCGAAATCGAAATCATCCTCCACTTGAAGCAGCGCGCCACGAGTATGCAACTCTGCAATCGCTTCCGAGAATGCCATGTTGAGAGCCTCGTCCATGGCGGAGTCGTTCGGTTCATCGGAGGCCAGTGGCCAACCTGGGTCCAGCAAGCGCGCATGCCTCTGGAACGCCTTGCCGAAAACCTCTGCGTCTGATTGGGACGCCTCATTGGGAAGAACGGCAAGACCGCGTTCGACGGCAACCTGCCAAAGCGCTTGATGCGGGTCTGAAGGGGCAGTCTTGGTTGCCTGCTCGGCAAGCGACCAACTGATGCCGCAGAGATCAATCACCAGAGGATCCTCGAACTGTTTGACGATTCGCCCCTTTGCTCCGACCGCAGCGAGCGACATACAGCGTGCGCGTGCCCAGGCAACGCGGCCTCGCGCCACGTCGCCAACACCACGTCCATGGTCGAACATGCGGCGTGAGCCGACATCGTTGCCGAAATCCGCAGTAATATCGCCGAAATCGAAAACGTTCGATGTGAATAGTTGGATCGGATCGGCGATCCGTCCGCTGGAGAGGAGAAGGCCGAAAGCGGCTGCACCACGGGAAGGGATCTCTACAGCCGGCGCTAGAACGAAGCGATGAGGTGACCGCGCAGTAGCAGTAACCAACTCGGCCTTCAAGTCAGCGCCGACCAAAATCGGCCTGTCATCGACCCATTCGACTGATGCCGCAGGACGCTCGAGGAAGACGTGGATCGCGGTTGAGTAGCCGAGGGCTATATGCAGTACGCCCTTACCGGCTTCGAGCAGCTTGGTGCGAACGCTGTCCTCATAGAGAGGTGCAAGCAGCGAGGACGTCGCGGGCACGGTTACCGGCAGGGTTGGCAACCGATCGCGCGTGCGCGCAAGTAATTTCCCGCCAACCTCAAGTTCCGCCGTCACGGGCACATCCACGATGGGCAATCTGCTCTCGACTCGGAGTTGAAGCCTGCGTTCGATCAACGCCTCAAATGCGCGATCACGCTCGAACAGAATGAGATCAGCGATGCAACCGTCAGCGATTGCCCCGGCCTCGCAGCGCAAATACGGGCGACCCGCAGTGCCAGTCGCCCCTGTAAGACTGGCTCCTGCCGCCAACTTCTGCGGTGCATTCTCGTTACCGCTCCAATGACTCTCCTCATACAGGAGAAAAAGTCGATCAGGTCGTACCACACCCGATGGCGCGCCGATTGCGTCAGTTGGGTGCCGCGCCAGCAATGTACGACGCTGGTCACTGAGCAACCCCTCACGGGTTAAGATTGAGCGATCAGCGACATCGGCGAGATTGGCTTCATAGAATCGGTATCCGCAACTGCTGCCAATCTCGGGGAGGCCGTTTAGTTTTGCCCCGCCTGCCCTGGCTGCGACCCATACATCGCCGGACGTTCCGGTAAAGACATCTATGCGCTGTTCCGCTTGGGTCCGACCGACGTTAATGTCGAACAGCAGGTTGAGCGTCCAGTCAACTCTTCGCGCAGCAAGCGCTGCGGCGATGTCGCTGCCGGCGCCGAAAATACTCGCCGCGTCGGGATATGCTGCATCATCACTGCCCGGTGTCGTCTGCAAAGCGAGCGCGAAGGGGCCAGAACTGAGAGCCATGTCCGGGTGTAAAAAGGCTCCAGCGTCCCAAAGTCTGGGGCGCCAGCCAGCTGATCGCGCCGCACCACGCGCCTCATCAAACAGCGCCGGCGGGAGAGGAGGCCAGATCACGAAAACACGCACGCCGGATGGGTCGCGGGAGAGTGCCAGTCGACCAAGTGTCAGATCAGAAGATAAGGGTACCTTGGCAGTGCGGGCGCGCAGGCGCGCAGCGCGGACAGCGAACAGTGCCTCAGACTCGGTCGCGACGGCAGCACGCAGGCGCTCAAAGCTCATCTGTGATAAAGGAGATCCTCGGTTATCCGCTAGAAGAGAAGCCAGTACACGCGCCGTCGGTGCTTCAAATCGAAGCCAATCGGCAAGTCGCGCTCCTTCGGCAGCGCTCGCCCAGGCACGAAGGCTAGCGAAATTGGGCGGCCTGCCGGAACCCGGCAGCGCCGTCACCGGTGCTCGCGCCAGGAGGCGGGTGACAGGTCCTACAAGATCGACCGGCAGCAAGGCATTCGCGACAGGCCATGAAATTATGGAGAAATGCGCGCTGAATGCGCTCTCGGTAGGGCGCGAAATCCCATAGCGCGTCGCCAGCATCTCGAAGGCTTCACCTATCCTTTGACGATCGGCCATTGTGACTGGCAGACCCAAGGCATTGCTGAATTTGGCCCAAAAGACAGTCCCTACTCCCTCAAACCGAAAGCCAATTTCAGACGCTATTGCACAAAGAAACAACGGAGTTCGGGAGATGAGTTTGTCAACGCTGGTCGTAGAAGGTACGATAGGAGCCAAATCATCAAACGGGGCAGGCCACAATGTGGCTTCGTCTATCGCTTCGACAATCGTTAGGCGGTCGATATTCTTCTTATTTAAAGCGACAATTGCTGCCTTTAGTTGGCGTTCTAGGTCGTCGACCTCTCCCAGCGTGAACATTACCGGTCGACCATTATGAATTGCCTTCTGCGCCGATACATGGGAATTGGGGTAAGACGAATTCGATGAACCGTGCCCGCCATTGACGTTTATATATCGAGGATGCGATCCGTAACGCCGCACCTCAACTGCTATTTCTAATACAACAGATGCGCGAACACCAATCGGGTTCTCACATTTCGATCGGTAGGAGGAATTGTCCGTCAAGATCGGCATGCAGACTGGCGCGAACGCTGGTTACGCCTAGCTGTGACAGCGCTTGCAATGTTTCCTCACGCCGAACTCGGTTATCCAACCACCGCCTACGCCAAGCGATCACGATATCACGGCAGGTCGGCGCCTGTCCCGGCATCGTCCCCAGTCCCAACAATGCATCGCGCGCACCTGGACTGAGTTCACATCCATAGAAAATGCGTGGCGTCGCATGATGAAGGATTGCGTCGCTCTTGAGACCGAGGGCATCCAGCCCCTCGCGTATCTGACGGAGGCGAGGGCTTGTTCCCTCCCCGAAACGGTTATTCACTCGGCGAGAGTCATGTCTCGCCAGCGCCATACTGCGCAGCGCCTGCGCAGTATCGCCTCCAAGATGTAACGTTCCGAATCCACCGGTAAGGCTCTTCCCAATGGCCGCCCACCTGATCCCGTGCGGAAGTTCGGGGAAGTCCCTCTCAGAAAGAACAAGGCGATTGTATTGACTTGATCCAACACCGTAGAGGCTCGTTGTTGTCAGAATACGAAGGTCAGCAGGCTTTGAAACCGCCCGTCCCGCCATCTGAGACGCTATGAGGCTTGTCTGCCCGCCATAGCGACGTGCATAAGCGTCGCGCACTTCCTGCGAAGTCAGAAGCAGCGCAACAAGCTTTCCGCCGAGCAACTGATTGTAAGGATGCACGGCACCGCAAATGCTTACATCGGAGACTTCACTGGACAGTCCGGCCTTCCGGAACTCAGTCAATCCGATGTCGAGAGCGCGTTGACCGCTCCGGGTTGTGAACAGTTGGTCGAGCGCCGCCTCAGGTGTGTGCTCGAATCCTGACGCGTAGAGCATCCCTTTGGCGAACAAAAGTTGCGAAAGCAGTTCGGCACGCTTTCGAACAAAGAGCAAATCCTCCGACGCCGCACGCCAATCGGCATCCGGCGAAGCAAATTTCAAGTTGCCCCGGTGCGGACGTACTTGTCCGCTAACTTCGCGGTGTGTTTCATAATGAGTCCGCAATTCCTTTTCGCGCGCAAAAGCTGCACCCGAAGCCCTTTGCTCAAGACGAAGTGCGACGGCTTCGGTGGGTTCCTGGAGTTCCTCAGGGGTCACGAGATCGTCCCAGCGAGTGCTAGCGATCGAAGCGTCTATCCGGTCAAGCAATGCCGCCCCAAAGGGACCTGCGGCCCATTCGCCATTGCGGATTCGTTCTTCGGCAGCAGGTCGAAGCCAGCCGATCCATTGATCTCTTGCTGCCAGCCGCATGACGGGGCTGGCGAGCATGGCGATACCCATAATTGGACGCCGCGGGCGCGCTGCATTCCGGATCAAGATTAGCATCTGTCGCCCCGGAATTGATCTGTATTCGTGCGCCCAAGTGTGTCGAAAGTAACGCCAGATATCGGTCAGCGCGAGGCCGGTATCGGCACACTTAGCGCCGGCTACACAAACCTCGACGACCGGGTCGACGATCTGGGCAAGAGCGGCCTCCCGAGGCTCTCCAGTCAATCCTTCTATTGAACGCAACGCCCTTGCCAAGTCCGCGCCGTTGTCGATCAGGTCGGTGATGGACGTCTTCCGCCCATCGCGCGGGGTCCGGCGTTCCATCCGACCGAGAAATTGACGGACTGACGGCTCTTGCAATTGCCGCATTCGTGCGGTCTGCAAAGCGCTTCGGACCCTCGCTTTCACGTCATCAACGCTTTGTTCCCCGTTGCGAGTTATCCCTGGGGGCTCGAAGCTGATGCGGTCGGTGTCGACAAGAACCTGCCAGCCCTGTTCACACAGGTCAGCGACGAGGAGGCATATTGCCCGGAGTTTCACGCTATCCCCATCGTCGACGTAGCGACGAGCAAGAGCACGCAATTCGTCCGCGAAGCTGGGCGGCAACCCGGACCCGATATTGAGAAGGTCGTGGAGTTTCTTGCGCTCCGCCGGCCCTAAAAACGGAGAGAACGCGCGCAATCGACCAGGACCAAAAATATTGTCGTCTGTGGGCACTATCACTCCGGAATCTGCTTGAGCCGCACCGACACGGCTCGCGCAGCATACCGCAGAAACAGCGTCAATAGGCTAGGTAAGGTCGTCGGGCCAAGCATGCTGCCCGACATCGCGATCATCCCCGATTTGGAGATGATTGGCAAGCATGCCCAATGCCAGATCCAGTCGACGCGACCATGACGTCAGTTGAGATCTATTTCTGACCTGCGTCTCCTCAGGATCTTCCAAGATCACGTCACCGAGCGAGAACAGCAATATCTCCAATGCGGCTCTCAATTCCGGCGTCGACACCGGCCCATCATAGATCTCTTCATAGAATCGGTGGGCGGTATTGATATAAAGGATGCGGGCACCTCCGTGTCGGGCAACCCTAAAAAACGCTTGATCGAGTGCGGTCTCGAACTCGACTCGATAGGGCGATACGCGAAGGCCGAGGTCCCACTGCGGATTGGTCGATTGACCCTCTCCCATCGCACTTGCCACGCTCATGGCACGCTCCGAGAGGCGCCGCTCGCCGCTGCCGGGAGAAAGGGCTTCCAGTCGGCGACTCACCTTGGCTTCTTTGACTTTGGTACGGAGTTGCTCAATGGCTTTTGGCAGGCCGGCCTGCCGCAGCAGATCCCATATGAATGGCGAGATAGTGACCTGCTGTTTGGAGGTGGTGACGCCAAATGCCTCGTCGAGGGTTGCGGAAAATTCGACCTCGACCTTGATATAACGGTCATTGTTAATGAAGGTGGTCCACGGCGTTCGGGTCTGGACGTCAATGAGCCGCCCGTTTCGGCTAAAAATTATCCCGTGATAATCCTTCAAAATAGAGAAACGCGGGTTCGCATTCAGGCCGACCGCGTCCCGACCCTTATCGATCGAGCCGAAGCTCGGCGACAGCCAAGCATATCGAAGAACGATCGCTCCCATATATGACCCCGTCTCCGGATCGTGAACTTCGACGCGGACCGGGTTGAAAGCCTGCGCCCGGTCATCATCGAGATTGTGCAGATGAAACGAGGGCGTCAGGAACAGCGGGTCAATCGGCTCGACATAGTCGCCGTCGACAAAAAGCGCAGCCTCACCACGCAACTTATGATAGGTGACCCCGAACTGCCGGCAGAGATTGTCGCGAAGACCTTGGGTGGTAGACCACCTCAATCGGTCCAGCTTTTCGATCAGGATGACCGTCCCCGAAGTCCAACCATCCGGATAATGCGTTGCAATATGCTCGGATACGAACCTCGGGAGCAAACCTTCTGTTGGCTCCGGAACGACGATCTCGCCATGATCGTTCGTGTAATCGCCGCTCGTGAGGGCATCTAAGTCCAGGCACACGGAATGCAGGCGGCTGGCACCGACTTGCGAAAGAACGGTGAAGCGGCGGCCGAGGCTCACCGCTGAACAGGGCAGTCCGTAACCATATCTACCAAGGCCGCCGCGGTCGTTTTCCCGGTGCGTGCCGCCCCACATGACAGCCATGCGGATCATATCGGGTTCCATGCCGTGGCCATTGTCGACCACCGCCAACTGAACAGGCTTCTTATTTGACGCAGACCCGTCATAGCCGAACAGGACGTCGATACGGTCGGCATACGCCTGGAACGCATTGTCGATGAGTTCCGCTACCGCGTCGCCATTGCTCCGGTACCCAAGATCTCTGATACCGCGAACGAAGGCTTCCGGGACCATAAGCCCGAATTTAGAGCGGCCGCGGCTCTGCTGTGCGTAGGCGCGCTGTGCGGCAAGGATCGGACCGAAGCCCGCACCCCGCAACGATTCGTATTGCATCACCATGACCTACGCCGCCACACGCCAACTTGCGCAGAAGGCAGTGATGCGGCGATGAAGGGTGAAGCGGCTGATATTCAGTTCGCTCGCCACCGCGTCCACCGACTCTTCATTCAGATAGATCAGCCGAAGCGCGGTCGCGACTGGCGTCGGCGCAGCGCGCAAAATCTTCTCAACATCGAGACGATGCTCCATCTGTTGCTGGAAAGCGCCCGCCGCCGGATCGCCAAAGCGGTCGAAATCGATCGAACCGCCGGAGCCATCATCGACTATGCAACGTTCCAATTCACGCTGGGTGGCGATCTGACCGACATGTTCGGGGGCGACGAAATCGCCGCTCTCCTTGGACGATGAGCGGGTGCGACGACCGGGAGCGGTATAGCTGGCCCGCACCGCCCGGATGGCGGCCAACACTGCCCGCCGGAACAAAGCCTTGCCATTTCTCTGGGCGAGGGCTTGCGCGCCGCCCTCGAACAACTCCACAAACGCTTGGCCGAAGACTTCGTCATGCAAGTCTTCGGGGAAATCCTTGCCATATGCCTTCGAGAGACGACGAGCATAGCGTCGCGCTTCATTGCCCAGACGCTGCTGGTTGTAGGGTGTTCCGGTGAGAGCCGCCTTGATCAGATCGTCAAGGCTTATCGTCGAGCTGCCGTTTTTCACGGAGTCCTCCTGTCGCTGCTGTTGCCTTCAAAAAGACAGCTTGAAGGCCGTTGCAGCGTCCGGGGGACATGGCGGCTCATGGCCGCGCCTACACTGGTCTCGAGCTGATACTCACTTACTGTAGCCAAGATAGCAGCTCGGCGTGCGCCGAGCCAGCGGCAACACGGGGCACCCATCGGCGCCCCGCGACTACCTTACTCCGCAGCCACCTCTGCCGACAATTCGTCGGCGTCGTCATCGCCACCTTCGCCACCAGCCACCGCTGTTTCCTCGTCGACTGGCGCGGCCGACTTCTGAAGCATCTTGTAGGCATCGGCGAGGAAGGGACTCCATGCACGCTCTCTCTGGGTCTCGTACCAAGCAGCACATGTCTCGTCGTCGATGGCGAGTTCCGCTCGTGCCAGCGCGATCAGCAGGACATCCAGCGCCTGCTTTGCTTGGCCACCCAAAGCCAAACTCAATAGGGGGCTGTAAAGGGTCTGAAAAAAGGGATGCTCGCGGTTGATTAAAACCGCAACTTGACCACCATGCGCCCATGTCGGTTTGTAAAATGGCCCCCGCGGTTCGTCGTAAAAGTCAATAATGTACGGGCGCCGTTTGGCTTCCTCCTCGACTGCCTTCCGAGCCTGATCGATCGATGTCTGGTCAACCTTGGCCCGGCGCTTCGCTTCGCTTTCGAAGTCTTCCCGGGCCTTGGCCTTGACGCGATCTGCAACTCGAGGTTTCTGGCCGGATATCGAGTCGGCCTTGGCAGCAACGCTTTCTGCCATCGTGGTTACAGCGCTCTTTTTGGCATCCCTGCTGCGCTGCTTTTCCTTTTCTTCCTTGCGCATCTTGCGCTGAAAAGTTTGCTCGCGACCGAGTTGAGCGTCGATGCCTTCCGCGGTGAGCAAGCGCCAGAGGTCTTCAATGGGCCTGACGGTCTGCTTGTCGTTGGTGATGCCGAAGATCTCATCGAGCGCCGGGTCAAATCGGACCTCGACTCCCCAGTGGTAGGCGTAAGACTGAAGAAGAGGCCAGTCGCCGAGCCCCTTGGCCTGATCCTTCATAGATTTGGGGAATACATCGACGGTTTCGATTTCACGCCCAGCGCGGACAAAAGACATGCCGCGCCGAGTTTTGCGGATCTCGAACCGACGATGATTGTCCTTCTCCACTTTGCCAGTTGCATGCTCCGCGAACCCATAGGGGAAACGACTGACACGAACATATATGGCACCCATCGCCTCTACGTTGGGGTCATTGGCATCGAGTTCGGCGACGTCATCGACTTTCGATAGGGAAAGAGTGCCATTGTCGTCGCGGGCGTACTTCACCGGGATGTTCCAATCGGCGCTCATTTTGGCACCACCTTTGTCTTCCGCAAGGAAGTAGCGGGCGCCCGGTGTCAAGAACAGTGGGTCAACGGACTCAACTTTTGTGCCCTCGACGAAGAGTTCCACCCGCTCAAGAAGATAGCGGTACGTCACACCGAAATCGTCGAGGAGATGTTCACGCATCAGCGCCGGAGTTCGATAGGAGATTCGATCCGGTTCAACCCATACCACGACGGTGCCGTGGTCGAAGGCCAAGCCGCGCTTGTCGAGATAGGTTTGCACGAACTCCGGCAACTCAGCTACCGCAGGGTCGGGGATCTGCTGCAGTCCATGCTCCTTGACATGGCGGGCATCGAGCCAAGCCTTTGTGATGGCTTTCGCTCCTGCGACCTTGGTGTACACCTCCACCAATCGTGTCTGGTTGATCGAGGCATTAGGAAGACCAAAACCAAACTTCCCGATGAAGGACGGTTCGTCGAAGTGTGTGCCAGAGCCCCACGACAACGCATATTGGGCCATCTTCGGGATCATGCCGGAGCCGTTGTCGATGAACGCCACCGCGCTGATCGACTCTGCACGCTGATGAGCTTTGAGTTGCTTCGGACGCGCAAAACATATGTCGACACGACTGGCGCCCGCTTCCATGGCATTGTCGACGATTTCGCGGGCCGCCGCGGCAGTGTTACGATATCCGCTTCGGCGTTGGGATTCGAGGGCCTGCGACGCGTTGAAAAGCGGGAATTTGAAATCATCGGGAAGCCGGGCCAGATATTTCCGCTGTCGTTCGACTTCCGTGAGAAGGCGATCGCTAGTGGTATCGAGATCGGTGCCTAGGGTTGTCATTTCCATTCTCCTTGATCACGGCTCATGGCCGCTGTGGATACCTGACTAAGGCCAACTTTCGTGGCTGTTGTGCGCCTGCCGGAGGAAAATATAAGAAAATGCGACGGGTTGTATGAGGGGCGTTTGCCTGGGGGCGCTCGGTCGAGATTATCGGGGTCGCCGGCAGCGTGCTTCGGACGGCGAACTGTGATGGCTGAAAACCGCCCGGCCAAGACGTTTGCGGGCGCAAATCTTGATTTTGCCCCGGTGGCGGGCGGCGAACCCTATACCTGAGCCCTTTCGGCGATGGCTAGCCGCTGCCTGACCTGCTCATAGATTTCGACGACCCCCGGCATGGTCAGCGTCACAGCCAGGCCGAATGGAACCGGCTCGTCGATTGGCTCGCCCAGATCGGGATCGCGTTGAACCATCAGTTGGATCGACATATCGGCGCCGACAACCGGGGCACCGGCCCCGCTCCAGCACCGCGTGAACACCGTCCCCTTGGCTGTCTGTTTCTCATCGGGCTGATTCGAATGCGCTTGGACGCTGAGGGCGCCGAGTTCGGACGGTTTCAACAGTTTCAACCGGACGGAACGATAGCTCTTTCGCCCCGGCTGAACCGGCGTGAACCAGGCGAGCGTCGCGGAGAGGGCGTGCGGTCGGGCTTGGCCGCCGAACGATCGCGGCACGGGCACGGGGATCACCGCGACCTTGTCCCGATCCAGCGTACCGACCGTCCAGAAAGTGGCGCGGTCGTCGGCGCAGGCGACCGCTTCATCGGCATCGACAACGCCATAACCGAGAAAGCGGCGGATGTTGTCTTTCTGCCGATAATGGTGCTTGCCCTCTTGAGGGCCGATGGTTGTCCGTATCAGGTTGACCGCCGCATCCGGCCACGCCGCCGGATGGACGAGCAGGGCCTTCAGGAGGACGGCCCTATGATGCTTGGGGAGGTTGCGGAAGCCGTCGCCATAGGCGGCTTCGAGCGCGTCGTGAATCCGATGGCAGGTCCGGGACGCCAGTGCCGTTGCTGCGCTGGTGCCGTTGGTGAAGCCGTCGAGGTTCTCGCGGCCGCCGCGCGGTGGCCCAGCCACTTTGAGGCCGGCCGCCCGCGCTGCTGTCGCTGGCTTCACTTCGATGTGAGCATTGTTGCTGACAACCAGAAGATGCTCGCGAGCGCCCGGCATCAGAATGTCGGGCTTGACCGAAGCCGCAAAGCCGGGACCGAGCGCACTGGAAGGATTGGACATGGTCAATTCGGGATAGGGATCGACGACGACATGCGCGGCGCGGCGATCAACCGGAGAAACCGCATCGATATTGCAGCCGCCGACCGTCATGCCATTGACAGTCTCGGCGGGTGAGAAGAGCCGACGCAGCCCCATGATGTCGCCGATTGCGCGGATGGTGCAGCGTGATCTCTCGTCGGCTTGGGCGTCCTCAAAGGCGATTCGCGTCGGGAATTCCGGCACGGCAAAGGAGCCGACATTGTTTCCCGCGCTGACCAGGAACAGGAGGCCGTAATGATAGGCCAGCCGGTCCAACAATCGTGCCCAGGGCGACAACGGCCCGTGATATGAGCGGCGGCGATTCCCCAGCGAGAGGTTGACAATCAATACGCCCGGCGCCGTTGGCGAGGCGCCGTCGCGCATCGCGAAAATGGCGCTATAGATCATGTCGACGACCAGACGGTCATCGGGGAAGGCATCTTGCGCGCCAAGGACCGGGACGACGTGGATTCGCCTCGGGAGCGGGGCTTCCGGGCGGTTCCGATCGCCGTGAAGAATAAGGGACGCCATCGCGGTCCCGTGGAAGCGGTCGGTGACGGGCGTACCCGGCTCCAGCCCAAACTGATCTTCGACGATCAGATGGCGGCTGAGAAGCGGATGGGCGGCAACCGGCACGCCATCGATCAGCGCCAGGATCGGATCGCCCAGCGGGGGTGTCTCGGCGCCTTGGTCCGGTTCCGTCAGATCGGCCACCTCGATCGATGTCGCGATGCTTTGTGGCCGGATGTGCATGACGGGATCGAGGCCGGCAATACCGCCGGCTGAGTGCTGGACGATATTGCGAACAGCGGCGACCGGCAGTTCGACAAGTAGCGCGTGATAGGCGATTTCGTCGATCCGGGATCGTGACAGAACCCGTCCGCCGCGCCCGACGATCGCGTGGCGGACGGCATTCTCATGGTCTGCGGCCGGACCTTCGTTCGCGCGAAAAACGAGTTCGACTTCCAGCTTGACCAGATCGTTGTCGGGTCGCCCTTCGATCTCCTCGGCAAGCACATCGGTATCCGGGCCATCGACCCTGTCGTTCGGCCCCCATGGCCGAAGGTCGCGGAGCAGCGCGAATACATCCCGCCACGGCGTCTCCCCAGCGACCAGCCTGCCGCCCAGCCAACGGCGCCACAATGACTCGATTTCCCGCAAAGCACGGGCATCGGGGACCATCAGATAGGCAACGGGCGCCTGATCCGTCTCATCGCCCGTGAGTTCTTCTTCGTCGATGAGTTCGAGGCCGGGAACCCGTTGAACGGCGGCGGCGAAGGCGTTGATGGACCCCCGAACTTCGAACACGAGCAGGCGCTCGGGCGCCATTGCGGTCGGGTCTGCTCGCAACTCCAATCCGGTCGGATCGCGGGTAAGAACCTCAGCCAGTCGATTGAACTTCGGGGAAAAGTTGGCAAGCTGACGGGCCTCGGGAAATGCCTCAGGCTTGCCGATGTTCCTTGGCTTTCCGACGGGCCGATCCTGGCGGGATTGGTTCTTCAGCCACAGCAGCGGTTTGTTCGGATCGCTCGGCATTCAGGCGCTCCGGCCGAACGCGGGCGGACCAGAGATCAAGTTCCGTTTCCAACGCATCATCGATTCCCGTTTCTCCAAGCCCAAGGATATTTCGCCGCCTTACATTCTGGCAGAAATCCAGTGCTTCGGCGTAGCTTGCCGTTTCCATCTTGGCGGCGATTTTCTGCACGGAAAGGCGAGGCGCCTCGGGCCAGTTCGAAATAATTCGGTCGAGGAAGACTTCGACCTGGTTTCGGTCCGGCGCGGGAAAGGCAAGCCGCATCTGGAAGCGCCGCCAGACGGCGCGATCGAGTAGTTCAGCGTGATTGGTCGCGGCGATCACCACGACATAGCTCGGCAACTGGTCGAGCTGCATGAGCAGGAACGAGACCACGCGCTTGATCTCGCCGGTCTCATGCGTGTCGCCGCGTTCCTTGCCGATCGCATCGAACTCATCGAAGAACAAAACGCTGGGCTGGGTGCGCACATAATCAAACAATTTGCGGAGCCGGGCATTGGTTTCGCCGAGATAGCTGCCGATCAGAGCGTCATAGCGGACAACGAAGAATGGCAAGGCAAGCGCCTCCGCCACCCCTTCGGCGAATGAGGTCTTACCGTTGCCGGGCGGGCCGGACAGTAGGATGCGGTGCCGCGGCTCGTATCCATGGGCGCGCAGAACGTCGGCGCGAACATGCTCCTCGACCAATTGCCGCCCGTTTTCCCGCACGGGCAGCGGCAGAAGCAAGTCGTCCAGACGCATTTGCGGCTGGATTTCGATGATCGCTTCCCGTCCGGTCCCACCGCCCGTCGCGGACGTGGTGAGCGCCGGCGGCGTCACGGGGACGGCAGACAGGGCACGCTGAAGGCGGTCCGCCAGGACGTGATGTTTCTTCGCCCGTTCGTCAGCCATCAGGGCTTCCGTGGTCGATTTCAGCATCTCCCGATCACCGACGGCGCCAGCGCGTACAAGGGAGATGAGAAGATCGCTACGCGCCATGACCGACCAAATTGTTGGAGTATCCACCGTTCGCGGCGGCGATCTCGGATTCTAGCGGTAAACTTTCCGGGTGTCGCCGGAAATGGGAGATGCGCAGATGCGCCGAAGGGTGGCGGGCTGCGGCCGGCGTGACGGTCTTGTCGTTCAGAATTGAGCCGGCCATGTCCAAAACCACCAGTGGGGGCAACGGGTTCATTCCCTGGTACGGGCGGGGAACCTGCGCAACAATGTATAGCGTATTTTCAATAAGATAGTCAAATTTAATCTATATTGACCTATACTGATCTCGATTGACCTTCGCTGACATAGGAAATGGCTCGTGTCACGACGTTTGAGCACCGGCGCGACGTTCAAATGGCTCGGCGACGAACTGCTCGCCGACTTGACGGACTATTGTGCGTGCCACGGCGACATGTCGGTGGCGTGGGCAATTCGCAAAGCGGTCAGGGATTACCTGAACCACGAACTGAACGACATGCAGAAGAAGGCGGCGTTTCTGGAGGCGCGGCGAGGCAGGCTCGGATTGGAAGGGCAAGAAAAGGTGACGCCACTACCGCCGCGAAAGAGTTAGGGTGGACGATGCCCCGGCATCTGGAGCTTGGTCAGTGACCAAGCTTGACTGCTCAGCGCGTCTGATCGTCGTTCACCGCGCCGCACCATTTCGCCGTTTCTTAATTTCTGCCGATTTCCCGGCCAGTGCAGCGGCGATCTTCTTGGACACCCGATCCGCCGCGCGCCGCGACGGATCGTTTTGCACATGGGCGTAAATCGCCGTCGACCGCGGATTGGCGTGGCCGAGGATGGCGCCGGTCAGGGCCAGCGCCTCGCCCATGGAAACGGCGGTCGATCCGATGGTGTGGCGCAGTGTGTGCGGCGTCACGCCCGGCAATTCCGCCTTTTCGATGATCTTGTCCCAGAACTGCTTGGTTCCCTGATAGTGGCCGTCACCCCGTTCGGCCGGGAACACAAAGTCAGACGTCTCGTTACGGTCGATCCCCTGCAGCAGCGTGATGGCGGCGGCGCCGAGCGGACGGATGGACTTGCCGGTCTTGCTGTCGGCGAGAATCAGCAGGCCGCGTTCGAAATCAACCTCGGACCAGCGCAATCCGGCGATTTCGTCGCGGCGGCAGCCGGTGAGCGCCCAAAGCCTGGCGATCGCCAGGGCCTTCGGGCTGGCTCCGTCTGCCTCTATTGCATCGAAGGCGGCGCCCAGCCGGGTTACTTCCTCAAGCGTCAAGTATCGTTCGCGGCGATTGTCCGTCTTGCGGATCGACGCATTGTCGACGGGATTGTCGGCAACGATCTCACGCCGGACGGCGAAGCTGAAGACCGCCGACAGATCGCGGACGACCTTGCGGGCGGCCCCATCGCCGCCGCGCACGATGATCCGCGTGCGCGGCGCCGTCTTCTCGTCGCGCGCCGTCTTGCCGGCGGCGACGTCGCGGACGAATCGTTCGATCTCGGTGACGCCGATTTCTGAAAGGCGCTTGTGTCCGAGCAGCGGAACGACGTGATGCCGGAGCCGCGCGATCGTATAGGCTTTCGTGCGGTCCTTCATCGGCTCGCCCTGGCGGATGCCGCGCTGGATGAAACATCCCTCGGCCTCGTACAGATCGACCAGGGCCGTGACGGTCATCTGCCGGCGCATCGCCTGGCGTTCGCCGGCCGGGTCGTCGCCCGTCGCCACGCCGCCCAGAATGATCTTGGCCTGTTTTCGGGCCTGATCGGGAGTCAGCGTTCCGAACCGGCCGACCGTGACGAAGCGCTGGGCCGCCGTTCGGCCGCCGCCATTGGCGCGGTAGCGGACGATGAACGTCTTGACACCGCTGGTCTCGACGCGAAGACCGAATCCGCCTAGTTCGCTGTCCCAGACGTAGTAGCGCTGGTCCTTTGCTTCGGAGGAATCGACCACCCGCTTCGTCAGCGGAACGCCTTTGCTCTTTGCCATGGCTTACACCCCAACCTGTCGAATTCTGGTCAACACCTGGTCAACACCAAGAACGGAAGTCACTGATCTCTTGTAGCGCAGTTTGGAGTATGATATCAATTAAAATCAATATGATAGTAGGGAGCTGGCGAACAATCGGGTACCCTGGAGGGCCTATCATGCAACCTTGCCAAGGTTGGGGTCGAGGGTTCGAATCCCTTCGCCCGCTCCAAATTAAGTGAAGAAAATCAAGGGATTGAGGAACGGTCCGCCAGGACCGGGCCTGCTTACACTCGCCGCTACGCGATGCGCTGTAAGCTCCTTGTAAGCAGTCGAAAGCGCGACATTGGATACCCGAGCGCGCTGCCTGCGGCGGAAATCCGAGACATCGGTCAACGGCCCGACCAGACGAGAGCGTTGCCAGACGCTGCAAATGAATCTCTGTTTAGAGTTTGGCTGCCTTAGGCTGTGGCTGTAAGTTCAGCCAGCATTCCTGAAAGAGCCCGACCCAGCATGTGGCCCGACAACGAGACCGAGCGAGACTTTCTGAATTTCTCCGGCGTGGCGGACACGGTGGCGGAGATCATCGTCCAGGCACGCGGTCGCCCGATCTCCATCGGCGTGTCCGGGGCTTGGGGTATCGGCAAATCATCGATGATTAAACTGACGCAGGCGTCGCTGGCGAAACGCGCCCGCAACGAAGGCGAACGAGAATTCGTTTTCGTCGAGTTCAACGCGTGGCTCTATCAGGGCTACGATGACGCGCGGGCCGCGCTGATGGATGTGATCGCCACCAAGCTGGAGGTTGAGGCCAAGGCGCGCGAGAAGGGGCTCGACAAGGCAAAGGCGTTGCTGAAACGGGTGAATTGGCTGCGCGCGGCAAAACTGGTGGCCGGCTCTGCTGTCGCGATGTCGTTTGGCCTGCCGCCGACTGGGCTGATCGGCGAAATCTGGGGGCTCGGGCAACGGGCGCTCGCTGGCGGCGTCGACGGCAAAGTGCTGGACGAAGCGAAAGGCAAAGCAGGCGAGGTCGCGGAGGCCGCAGGCGGGCTGCTCAGGCCGAGGGAGGAGACATCACCGCCCAAGGAAATTCAGGCGCTCCGGGAGACGTTCGAGGAGACGTTGGACGAACTGGGCGTGACGCTGGTCGTACTGATCGACGATCTCGACCGATGCCTGCCGGAAACCACAATCTCAACGCTGGAGGCGATTCGGTTGTTCTTATTCCTGAAGAACACCGCTTTCGTAATCGCCGCTGACAACGAGATGATCAAGCATGCGGTTCGGCGGCATTTCGAGGGTGTGCCGGACGACCTCCTTGTCACCAACTATTTCGACAAGCTGATCCAGGTGCCGATCCGCGTGCCGCCGCTTGGGACGCAGGAGGTCCGCGCCTATATGATGTTGCTATTCGTCGAGAACAGCGATCTCGATGTCGATACACAAGAGAAGATCAGGGCGGGCGTCTGCGCGCAGCTTCGGCAGACTTGGCAGGGCAAGCGAGTCGACCGTGCCTTCGTCCAGTCGCTTCATGAGCCACTTCCCGCCGAACTCGTGGGCAAGTTCGACACTGCGGATCGGCTCGCGCCGTTGATGACAACGGCTTCAGGAATTGTCGGGAATCCGCGGCTGATCAAGCGCTTCCTGAATGCGCTCGCTATCCGCATGACTATCTCGAATGCGCAAGGCGTGGGCGTCGACGAGGCCGTTCTGGCCAAATTGCTACTGTTCGAGCGACTGGGTAATCCAAAGGCTTACGCGGAGCTGATCGCGGCGGTGAGCGCCAGCGACAACGGCAAACCCGCGTTTCTGGCCGAGTGGGAGGAAGGGGCCAATGCGGGACGAGATTTGTCGTTGAAGGCACCGTGGGACGAGCCGTTCGTGAAGGAGTGGCTGACTCTCCCGCCAGTTCTGGCCGACACCGACCTGCGGGGCGCGCTCTACGTCAGCCGCGAACACGCGCCGCTCATTACACCAGAGGATCGGCTCTCCTCCGAGGCGGCCGAGCTTCTTGCAGCGCTCCTGCAGCATCCGGAGATGGCGGCGAACCTGAAACCCCGTTTGATGGGCGTGTCGCGGGCCGAGACGACAGTGATGATGGACCGCCTCCTCGACCGGGCGCGGCAGGAGCAGGAGTGGGGCGTCCCGCCGATCCTGGAGGGTTGTTTGGTTCTGGCCGAGGCCGATCCTCCCCAGGGGGCGCGCCTGGCGGCGTTCCTCGGGGAGCGCCCGGCAGCGCAGATTCAACCCAATATCGTCCCGAAGATCAGCGACCAGCCCTGGTCGAACGGCGTGTTCGACGTATGGGACCGGGGACAGGTCTCCCGGCCGGTCAAGACGGCGATCAAAAGGCAGAGAGAGAATGGGAACGTCGCAATCTAGCGGAGGCCCAGGCTCCGGCGTGCCGATGGTGCCGTCCTGGACCCCGGACCCGCCCCCTGCCGATCCGCCGGCCGGAGCGCCCCCGCCCGAAGATGAGGGGCGAGCGCCCGACAATCTGGACAAAGGGGTGCCTCCACTACCGGCCGCGCGCCCACTTCCGGTGCCGATTGCGCCGCCTGCGCGTTTTGTCGGCGCACGACGGAGCCTTGGTGAATTTGCCCGTACGGGCGAGACGAGCGACCTGCGGCGAAGCCTGGGCCATTACGTGCGGACCGGATACGCCGGCTCCGGAACTGCGACACAACGCTTCGGCGGTACCGCTGCGACTGCGGGCGCGCTGGGCGGCGCGCTCGCTAATGCGGCGGCAGGGCAACCAGGAAGTCCGCTCGATCCCGCGCTGTTGGCGGGCCGGTCCGTGAACGAGGTGATGGACGCGGTCGTTGAAGCCGTCCGCCCGGTCGACGGGACACAGGATGCGGAGGCCGAGCGCGCCGCAATTCGCGATGCCTTGTCGGAGCTTCTGACACGCTTCCCCGAGGCTGACCTTTTGAACCTGGACCCGGAGCAACGTGGTTTTACGATCGAACAGTTCACGGCGATCGACGTGTTTCGCCGCTTCGAACTCGATGTTGGCAAGACGATCGTCGAGAAGGCGCCGAGCGCGGTCACGGCGCTCGGCCGGCTGAAACAGGCGCGCGATTATGTCAAGCAAACCGTTGCTGCGGCGTTCCGTAAGCTGCGCGATGCGGGTCGGACTTTGACTGCGGGACGGATCAATCGCGTCGTGCATGACGCGCTCAAGGCAACGTTCGAAGTATTCGAGGGCTATGCGGAATGAAATTGGTCTGCGGCCCCGACACATTCGTATTGCCTGCGGCAGAAGACGCTCTTCGTGTGATCCTCTACGGCCAAGCGGGGGCGGAGGATCGCGGCAGCGCTGGGAATGCCGCGATATCAGAAGTTCGCCGGCGCCGGATGGAACCTGCGCCCCGGGCCTGGGATCTACTGTCGATCGCGCTGTCCGTAGTCACCGCCGACTTTGCGGGCTTACGAGACCATAGCCCGGATGGATGGACGCGTGAGTTTGATATCGACGTCGCTGTCGCCGATCCGGCGTTCTGGACCGGCCAAGCGGCACCACTCGCGGAAGCCCTCGCGTTCCTCACGACGGACCGCTGGACGCTGCGCTTTCACGACGGAGGCACACTGCCAGCGCGCCCGCGTAAACCGGTGCGCCCGGTTGAAGACTGCGTCGTTCTCCTATCGGGAGGGCTCGACAGCTTGGTCGGCGCAATTGATCTGGCCGCAGCCGGCCGCAAACCCTTTGCGATCAGTCAGACCGTACGGGGCGATGCCGACAAGCAGGTTGATTTTGCCGCCCGTATCGGCGGCGGGCTCAACCACCTCCAGCTCAACCACAATGCACATTCGCCCGGTATTCAGGAATCTTCGCAACGTGCGCGCTCGCTGGCCTTCGTCAGTTTCGGTGTGCTCGCCGGGACCAGCCTGCGGCGATACCACGAGGGCCTCTCGGTTCCGCTATACCTGTGCGAAAACGGATTCATTGCGATCAATCCGCCGCTGACGGGTGGTCGGTTGGGCAGCTTGAGCACGCGCACGGCGCATCCGGAGTTCCTGAGCCGGCTGCAGCGCGTGCTCGATGCGGCCGGTCTGCGGGTCGGGATCGAAAATCCCTACGCCGCAAAAACCAAAGGCGAGATGCTGCGGGAATGCGCGGACCAGGTGTTGCTGAACGCCGAAGCGGTACGATCGACGAGCTGCGGACGGTTCCAGCGGTTCAATTATCACCAATGCGGTCGGTGCGTACCATGTCAAGTTCGACGGGCCGCGTTCATGATCTGGGGCGGCGCGCCCGACAGCACCGGGTATGCCTACGAGCCGCTTGGCAAGGATGACGGCGACCACGCTGGATTCGATGACGTGCGATCGGTTGCCATAGCCTTGGCCGCCGTTACCGCCGACGGGTTCGACGCCTGGCTTGGCAACGCGCTCGGCTCGCCAATGATCGGAGACCGGGCCGCGCTCAGAGATATGGTGGAGCGAGGCCTCGCCGAGTTGAAGGCTTTGCACAAATCTTATGGCGTGAAGTGATCGACTTTCATTGCCATCTCGATCTCTATCCTGACCCGCACTCCGTGGCGCGCGAATGCGCCGCTCGCGGTCTCTACGTTCTGTCTGTCACCACCACTCCGTCGGCGTGGGCGGGTACGGCGGCGTTGGCGCCTGAGGCTGCCCGTATCCGAACGGCGCTTGGTCTGCACCCGCAGATCGCACACGAGCGGAAGGGCGAGTTGCCTCTTTTCGATCGGCTGCTCCCGAAGGTCCGCTATGTGGGGGAGTTCGGCCTCGACGGCGATCCGGAATACAAACGTCACTGGCAAGACCAAGTGTTGGTATTCACCCATATCATTGACAGTTGCACACGGTCTAATGGACGGATTTTATCAATCCATAGTCGCCGGGCTGCCAAGCCGGTTCTTGATGTGCTGGAGGCGCATCCGGGCGCCGGCACAGCCATCCTGCACTGGTTTTCGGGCACGCAGCGCGAGCTGGCGCGGGCCATCAATCTTGACTGCTGGTTTAGCGTTGGTCCAGCGATGCTCGCCGGCGACAAAGGCCGAGCGTTGGCCGCCAAAATGCCTCGCGATCGGATCCTCACTGAGTCTGACGGACCATTTGCCCAGTTAGAGGGGCGCGCGGCACTCCCGTGGGACTCGGAGAGAGCGGTGGCGATTCTGGCCAGTCTCTGGGCCGAGCCCGAAACGGCCGCCCGCGAGCAGCTGATTGCAAATCTGCGCCGGCTCGGGAGTGCGGATTCTGCGGCAAGATTGCCGGGCACCCCGATCCATTCCTGCCGCTGATCCCAATGCCCAACGTAAATTGGCCACCAGTTGATGGGTTATCGGCACGAAACCTGAAACGGCTGCGGGCACTTGCCGATGCCGAGTCGGACCAGAGGATTGTGCAGCAGGTTGCAGCACAATTGCCTTAAGGCCATAACTTGCGGCTCCTCTGTGGCGTCAAGTCAATCCGCGATTCTCGGCAATGGAGACCCAAGCTATGCCAATTCTGCTTTGCCATGTTGTGTGGATGCCCCGTTATCAGGGTGAGGACGAAAACCTGCCGCATGGCTTCGACTATGTGCGCGAGGAAGGATACGGCCACGAATTATTCAATTTCCTTCCTGTCGGTGGAACCTGCTACGGCTACGTCCAGACCCGTCACGGCGTGATAAATATCAGCCGATTGGCGGCTGAAGCAGAGGATACCTTCCTCGAAGACGTTCTTGTGGTCTGGACAGCGACCGACGTCGACCGCAAACGCATTGTAGTCGGCTGGTACCAGGGCGGGACCATATATCGATCGTTCCAGCGCGGACGGGTTCGTGGCAGACATGTGGGGAACAATCGGGTCGGATACATGATGTCCGCACCCGCGGAAAGCTGCTTCCTGGTCCCCGCAGGTAACCGCAATTTCGAGGTGCCCCACGGTGGTCATGGGTTGCCCGGCCAATCATCGGTGTTTTACCCCGAAGAAAGCGACAATCCGGAAATAGCAGACTGGCTTGAAAGACTGGCTGCTTATATCGGTGCATGGCAAGGCGCGGCAGTAGAGGTTGGCGGTGGGAATGCGGCCGTTGGGGATGCTCCACATGGCGGAACCGGTCGCCCGCGCACACCCGATCCTGTTCACAATGCCGAAGTCGAGGCTGCTGCAGTTGGCGCGGTGCGCAAGCACTTCGAGGGATGGGTCATAAAGGATCGGCAGAAGGACAACTGCGGCTGGGATTTGGAACCTCGTCGAGGCGACGAAACCTTGTGTGTAGAGATCAAGGGGCTGTCCGGCTCTCAAATCGCTGTCGAGCTAACACCCAATGAATATGACGCCATGAAGCGCGCCAGAGATACCTCGTTCAAGGCCGAATACCGCCTTGCTGTCGTAACGGACGCGCTTGGCTGCCAGCCAAAGCTGTGGCTATTCACCCACGATAGCGGGCACCGCTGGCGCTGCGATGTCTCCGGCCGGACAATCATCGTCGAGCCGCGTGAAGGGGCAAGGTTGCGATGACAGGGAGCCGCGGTCAGGAAGGGATTGTCCCGAGCCGTGTTGAAATTCGCTCGGCAGGCGTCACGGTCTGAACAGGCTACGCGGCCTTGGCGTGCTGTTCAAGATCGGGGTTGATGGAATGCTTGGCCTGATGGGCCAGCAGGGCGGCTCGCAGGGTT
>CAIOJO010000482.1 GCA_903858635.1 uncultured Telmatospirillum sp. | reverse complement strand
AAGGACGGGGCCCTGGCCATCGCCACGGTGATGAGCTGCACCCTGTCGGTCGATCACCGGGTGGTCGACGGCGCCATCGGCGCCGAATTCCTGGCCGCCTTCAAAGGCCTGATCGAACAACCGCTGACCATGCTGCTGTAAGGCGAATGAACCACGGAGGACAGGGAGCGCACGGAGAAGGAAGAGATTGGCGCGCTGCGCGCAGCGCACTTCTTCGTCATACCCGCGAAGGCGGGTATCCACGGGCGGCATGGACCCCCGCCTTCGCGGGGGTGACGAGTAATTCTCCGTGTCCTCCGTGATCTCCGTGGTGAATTGGTTTGCTTCTCCCTCCGTGCCTCCGTGGTGAATAAATCAGGGGATTTCTTATGTCCGACACTTCATTCGACATCATCATCATCGGCGGCGGGCCGGGCGGCTATGTGGCGGCGATCCGGGCGGCGCAGCTCGGGCTCAAGACCGCCGTGGTGGAGCGCGAGCATCTGGGCGGCATCTGCCTCAACTGGGGCTGCATCCCCACCAAGGCCTTGCTGCGGTCGGCCGAGGTCTACCGCAACATGAAGCATGCCGAGGCCTATGGGCTGTCGGCCCAGGGAATTGGCTTCGACCTGTCCAAGGTGGTGGCGCGGTCGCGCGGCGTCGCCGGACAATTGCAGGCCGGGGTCAAGCATCTGTTGAAGAAGAACAAGGTCACCGTGGTCGACGGCCATGGCAAGCTGGCCGGCCGCGGCAAGGTGGCGGTGGCCAAGGACGGCAAGGCGGTGGCCGAGTTGTCGGCCAAGCACATCATCCTGGCGACCGGGGCGCGGGCCCGCGCACTGCCCGGCCTGGAGCCGGACGGCAAGCTGGTCTGGACCTATAAGGAAGCGATGGTCCCGGACGTCCTGCCGAAACGCTTGCTGGTGGTCGGTTCGGGCGCCATCGGCATCGAATTCGCCAGCTTCTTCAACGCCCTGGGTTCCGACGTCACGGTGGTGGAAGTGCTTGACCGAGTGTTGCCGGTGGAAGACGAGGAAATCTCCGCCATGGCCAGGAAGTCGTTCGAGAAGCAGGGAATGAAGATCCGCACCTCGGCAGCGGTCAAAGGGCTGACGAAATCCGCCAACGAGGTCAAGGTGACGGTCGAGGCCAGTGGCAAGACCGAGGAATTCGTCGTCGATCGGGTGATCCTGGCGGTGGGCATCGTCGGCAATGTCGAGAATCTCGGCCTGGAGAACACCAAGGTGGTGGTCGAGAAGACTCATGTGGTGATCAACCCGTGGATGGAGACCGGCGAGCCCGGCGTCTACGCCATCGGCGACTTGGCCGGCCCGCCCTGGCTGGCCCACAAGGCCAGCCACGAAGGGGTCATCTGCGTCGAGAAGATCGCCGGCCAGAACGACGTGCATCCCCTGAACATCCGCAATATTCCCGGCTGCACCTATTGTCACCCGCAGGTCGCCAGCGTCGGCTTGAGCGAAGCGAAGGCCAAGGAGAAGGGCTACCAGGTCAAGGTCGGGCGGTTTCCCTTCATCGGCAACGGCAAGGCGATCGCCCTGGGCGAAACCGAAGGCATGGTCAAGACGGTGTTCGACGCCAAGACCGGCGAGTTGCTGGGGGCCCATATGATCGGTGCCGAGGTGACCGAACTGATCCAGGGCTACATGGTGGCGAAGACGCTGGAAACCACCGAGACCGACCTGATGCAGGCGATCTTCCCGCATCCCACCTTGTCGGAAATGATGCACGAGTCGGTGCTCGACGCTTATGGCCACGCCATTCATTTCTGAGGCGTCGACGGCAGGGGAGAAAGGAATCTGGAGTTGTTATTTGTATATTAATAGTGGTGATACTGTATTGGCGTAATCGCAATATTTGCAATCTGCGGTTTACCTGCTGGTTGTACATCGGTATGTATACGAATACATCTAAAGGTGTGCTTACGATAGCTGGACCGACAGGCGCCTATAGGGGTATGGAAAGACCATACTCTTTGTGGGGGCGTGTCATGGCGAAGTTGACCCACCTGCGTAATCTTTCCATTCGCACCTTGTTGAGCGTCGTGCTCGGTTCGACCGGCTGCATTCTGGCCGTCGTTTCCACCATTTCGGTGGTGTCGGCGTGGGGGGAAAGCGTCGCCAGCCGACGTGTCACCCATATCGCCGCGGCCGGCAAGGATCTCTTGCGCATGTACGAGGCAGCACGGGTCGAACGCGGCAACACGATCAGCATCCTGGCCGCCGCCGACCCGGTCGCTGCCGACTTCGCCCAGGCGACCGCCAAGCGGCGACAAGAGGTCGAGGAAGCCTACCAATGGGTGACCGCCGCGCTGGCGCGGATCGACCTGCCGACCTTGGTGCCGCTGCAGGGCGCCCTGAAGGACAGCCATGCCACGGTCGAGGCCCTGCGTCCGCGGGCCGAATCGGCGGCCCGCCAGGCCAAGGGCGAGCGCCCGGCCACCCTGTTGGCGGAGTGGGACGTCGGCGCCAACAAGATGCTGGAAAATATCCTGTCCTTATCGGCAGCGCTGGACGCGGCGATGAAGCAGGGCGATGCGCGCCTCGACCACCTGGTCAGCCTGAAGCAGGCGGCCCTGTCGGCTCGGATCAGCGCCTCCGGGCCGATCCTGATGGTGGCCGGCGTGCTGGCGGGCGATCGCAAATTGCCGGTCGAGCTGCAGGTCCGGGAAGGGGAGGCGCGGGGCAGGACGGCGGCGGCTTGGGAGATCGTCGCCGAGATGGCCAAGCTGGAGGACGTCCCCGCTTCGGTGAAAGATGCCGTTGCCCAGGCCAACGAGGGTTATTTCGCCAAGAACGGTTATCGCAAGGAGGTGATCAAGGCCTTGGCGCAGGGCGACGCGCTCGATCTTACGGCGGCGAATTGGCTCAGTACCCTTGCCATGCAGGTCGGCTCCCTCGGCGCCGTGGGAGCCGAGGCGATGGCCGCGGCGGTCGCCCGGGCCGAGGCCGAGGCCAGCCGGGCCACAGTCGAGCTGGTCGCCAGCAGCCTGGGCCTGGTGTTCGTCTGCGGCTTCGTGGGATTTGGTCTGTTCATCGTATCGCGGCGGGTGTCCATACCGATCGGCGGCCTGACCGAGGCCATCGGTCAATTCGCCGACCAGCATTACGATGCACCGCTGGTCGAAATCGGCCGCCAGGACGAACTGGGCCGCATGCGCGCGGCGCTTGTGGTGTTGGCCGAGAACGGCCGCAAAGGGATCGAGGCGCAGCGCCTGCGGGCCGAGCAGCAGCGGCAATTGGCCGAACGGGCGGCACAGGTCGAGGCGCTGTGCCATGGTTTCGACGAGCATGTGCGGCGGAGTCTGGCCGATGCCTCCGAGGCCACCAGCCGGCTCGGCACCGCGGCGCAGGCCATGGCTGGTGCCGCCGGGCAGGCCGCCGACGAGAGCCAGGTGGTGGCATCGGCGTCCGAGGAGGCGTCGAGCGGCATCAGCACGGTGGCCTCGGCCACCGAGGAACTGTCCAGCTCGATCGTCGAGATCTCGCGGCAGACCGCCCAGTCGACCGGCATCGCCGCCCAGGCCGTGGCCAAGGCCCAAGAGACCGACCAGGCGATCAACGGCCTGGCCGTCGCCAGCGACAAGATCGGCGAGATCGTCTCGCTGATCAGCGGCATCGCCGGCCAGACCAATCTGCTGGCGTTGAACGCCACCATCGAAGCGGCCCGGGCCGGGGATGCCGGCAAGGGGTTTGCCGTGGTGGCGGGCGAGGTGAAGACCTTGGCCAACCAGACCGCCAAGGCGACCGAGGAGATCGGCAACCAGGTGGCCGACATTCAGGCGATGACCCAGCAGGCGGTCGAGGGGGTGCGGGCCATCGGTAGCGTGATCAAGGAGATGAGCGCCATCGCCACCGGCATCGCCAGCGCCATCGAAGAGCAGGGCGCAGCCACCCAGGAGATCGCCCGCAACGTCAGCGAGGTATCGACCGCGGCCCGCACCATCACCGCCGGCACCTCGGGGTTGGCCGGCATGGCCGCCCAGTCCAACGAAGCGGCCTTGCAGGTCAAGACGGCCACCGCGTCGATGGTCGAGCAGACCGCATCGCTGCGCGGCGAGGTCGCCCGCTTCCTCGAGGATCTGCGCGCCGCATAAGGTTGGGGACTTCGATTGCACGCGGGAGCGGCGTTCTGCCACTTCCCGTGGGCGACCTGTTTGGCTATTCTACCTACAGCAAATGGGATAAATAAAACAAGACTTGCGGGAATTCTCCCTTGGGGGGGCGAGCCGGCTTTGCGAGACGAGCAGGATGAGTTCCTGCGGGGGTGGCCATCAGCTCTTCGGCTGAAATCGCATCGACAAGACCGAATACGATAACCTCAGTCTCGCTGGCCGGTATCGACCGGCCGCTACCGAACCGCCGTGTCACCCATCTGGCGGTCCTGCTGCTGAGCGCCACACTGCTCGGCCCGATCAGGCTGGCCGAGGCCCAGACCATCGACTACGGTCCGCTCGAGGAAATGTTCGGCGAACCGGTGACCACCAGCGCCACCGGCAAGCCGCAACGCAGCTCGGAAGCGCCGGTGGCCATGGACATCGTCAGCGCCGAAGACATCCGTCGCTCCGGCGCCGCTACCATTCCGCAGATCCTGTCCCGTCTGGCCGGAATCGATGTCTACACCTGGTCGAACAACAGCGCCGACTTGGCGATCCGCGGCATGAACCATGGCACTTCGAACCGGGTGCTGGTGATGGTCAACGGCCGCGAAGTCTATACCGACGCACTGGGGCTGGTGCCTTGGCAGAACATTGCGGTGCGGCTCGACGAAATCCGCCAGATCGAGGTCATCAAGGGGCCCAATTCGGCCCTTTATGGCTACAACGCCGGCGCCGGCGTCATCAACATCATCACCTACAATCCCAGCTACGACAGGGTGAATGTCGAGCGGTTGAGCGTCGACAGCAACGGCAGCGAGGAAGGTTCGGTGGTGCAGACCGGGCGATGGGCCAACGGTGGCATCCGCGCCTCGGCCGGCTGGAGCAAGACTCCGGAATCGCAGTTTCATCCGAGCCTGGCCAGCGACGCGGTGGCGAGGGACAATCCCTCGATCAACCGCAACCTCAACGTCGATTCGCAAACCGCCGTCGGCGAACGCTCGCAACTGCGCGTCCAGGGCTCCATCGCCGACGGCAATTCGCGCTCGACCTTGCAGATTCCCTTCTATATCGACCTGCTGCTGGCGGCCGGACAGATCGAGTTTTCCAGCGAGACCGATTACGGTACGGTGGATGCCACCCTGATGCACAATCATTTCGATGTGCACCAGGTTCGCAATGCCTCGGCCACCGCCTCGCTGCAGAACGACGTTACGGTCGCCAAGGTCCAGGATCTGTTCAAGCTCGGCACCGCCGACACCTTGCGGGTGGGGTCGGAGTACCGGCGGGACGCCATGCCGAGTGTCCCGCTGCACGGGGGCGATCTCGCATCGCAGACGGCGGCCCTGAGCGGGATGTGGGAACACGGTTTCGGTGGCGGGGTGACGCTCCTCAACGCCCTGCGCGGCGAACGCTACTGGTTGGACCGCAGCGGCTCGTTCCTGCCCGGCACGCCATGGAGCGACGCCGACTATGACCGCGCCCTGACGGGTTGGAGCTTCAATTCGGCGTTGGCATGGCGGCCGACCGATGTGGATTCGCTCAAGCTCTCGGTGTCGCGTGGCCTGGCGCTGCCCAGCTTGGGCGAATTCGGCATCATGAACGCCACGATGGTTCCATTTGCCCCGTCAACCATTCCGACGACACCGTTTCTCTCCTTCGGCAGTCCGACCCTGCAGCCGACCCGGGTGATGCATTACGAGCTGTCCTATGAGCGCGATCTGCCCGCCATCGACAGTAGCGCCCGGATCGCCGCCTACCACCAGGTGGTCACCGGCCTGCGCGACCTTTCCTCGCCCATGCTGGTCAGTCCGCCGCCCAGCCCGTTGATCACCACGACCTATATCAATGTTGGGGGAGCCCACCTGAACGGGGTGGAATTCGAGGCGAAGGGGCGGATCGCCGGGGATTGGCGGTGGGGCGCCAATTACAGTTACGAGCTGGTCAGCGACGACAGCGCGATCGACCTCTACCAGAATTTTACCGCGTCGACACCGCATCATAAGGCCAACGGCAATGTTGGCTGGCAATCCGGTCCCTGGGAGGCTGACCTTTATTTGCGTTACGTTTCGCGCACCAAAATGCCGGAGCAAATGAATACGACCATTTACGCCCTGATACCCATCGCGCCGGTGGTTTCCCTCAGCCAACGGCTATCCTATGCCGTCACGCCGAGGCTTCGCCTGGAGGCGGTGGCGGCCAGCGGTTTCGCCGACAACCCGGTGTCCAGCGAGAAGCATCGCGTCCTGTTGTCCGCGGTGGCCAGTTTCTGATCCTGATTCGGTGGCCGTCTTGCCTGCCGACGATGTTTTGCTTCGAAATTGGCAAAGCTATAAAGTAGGTTGCAATTTCGTGACAGCTTCATGCGCCACGCATCAATGGTCCCCGGCCAAAGTCGGGCGGCGATGAGGGCAATTGTTGGTTTTTTGGGGGAACTACGGTGGGTAAGCTCAGCCTCTTGGGTCATCTGTCGATTCGGGCGCTACTGGGGGTCGTCCTGGGGTCGATCGGCGGCATTCTTGCGATCATATGCGTTCTGGCGCTGGCCTCGGCTTGGCGCGATACAACTGACAGCCGGACCGTCGCCCGCCTCGCGCTGGCCAGCCAGCACCTGATCCAAGCCTATGAATCGGCGCGGGTCGAGCGGGGCAACGGCTTGACCGCCCTGGGCGATGCCAACCCGGTGTCGGCCGAGATGGGAGCCCTGATCGGCAAGAAGCGCCGGGATGTGCAAGAGCATCTGCCGCCCAGCCTCGAAGCGTTGGATGGACTCGACCTGCCCGGTCTGGCGCCCTTGGTAGGCAATCTGAAGGACCTGCATGGCGCCATGGAGGCCCTGCGGCCGCGCGCCGCCGCGGCCATGCAGCAGGCCAAGGCCGACCGGCCGGCGGATGTCGGGCCGGCCTGGATGCAGACCTCGACCAAGCTGATCGCGGCGATGGAAGCCCTGTCGGACAAGCTGGAAGGCAGCATGAAGGGGGCCGATCCGCTGATCGATCATCTGGTCGCCATCAAGCAGGCGGTGGCGATTGCCCGGATCAGCGGCGGCAAGGAAACTTTGCTGATCGCCGCCGTGCTGGCCGGCGACCGCGTCTTCGGCCCCGAGAAGCAGACCGAGGCGGCGGTCCTGCGCGGCGAGATCGGCTCGGCCTGGTCGATCGTCACCAAGCTGGCGGCCCTGCCGTTGACGCCGAAACCGCTGGTCGACGCGGTGGCGCAGGTGGAGACGGTGTATTTCGGCGAGGCCGGCAAACGACGGTTGCAGGTGATGAAGAGCCTGGCCGACGGGACCGGCACCGAGTTGACCGCAGTTGACTGGCTGACCAAGGGAGCCTCGCAGCTGACCTCGCTCAGCGCCGTCGGCGGCGAAGCGATGACGGCGGTGGTTGCCCGGGCCGATGCTCGGGTGGCCGGTGCCGAGCGTTCGGTGGTGTTGAACGGCCTGGCCTTGGTGGTGGTGGCGCTGCTCAGCCTGTTGGCGCAGCGCGCGGTGTCGCGCCGGGTCAGCACGCCGATCCGCTGTCTGACCGAGGCGATCGGCCGCTTCTCGCAGCAGGATTATGACGCGCCGCTGATCGCGATTGCCCATGAGGACGAACTGGGCAGCATGCGTGAAGCGCTGGTGGTGCTCGCCGAGAACGGGCGCCAGGCCTTGCAGACACAAGCCTTGCGCGCCCAGGAACAGCAACAGGTGGCCGAGCGGGGCAAACGGATCGAAGCGCTGTGCCGCGGCTTCGACGATCAGGCGCGAGCCAGCTTGAGCAAGGTCGAGACGGCCACCGGGCGGGTGGCAAAGGCGGCCCAGACGATGACCGAGGCGGCGGCGCAGGCCAGCGGCGAGAGCCAGATGGTGGCCGAGGCGGCGTCGCACGCTTCGTCGGGCATCGGCACCGTCGCTGCAGCCACCGAGCAATTGTCCTCTTCGGTCCGCGAAATCGGCCGCCAAACGGTACAGTCCAGCGAAATTGCCGCCGATGCCGTGACCAAGGCCGACCACACCAAACAAGCCATCGCCGGACTGGCCGAAGGCAGCGACAAGATCGGCGAGATTGTTGCCCTGATCAGCGGCATCGCCGCGCAAACCAATCTATTGGCGCTGAATGCGACGATCGAAGCGGCTCGCGCCGGCGAGGCCGGCAAGGGCTTTGCCGTGGTGGCCACCGAAGTGAAGGCCCTGGCCCGCCAGACGGCCTTGGCGACCGAGGATATCGCGGCGCAGGTCCAGCAGATCCAGACCATGACGCAACGGGCGGTGGATGGGGTGCAGTCGATCGGCAGCGTCATCGAGGCGATGAGCGGCATCACCACGAGCATCGCCAGCGCCTTGGAGGAGCAGGGGGCCTCGACCCAGGAGATCGCCCGCAATGTCGGCGAGGTGTCGAGCGATGCCCGGACCATTTCGGATGGTGCGTCGGACTTGGCCGGGCGGGCCGAACATTCCCTGGCGGTGGCCTCCGATGTGAAGCAGGCGGCCGGATCGATGGGCCAGGAAGTGACGGATCTGCGCTCCGAGGTGGCCCGTTTCCTCGAGCAATTGCGCAGCGCTTGAGAATGGTGCGGCGACGGACCAGGATTATCTTGACCTGGTCCGTCCACTCGCCAATATCGAACCCATGACTTCAACCGGTCCCTTCCGTCACCCCGAAAAGGCGCATCGCCCGGACAATCCATCGCCCCGCAAGCCCGAGTGGATTCGCGTCAAGGCGCCGAATTCGACCGAGGCGGCCGAGGTGCGGCGGCTCATGCGCAGCAAGAATCTGCACACCGTCTGCGAAGAGGCGGCCTGTCCCAACATCGGCGAATGTTGGAAGAACCGCCATGCCACCTTCATGATCCTCGGTGACATCTGCACCCGGGCCTGCGCCTTCTGCAACGTGAAGACCGGGCGTCCCGGGGCCGTCGACCCGCTCGAGCCCGAGCATCTGGCCGAATCGGTGCAGGCCATGGGGTTGGCCCATGTGGTCATCACCTCGGTCGACCGTGACGACCTGATGGACGGTGGCGCCCAGCAATTCGTCGCCTGTATCGACAGCGTCCGCCGGGTGTCTCCGGGCACTACGGTCGAGATTCTCACCCCGGACTTCCGCGACAAGGCGGGGGCCGTCGATTTGGTGGCGGCCGCCCGACCCGACGTTTTCAACCACAATCTCGAGACGGTGCCCCGTCTTTATCCGACGATTCGCCCGGGCGCCCGCTATTTCCTGTCCTTGCGCCTGTTGCAGCGGGTCAAGGAGGTCGACCCCGGCGCCTTCACCAAATCGGGGATCATGGTGGGCCTGGGCGAGGAACGCCTCGAGGTGCTCCAGGTGATGGATGACCTGCGTTCGGCCGGCGTCGATTTCCTGACCATCGGCCAGTACCTGCAGCCGAGTCCGAAGCATGCGGCGGTGGCGCGCTACGTCACCCCGGACGAGTTCGACGATTACAAGACGATGGCCACGGCCAAAGGCTTCCTGTTGGTTTCGGCGTCCCCGCTGACACGGTCGTCGCACCATGCCGATCGGGACTTCCTGGCGCTGAAGGAAGCCCGTGCCCGCCAACTCGGTCCGGTCTGAGCGGGCCCCATGCCGACCCACGCCGAAAAACGCTACCTGCCCTACACGCCACAGCAGCTCTACGACATGGTGGCCGATATCGAGCATTATCCGGAGTTCCTGCCCTGGTGCATGGCCCAGCGGATCCGGCGCCGCGAGGGCAATGTGGTGATCGCCGACCTGGTGATCGGCTTCAAGATGATCCGCGAACGCTACACCTCGAAAGTGACCCTGAACGAGGGGCGAATTGAAGTGGTCTATATCGAGGGGCCGTTCAAATATTTGAACAATCACTGGATCTTCAATCCCGCCGAGGATGGTGGGACGATCATCGACTTCTATGTCGACTTCGAGTTCCGCTCGAAGGTCCTGCAGGCGCTGATCGGCGCCCTGTTCAATGAGGCGGTCGGCCTGATGGTCGGCGCCTTCGAGAAGCGGGCCCGCCAGCTCTATGGCGCCGATGGTCGCCTGGCCGGGCAGTCACCGGGCTGAGTTTGTTCCTTGCCCCTCAGGCGCCGGGCGCCCCGCTTTCGCCGGCTTGGCTCCTCCGCTAAAGCTCCGGCGCGCCCCGCGCGCGTTGCGCGCAAGACGCAAAGATGGCCGGCGAAGCCGGCCGGGCGCTAGTCACCAGGCTAAGGGCCTGGTTCCGGGTGCCTCCCTTTGTAGCGTCTTCCGGACCGCCCCACTTGGTTTCTTCCCGGGATCGCTTCGCCGGTTTGCGTCTCTGCGCATTTTTCGAGCGATCAGCGAGAAAACGATTGCGCGGCTATGCGTCTTGGCTGACAAAATCACAACGCAAGAACGCGTCCCGATCGTTATCCCTTCGGCGGCGCAATGGGATAAGGGGAAAAGGCTGTGGGCGGTTCGCGTCTCAGGCGCTCAATCGTCTGGTCGGCCCTGGCTTTCGTGGCGGTCATCCTCGCCACCTGGGCGCTCTTCGTCAGCTCCGAGTATGGTGACCACATAAGAAGCGCCGAGGTCATGGGGGCCGGGCTGGCCGGGATGATGGAGGTGAACACCCGCCGGACCTTCGACATGGAGGAAATGGTGGCGCGCACCGTCACCGACTACCTGCGTGCCGAAGGCGGTATAGCGGGCGTTCGCCGCGACCTCGACCGGCACCGGCGATACTTCTTGGAACTGGCCAAAGCGTTGCCGTCGCGCGGATCGATCGGACTGATCGAGTTGACCGGGCGGCCGCTGATCACGCCGACCCCCGTCGACTGGGGCGACGCGATTACCCCGCCCCCTCCGCTGCCGGAGGTGAGCTACACCGACCGCGACTGGTTCCGCGCCATCCTCGAAGGACGGCCCCGCTTCATCGGCCGCGCCGTGATGGGCAAGCTCCGCCAAGAGGTGACCTATCCCTTTTCCTGCGCCTTCTATGACGCGGCGGGACAGCTGGAAGGCGTCCTCGTCATCTCGCTGCGCCCGCAGGCGGTGGGGCGGCTCGGGCTGTCGGCCGAAGACAATGCGCGCCTTACGGTGTTCCGCACCGACGGGGCGATCGTGGCGCGCGATCCCATCGCGTTGAGCGACCTCAGCGTCGATATGAGCCAGGTGTCGAAGGAATTGCATGACTTCAGCACCCTATCGATGGGCAGCTTCATCGACCGCTCGCCATTCGACGGGGTAGAGCGGGTCGTCAGCTTCCGCCGCATGGACGATCTGGGGCTGATCGTCACCGCCGGGGTCGACAAGCACCGGGTGCTGCGATCTTGGCGCGAAAACGTCTATTACACCGGCCTGATGGTTGCCCTGATGCTGGGTGGACTGGCCGTTGCGGTGCCGATGGTCCTGCGCATGGTCGATGGCGAGGCGGAGACCAAGGCCGAACTGGCGGCTGCCAACGAGCGGTTGGCCGTTTTGTCGGTGACCGACCAGCTGCTCGGCATCGCCAATCGCCGGCGTTTCGACGAGATCATCGAAACCGAATGGCGCCGCTCGGGGCGTACCGGGCTTCCGTTGTCGCTCCTGATGATCGATGTGGACAAGTTCAAGGCGTTCAACGATCTGTTCGGCCACCAGGAAGGCGATCATTGTCTGCGCCGGGTGGCGGATGCGGTGAAGTCGGCGGTGCAGCGGCCGCATGACGTGGTGGCCCGCTATGGCGGCGAGGAATTCGTGGTGATCCTGTCGGACACCGATGCCGAGGGGGCGCGGGCGGTGGCCGAACGCATCCGGGCTGCCGTGTGGGAGGCGGAAATGCTGCATCCGGCCTCGCCCTTCCTGCGGGTCACCATCAGCGTCGGCGTCGCCAGCCTGGTGGCCAACCCCGGCCAAGCGGCCTCCGAGCTCATCACCTTGGCCGATCGCGCCCTATACCGCGCCAAGGATCTGGGGCGCAATGGCGTGCAGTTGTCATATGCGCTGTCCGGTGCCGAGCAGTCGGTGCCGGGGGAGGCTTAGGCCTCTCAGGCGGCGGCCTCTTCGGTCAGCCGGCGGATCAGCAGGTCCATTGCGGCGATGGCAGATGCCTGACGAACCGCATCGCGGTCGCCGCCGCACAATAGGCGCGCATGCAGGGTCGGCCGGCCGCGGGCGGCGGCGGCCAGATGGACGGTCCCCACCGGTTTGCCGGGCGAACCACCGGTCGGTCCGGCGATGCCGGTGACCGCCAGGCTGGCGGTCGCCGGCGAATGCGCCAGCGCACCCTCGGCCATGGCGCGGGCAACTTCCTCGCTGACCGCGCCGTGACCCTCGATCAATGCGCTGGGGACGCCCAGAAGCTCGCTTTTCGCCGCATTCGAATGGGTGACGAAGCCACGTTCGACGAAGGACGAACTGCCGGGCAGCGAGGTCAGCGCTGCCGCCACCAGGCCGCCGGTGCAGGATTCGGCCAGGGCGACGGTGGCGCCGCCGACCCGACAGGCCTCCATCACCTCGGCGGCCTTGGCCAGCAATTCCACCGGCAGACAAGCCACTACAAAATCTCCATGCGCCGCAGCAGGACCATGACGATCAGTCCGTAGATGCCGGCCAGTACGTCGTCGAACATGACGCCCAATCCGCCGCCCACCCTGCGGTCGGCCCAGCTGACCGGCCACGGCTTGACGATGTCGAACAGGCGGAACAGCAGGAAGCCGAGGGCGTAGGTCAAGAGATCGGGTGCGGCCGCCAGCAGCACAAGCCATTGCCCGACCACCTCGTCGATCACCACGCTACCGGGGTCCGCCTGCCCGGACAGGCGGACATAGCGCCCGGCCGCCCACCAACCGACCGCAAAGACGAGCAGACTGGCCGCGGCCAGCGCCGGGCGGCCGCCCCAGGCGGTCAGCCCCCAGGCGAATGGCAGGGCGGCCAACGATCCCCATGTGCCCGGTGCGAGCGGTAGATAGCCCGCGCCAAACCAGGTGGCGAGGAGCACTGCAGGTTGACGCAAGGAGGGCCGGGGACGATCGGGCATCGGCGCAGGCTAACCCGCATTTCCCGCCCTGCCAAGTCATCGCCGCCCCCGATGCGCAGGCTTGGTCACCTTCCGAGTCATCGGCAGGGCGGCGCCCGGTTCCCACATCAAACCCATGGGAGGCGAATCGTCCAAAGCAAGTTCTAGGAGGGCCCGACGGCCCGCGTGGTTTGCAGCAGTCGTATCGGTCCTGCTTCTGTGGAGCATGGCGGCGACGGCCGTAGCCCTTCACCAGCAAGAGGAACTGGCGCGGGCCCGGCGCCCGGTCGGGCAAACGATCCTCCGGTTGCCCCCGGCGATATCACCGGCGCTGTTGGTCCGCGTCGCCGCTGAGGACGGTGGTGGCGCTTGCCCGGCCGGCGCGCCCCGCCCCTCCGGCGCCGCCGGCCCCTCTTCGGAACTGCCCACTCAGACGGTCGATCGTTTGGCGCGTCTCGCGGTCGCCACCGTGGCCGAACTGGAGACCACCATTCGCCTGGCCGGACTCGATCCGGCCGAAGTGGCGCCGCCGGCGGACCCCGGCAGCAACGCCTTCCAAGGGGGCCCTTACGTTGCGCCTGGGAGCTATGACGCGGCGCAGGGAGGCATGGGGGCCAGTCTTGCCGCCCTCGACGTCCATCTGGACCGCTGGGACGAGCTGCGCCGGGTCATCCGGTCGCTGCCGCTGGCCGAGCCGCTGCGCGAATATCATATGGCCAGCCCGTTCGGTTTGCGCCTGGATCCCCTGTTGCACCGCCCGGCGCAGCATGAGGGCGTCGATCTTGCCGCACCCTTCGGCTCGCCAGTTCTTGCCACGGCCGGCGGCACGATCCTGTTCGCCGGCGTGAAGCCGGGATACGGCCGCGTGGTGGAAATCGATCACGGCCACGGCGTCACCACCGCCTACGCGCATTTGCGCAATATCTTGGTGCGAACCAGCCAACACGTCGCCACCGGCGCCCGGATCGGTCGCCTGGGCAGCACCGGCCGCAGCACCGGACCGCATCTCCACTACGAGGTGCGGGTCAATGGCATCCCGCGCGACCCCGCGCAGTTCCTCTATACCGGCCGCCTGGTCCTGGCCGACGGCCGCTGAGAGCCGCCATGCGAGGAGCTTGTCCCCTCGCCCACGGAAGTGGGAGAGGGAGGGGCCTGCCGCCGCAGGCGGTGGGAGGGTGAGGGGGGCTCCGCCGTTTAGACCAAGGGAGGAGCGGTTCTGGAGCTCTGCCACGAAGCCTGACAGTGACAACCACCCCACCGGCTGCCCTCACCCCTCCCAGCCTGACGGCCGGGCCCCTCCCTCTCCCGCAAGCGGGCGAGGGGCTCGGAGAGGGTCCTAAGGCTGCAGCAGCGTCGGCAGACAGGCCAGGCTGTCCACTTCGAGATGCGGGCTGGCCGGCAGCACGTCGCGGGGCTGGCCGCTGCGGTTGACCCAGATCACCCGGAAGCCGAAGGCAGCGGCCCCGGCCGCATCCCAACTGTTGGACGACATGAAGGCGACGCTGGCCGGCTCGCATTCGAAGCGGTCCGGGACCAGGCGATAGACTGACGGATGGGGTTTGAAGATGCCGACGCTTTCCACCGACAGGACGGCGTCGAGCAGACTTTCGAGGCCGCTGGCACTGGTTGCCGAGGTCAGCATGCTGGGCGAACCGTTCGACAGGATTGCCAGTTTCAGGCCGGCCGCGCGCAGGGCCTGCAATGCCGCCGGCACCTCGGAATAGGCGGCCGGGATGAGATAGGCTTCCATCAGATGGGCCCGCAAGCCGAGATCGTCGATGCCCTGCGCCTTCATGGCATAGTCGAGGGCTTCCCCGGTGACGTGCCAGAAATCGGTATGACGGCCCATCAGGCTGCGCAGCCAGCTGTACTCGAGCTGCTTGCGGCGCCACAGGTCGGACAGGGCCTGGGCCCGATCGCCGAGCGCCGCACGGCAGCTTCCGACCACCGACGAAAGGTCGAACAACGTCCCGTAAGCATCGAATGCACAAACGGAAATTCCGGACATCGGTTTACGCGTCATGGCCCAGCCCTCCCAGCTTCGAGCGGTTCTGCCGGCCCTTATCGCTTCAGGTCGCGCTCCAGCGACAGGGCAAGATTGGTCGTGCCCAAACGCTGCCGATAGATCTGCATCCCCTCGAGAACGCGCTGCACGTAATTGCGCGTTTCGGAGTACGGAATGCTCTCGATCCAGTCGACCGCGTCGACCTCCTGGGTGCGTGGATCTCCCATCTCGCGGATCCACTTCTTGATGCGTGACGGCCCGGCGTTGTAGGCGGCTACCGAAAGTATGTAGGAGCCGTTGAAGTCATTGAGAAGATCATTGAGATAAGCCGAGCCCAACCGAACATTCAGATTGGGGTCGCGGGTCAGCGCGTTGGCCAGCGCATCCTTCTTCTTGAAGACCACGTTCAAGGCCTTGGCGATCTTCGCCGCGGTGGCTGGCATCAATTGCATCAGGCCGAGGGCTCCGGCCGAGCTCACCGCTTCGAAATGAAAGGCGCTTTCCTGCCGAATCAGACCGAAGACGAGGGCGCGTTCCGGCTTTTCGGCCGCCGCCACCGGCGGTATGGGGTAGCCCGAGGCAATCAGCGGCACCCCATCGCGTTCGGACCGCTTGGCCACCATCACGGCAATGTCGGAACGCCCCAGACTCGAGGCAAGAGCGGCGGCAAGCGCCCGTTCGCCAGGGGTTTGCGCCAGATCGTTCATGCGGATCATGAACGGCCGGACCAGGTCCGTCTCCTTGATCTCGCCCAGCATGCGCGCCGCTCGCACCAGTTCATGATGCTCGAAGCGCTGGATATCCTCGGCCGAGGGCAGGGGATCGGCCGGCAGCGGCCATTGACTGTCCAGGTTGAGTCGGGCGGCCGCCAATTGGCCATAGAATGTGGTGATATGCTGCGCCGCCTGGTTGAACCAGCGCACCGCGATATCGCCCTGGCCCAGCATCTCGGCCGCCCTGCCGGCCCAATAGGCGGCCCGCGAGCGGCTTTGCGGTGTGTTCACCCGGTCGTACATGCGGGTGAAATGATCCAGGGCGACCTGACGGTCGTCGAGAAACCGGAGCGCGATCCAACCCGCCAGCCATTCGGCGTCGGCGAACCCGGTCCCGCCGCTCTGCCCATGGTCACGGGCGATCTGATAGGCCTGGGAAACATGCCCGTGCTGCAGGGCGCGACGGGCCAGGATGGCCCGCTCGGTCCACCATAGGTTCGGCCGCGTCTTGTTGCGCGAGGCATGATCCAACAGCAGGATCGCCTCGTCGTCCATGTCGTGGGAGCGGCGATAACGCACCAGCTCGTAGATCAGGCCTGGATCGTCCTTGACCGAGGCGGGCAGCCGAGCCGCCAGGGATTCGGCGTTGGAGGCGGCATTGTCCAGGGCCATGCGGGCCTGGGCGAGCAGGCGGTAGTCGTCCGGAACGCGCAGGATCTGGTGTTGGGCGGCGGAATCCTGGTGCTCCCAGAGCAGTCGGTCGAGACGTGCGATCTGATCCTCGTCGCGCAGCAGGTCGCGGAACGAGGCGAGGAACTGCCGTTCCTGGATCGGCCCGAAATTTCCGGTCACCCAGGCCTGCCGCAGCAGGGTCTCGGCCTTTTCGTTCTGGCCGGCGTTGATCAGCGCCTTGCCGTAGGCCATGGCGCCATCCACGGTCTGCGGCGGATAGATGGCGAACCACTCCATGACCACCGCATCGGGCGTGGCGGCGCTCAGCGCCTCTTCGGCACGACGCAGCAGCGTGGTCATCTGCGGCCAGGTCGGATTGGCGCGAATGAATCCGGTGATTTCGTCGAAGCTCGCGCCGGAGTTCGGCTGGGTGTAGGCCAGCCACTGCAGCACCTTGGCCGGAAGCTTGTTATGTGCCTTGGCGGTAGCGGCCATCGCCCAGTCGAAATGGTCCTTATGGGCGGAATCGAAGGCCAGTCGATAGAGCTTTGCATCATCGGCAGAGAGCAGGTCGGCTCTTGCCGGGTGCGCACCGAACAGGATGGCGGCGACCACGGTGGCGGCAAACCATGTCTTCACAAACACGCCTCGCTCAAAGGCCCCCCTGGGGGCGTGACCAACCCGTGCCCTTGTTTTCGTCGGCCCCATCCTGGGGCGCGATCGATGTGCCCTTTCCCCGATCGGAGGGGGCAACTTTATGCTGAGCGCGGCACGCACGCCGGCGGCATTCTAGTTCGGCCGGCTTCTCCGGAGCAAGGCAAAGCGTGGCATCGGGGGTATCTCGGGGGCCATCTGAAGAGGTAGGGCACCAAGCTCCAGCCAGTCGCAACTTTGCCACAAATCGGTGTCAGAACCTGCGCAGATGGGCCGCAGGGGCGGCCGGAGCGGGGAGGACGAACGTGCGTAGGTTACTGGCAAGGCAAGGCGAGGCCGCAGGGGTGCGCCAATGGGGCGCCGGGATCCCCTATGACGATCTCGCCCGATTGGTGCTCGTGATAGCGCTGGGATTGGTCTTTCTCACCTTCCGCGACTACGGCATCAGTAATGACGAGGAAGTCCAGAAAATCTACGGCGAGATGATCCTTTCCTATTACGCCAGCGGATTCCACGACCTCTCGGCGCTCGCCTACAAGGATCTCTATTACTACGGCGGCCTGTTCGACCTGGTGGCGGCGCTGGCCAACAAGATCTCGCCTTTGGGCGTCTACGAGACCCGCCATCTGCTGGGCGGTCTGGTCGGCGTCCTCGGATTGGTCGGCGCCTGGCGATTGGGGCGCCGGTTGGGCGGCGAGCGGGCGGGGTTCCTGTCGGTCGTGCTGTTGGCCCTGATGCCGGCCTATTACGGGGCGGCCTTCAATAATCCCAAGGACATCCCCTTCGCTGTCGGCATGCTATGGACATTGCTGGCCATGTGCCGGCTGATGCCCGTTCTGCCGGATCCGCCGCTGGGCCGGGTCATGGCCTTCGCCGTCAGCCTCGGCCTGACCTTGGGGGTCCGGGTCGGGGCCGGGCTGGCGGGGGTCTACCTGCTGGCCGGGCTGGTTGCCTATCTGCTATGGCGGGGAGCCGAGACGCGGTCGCCGGCGGTGGTCTGGCGTGACGGCCGGACGATGCTTCTGGCCGTGCTGCCGGGCTTGCCGGTGGCCTATCTGACCATGGCGCTGTTCTGGCCCTGGGCCTATCAGGCGCCGCTCAATCCGCTGCAGGCGGTGGTCCATTTCTCCCATTACGGCATCAACATCGATACCTTGATGGACGGCCAATGGTTGCCGGCCGGCCATCTTCCGGCGGTGTACCTGCCGCTCTACCTGACCCTCAAGCTGCCCGAACTGGTCTTGGCCGGAGCCGTCGCCGCGATCGGGCTCGGGGCCGTCCGGCTGTGGCGGAGCGCTCGCCGCCGGCAAGCGGTCGACCGGGGACGCAGCCTGCAATTCCTTCTGCTCGGTCTGGCGGCGGTCTTCCCGATCATCTTCTTCATCGTCGAGCGGCCGACCATCTACAACGGCATCCGCCATTTCGAATTCCTTCTGCCCCCCTTCGCGGTGATCGGTGGTCTCGGCCTGGATCGTCTGTGGTCGGTGCTCGGCCGATCCTCGGAAGGCCGCAGCCGGGGCTTCGGCCTGGCTCTTGGCGCGGCGCTGGCGGTGCAATTGTGGGTCATGGCCGGCCTGCATCCGGACGAGTACGTTTACTTCAACGCGCTGGCCGGCGGGGTGAAAGGGGCCGCGGGGCAGTACGAACTGGACTATTGGGGCAATTCCCTGGCCGAGGCGGCCCGCGATCTGAGCGAATACGTGGCGATGGAGAACGGCGGGCGGCCGCCGCATCGCGTTTACAAGGTGGCGGTTTGCGGCAATCCTTTGGCGGCGACCTACTACATGCCGCCCTATCTGCGGTTTACCGCGAAGCCGAGCGAGGCCGATTTCTTCGTCGCCTTCACCCAGCACGACTGCGACCATGTGGTCGGCGGCCGCGAAATCATCGCCGTCCAGCGCTTCGGAGCGCCGTTGAGCGTGGTCAAGGATCGCCGGCCGCTGCAGGGCGTACCGACTGCGGCGGCGGTTTCGCTGCGCGCGGTGAACTGACCACAGGAAGCAATTGGAAGGCACCAGGACCTGCTATAGACTCTTCCTGGTGCCTTCCCGCCTTGCTGGTTCAACCGTCAGTGGAGGTGTCACGGCGCCTTAGGCCGGCATGCCATGGCTTGCGGCGAGGGCAGCGGGCCGCTATTTTCCATTGCCTGTCGATCCCCGCCGCCTCCGGCGCCGCGGGGGGCGCGGCAGCATCGGCGCCAGATGGCGCGTTTACGGAGACAACCATGTTCAAGGGGTCGATCACCGCCCTGATCACGCCGTTCAAGAACGGCCGGGTCGACGAGGCGGCCTTCCAGTCGTTCGTGGAATGGCAGATCGCCGAGGGAACCGACGGTCTGGTTCCTTGCGGCACCACCGGCGAATCGCCGACGCTGAGCCATGAGGAACACAATCGGGTCATCGAATTGTGTGTCGAGGCGGCCAAGGGCAAGGTGCCGGTGATCGCCGGCACCGGCTCCAATTCCACCGACGAAGCCATCGCCTTGACCCGTCACGCCAAGAAGGTGGGGGCCACGGCGGCGCTGGTGGTGACGCCCTATTACAACAAGCCGTCGCAGGAAGGGCTGTTTCAGCACTTCAAGGCGATCCACGACGCTTGCGGCCTGCCGATCGTCATCTACAACATTCCGGGCCGCAGCGTGGTCGACATGACCGTCGAGACCATGGCCCGGCTGGCCAAGCTGCCCCATATCGTCGGCGTCAAGGATGCCACGGCCGACCTGTTGCGCCCGATCCGCACCCGGGCCGTCATCGGCAAGGAATTCTGCCAGCTCTCCGGCGAGGACGGCACAGCCGTGGCCTTCCTGGCCAGCGGCGGGGTGGGCTGCATTTCGGTGACCTCCAACGTGGCGCCGCGGCTGTGCGCCCAGTTGCAGGACGCCTGGGCGGCCGGCGACCTGGCTACCGTGTTCGAACTGCGCGACCGGTTGTGCCCGCTGCACGACTCGATGTTCTGCGAGACCAATCCGACGCCGGTCAAATACGCCGCCAAACTGATCGGCAAATGCGACGGCAGCGTGCGGTTGCCGCTGGTGGAAATCAGCGAGGACAACCGGCGCAAGGTGGAAACCGCCATGAAGAACGCTGGGCTGCTCTGACCATCGAGGCCTCGACCTAACTCCGTCATTCGTTCACGAGTACCTGTTCAGCATGGCCCGTTCGACCCTGATCGCCGGCAATATCGCAGTGGAGAACCGTCGGGCGCGGCATGAATACGCCATCGCCGAGACCATCGACGCGGGCATCATGCTGGCCGGAACCGAAGTGAAATCGCTGCGCACCGGCCGGGCCAACCTGGCCGAAGCCTTCGCTGGCCAGCAGGGGGGTGAACTCTATCTGTTCAATGCCTATATCCCCGAATACCAGGTGAAGACGGCGTTTACCCATGAGACGCGCCGGCCGCGCAAGTTGCTGGTGCACCGGAAGGAGATGCGCAAGCTGCTGGTCGCCATCAGCCGCGAGGGGATGACGCTGGTGCCGCTATCGATCTTCTTCAACGAGCGGGGGCTGGCCAAGGTGCAACTCGGCCTGGCCAAGGGCAAGAAGCTGCACGACAAGCGCGCTGCCGAGAAGGAGCGTGACTGGCAGCGGGAGAAGTCCAGGGTGCTGCGCAATCGCGGATGAGGGCCGAAGACGACGTTCCGCTGCGACCCCTGGAAAGAGGAGCGGTACGACAATGACGAACTTGATACGTTCCGCCTTGGCGGCGCTCGGCATGCTCTCGGCCGTTCCGGCTTCGGCCGCCACCGCCTGGGATTTCTCTTTCGTCGGCATCGACGGCCAACCGCTGCCCCTGGCCCAGTACCAGGGCAAAGCGGTGCTCGTCGTGAACACCGCATCGCAATGCGGCTTTACCCCGCAATACAGCGGCCTAGAGGCCTTGGCTAAGAAGTACCGCGAGCGCGGCCTGGTGGTGGTCGGGGTGCCGTCCAACGACTTCGGGGCGCAGGAACCGGGCAACTCGAGCGAGATCAAGCAGTTCTGTGAGACCACCTTCGGTATCGATTTTCCGCTCACCGAAAAGGTCAAGGTGACCGGCGACGCGGCGCATCCGTTCTACCGCTGGGCCGCCCGCGAGATGGGGCCCCTGGCCGTGCCGCGCTGGAACTTCCATAAATACCTGGTGGGGCCGGACGGCCGTCTGGTCGATTGGTTCTCGAGCGTCACCACCCCCGACTCGCCCCGCATGGCCCGCGCCATCGAGGCGGCATTGCCGAGGTAGCCTAGGCCAGCAACTGGGCGAACGGGTGCGCCGGCGATCCCCGCGGCAGGTCGTCCGGGTGGATGGCGAACAGGTCTTTGCGAAGCTCCACGCCACGCAGGTTTACTGCACACAGCCGGCCGGCCTCGACTTCCCGGGCCACCGAGCCGGCCAGCAATATCGAGATGCCTAGCTCGGCCTGGACGGCATTCTTGACCGCCTCCGTGCTGCCGAGGGTCAGCGTGATCGTCAGTTGCCGGCCGACCTCGCCCAGCTCTTTCGCCAGGATCCGGCCCGTCCCGGTGCCAGGCTCGCCGCCGATGATCGGCTGGCCAGCCAATTCCGCCGCCTCGATGCAGGACCGCTCGGCCCAAGGGTGAGTCGGAGAAACGACGACCACCAATTCCTCGCTGCGCCATCGAACCGCCGTGAAGCCCGGGCGGTGGTCCCACCACTCCATCATGGCCAGATCGATCTCACCGCGGTGCAGCATCTCGGCGATCTCGGGATTGGGGGCAATGGTGACTTCGGGAAGGGGGTATCCATGGCTGGCGAAACGCGCGATGACCGGCTGCAGCAGATAGACTCCGATGTTGCCGCTGGCACCCAGGGCCAGGCGCCCGGTACTCAGGGCGACCAAGGCACGGGCTTGGGTTCGCATCAACGCCCGTGCATAAGGCAGGAAGGTCAGGCCCTCTGCGGTCGGGCTGCAACCTCCGGCAGTGCGGGTAAGCAGCCTGACCGCAAGTTCCGACTCGAGCTTCTGTATGTGCTGGGTCAGGGTTGGCTGCGGGCGGCCCAACTGCCGCGCTGCCGCGCGAAAACTGCCGGCCGACAGCACCGCCAGCAGAGATTCCACATGCCGAAGATTGAGCATCCCTTTACCCCGCCGTAAGGGCGCCCGCGGGGTGCCGGCCCGAGAGGAATTGGACGATGTTGTGGGCGGCCTCCATGGCGATGTCGTGTCGCACCTGGGCCACCGCCGAACCGATATGCGAGGTCAATACGGTGCGGTCGGCCGCGGCCACCAGGTCGGGCGGGATGTCACGCCGACGGTCGGGGCGGGCCCAATCCTCCATCTCGAAGACGTCGGCGGCGTAGCCGCCAAGGCGACCGCCGGCGAGGGCGTCGGCGACCGCTTGTTCATCGATCACCGAACCCCGACCCGTGTTGATCAGCAACGCCCCCGGCTTCATGGCGGCGATGGCCGGGGCGTCGATCAGATGGACGGTGCCGGCAGCCAGCGGCAGCATGACGGCGACGTAGTCGCTGACCGACAGCAATTCCGCCAATCCGGTCTGCCGCGCCCGCAAGTGACGCTCCACCTCGGGGGCCAGCGCTTTGGCGTCGTGGTAGAGCAGCGAGCAGCCGAACCCTTGCAGACGCGCCGCGACGGCTTGCCCGACGGCGCCCATGCCGACGAGTCCGACCACGCTGCCGCTCAGGCCTTGCCCGTAAAAGGTCGGCCTCCACCCCTGGAACGTTCCCGAGCGCATGAAGCGGTCGGATTGCGGGATCTGGCGACCGAGGGCGATCATCAAACCGACCGTCAGCTCTGCCGTCGGGTCGACCAACAGGTCGCGGACAATGCTGATGGTCACTCCGCGGCGCCGGCAGGCGGCGATGTCGTAATTGTCGTAGCCCTTGAGGGCGCAGGCGATCATTCGGAGATCGGGGCAGGCGGCCAGGAAGTCCTCGTCGACCCGCTCGGTCATGAACGACATCAAGGCGCTGGCCCCGTGGCATCGGCGGACCAGTTCCTCGGCCGGCCATGGCTGCCGGCTGGTGTTGAGTTCCAGGCGGCCGTGGGTGGCGAGAAACTCCACGACCTCGGGATGCACCCAGTTGGCGACGACGATCTTGGGCGTCATCTCTGTCTCCATTTTCTTTGATTCAGCGCAGGCGTTTGCGCAATTGGGCGCCAAGGAAATCTACCGCCGTGACCATCACCAGGATCACCAGCAGCAAGGCCGAAACCTCGCGATACTGCATCAATCGCAAGGAGCCCATCAGCTCGAACCCGATTCCGCCGGCGCCGACCATGCCCATCACGGTCGAGGCGCGGAAATTGTATTCCCAGCGATAAAGGGCGACATCGGCCAGTTTGGGGGCGACCTGCGGCAGAACGGCCTGGAGGATCACTTGAATTGCCGTAGCTCCGGTCGAGCGCGCCGCTTCCACCGGTTTGTCGTCGCAATGCTCGATGGCCTCGGCGAAGAATTTGCCGACCATGCCGACCGAATGCAGGCCGAGCGCCAACACCCCCGGCAAGGCTCCGAAGCCGACGGCGGCGACAAACACGATGCCGGCGATCAATTCCGGCACCGAGCGCAAGATGTTGAGCAGGCCGCGCGCCAATTGATACGTCACCATGTTCGGCGTCGTGTTGCGGGCCGCCAGCAACCCCAGAGGCAGCGACAAGGCCACCGCCAGAGAGGTGCCGGCGACGCTCATGGCCAAGGTGTCGAGCAGCGGGTGCAGCCAATCTCCGGCGTTGCGGAAGTCGGGCGGCGTCATCTCGCCGGCCAGGGTGCCCAACGCCGGGAGCCCTTCGGCCAGCCGCCGGACGTCAAACAAATGGGTGAAGTAGCCGCTGGCGATCACCAGGCCGAGGATCACGGCGAGCGTTAGGCCGCTCTTGGCGCGCTCGGCACGCTGCTTCAGCAGGATGTCGTCGAAACGAGCGGACGGAGAGGGCATGGGGCAGCGGCTCCTGCGGGAAGCGGCGGGCAGGTGCCCGCCGCCAAAGGAAGGCAATCAGCTCTTCGACAGATCCAGGTTGAGGATCTTGGCGAGATCGCGCACCACGTCGTAATCGGCGTCGGTGACGCTGGCGAAGCCATCGGCCTTGAATTGCTTGAGCAATTCGGCGTCCTTCAGGTCATAAAACGCGTTGCGGATCTTCTCCTTGAGCGCCGGGCTCAAATTCGAGCGCATGGTCCAGGGATATTCCGGGAAGGCCTGGGAAACGGCCAGAACCTTGACCTTGTCGGGCGAGATGATGCCGCGCTCGACCAGGCTTTCGAAGATCGGGCGGGACAGTCCGCCAGCTTGAGCATGGCCGTTCTGCACCGCCATGGCGACGGCGTCATGTGCGCCGACGAAATGTTCCTGATAGTCGGTGCCGGCGGTCAGGCCACTCTTGAGCAACATGGACTTGGGGATCAGATGGCTGGAGGTCGAGGCCTTGTCGCCATAGGCGACCTCCTTGCCCTTGATGTCCTCGAGCTTGTCGATCCCACTGGCGGTATTGGCGATCACCACCGCCTCGTAGGTGGCTTTGCCGTTCTTCTGGATGGCCGCGAACGGCTCGATATCGGCCTTGGATTTAGCCATGGCGTAGGAAAGAGGGCCAAAATAGCCGATGTCGATGCGGCCGAAACGCATAGCCTCGATCATCGAAGAATAGTCGGTGGTCACCACCAGTTCGACCGGTCGCCCGAGGGTCTTCTCCAGATACGTCTTGAGGCCCTGGTTGTTCTTGATGACGGTCGCGGGGTTCTCGTCGGGAAGCAGCGCCACTTTCAGCTGCGACGGATCGGCATCGGCCGCCGAGGCGGTGCCGGCCGTCAGGCAAAGGGCGACGACGGCCAGAAGGGATTTCACCAGGTTCATGTCTGAATCTCCGCGGTTAGAGAAGCAAAGGAATGGGGCGCCGCCGCATTCTCGGTCTTGGCCAAGCGAGCGGGACGGTCGTAGATGTGGCTGAGTTGGGCTTCGGTCAGTTGCCGGGCGGTGCCGTCGAACACCACTTGGCCGTTCGACACCCCGACCACGCGGTCGGCGAACTCGCGGGCGAAATCCACCTGATGCAGGCTGAGCACCGCTGTGATGCCTTCACGCTTGCAGATGTCGTGCAGAAGCTGCAGCGCATGCCGGGCGGAAGACGGATCCAGGCTGGCAATCGGTTCATCCGCCAGGATCAGGCTTGGCTGCTGGGCGAAGGCGCGCGCCAGGCCGATGCGCTGCTGCTCGCCGCCGCTCAAGGCATCGGCGCGGTCCAGTGCGCGGTCGCCGAGACCAACCTTGTCCAGGCATTCCAAGGCAATCATCTGGTCCCGGTGCGGCAGGGGAAATAGGCTGCGCCAACTGGAGTGATAGGCGAGGCGTCCGAGCAGCACGTGGGATTGTCCCGAGCCGTGTTGAAATTCGCTCGGCAGGCGTCACGGTCTGAACAGGCTACGCGGCCTTGGCGTGCTGTTCAAGATCGGGGTTGATGGAATGCTTGGCCTGATGGGCCAGCAGGGCGGCTCGCAGGGTT
>CAIOJO010000481.1 GCA_903858635.1 uncultured Telmatospirillum sp. | reverse complement strand
ATCCTGCCCCCGCAACCAAATTATCCAACAAAAACAAAGCCGTCAGCCTCAAAGCTGACGGCTTTTTTGCTGAAAATGCCCTAGGGCAGTTTTAGGGCAGTTTGACAAGCGAAAATAAACCTGATACTCTAAGGTCTTCTAGTCGAGAAAAAGCCTGTATTTGCAGCACGAATCGTGTGTCAGGAGGCCCTATGCCGACAATTGACCTGATGGGTGGAAAGCTCCAGCTTTGCCAGAAGCCAAGTAGCCGCTTTTGGCAGGCCAGAACGTCGATCGACGGAACGCAGCGCCAATTCAGCACGAAACGGGAATCCCTCGATCAGGCCAGCAAGGTGGCCGAGGACTGGTATGTGACCCTTCATGCCAAGTTTCGCGCAGGCGTGCTCGAAACCGGCCCTACCTTTAAGAAGGCGGCCGACCAGTTCCTGAAAGAGTACGGCGTCATCACCGAAGGCGAACGCAGCGAAAAGTGGACCGAGAGCCACGCCATTCGTTTGCGTGTTCACCTTGTCCCGTTCTTCGGCCCCTTGCCCATCAACAAGGTGACGCCCGGCAAGGTGCAGGAATACCGGGTCCACCGGATGACCTCCTACAAGGAGCCGAACCCGGAATCCAAAAGCCTGCATAAGCCCAAGAGCAAGCCGCCGGCCCGCAGCACCCTGCACGACGAGATCGTGACGCTGCGGATGGTCCTCAAGACCGCCATTCGCCACGGCTGGCTGGAATACCTTCCGGATTTGTCGCCACCCTATAAGAGCCAGGGCAAGATCGTTCATCGCCCGTGGTTCAGCCCCGAGGAGTACAAGCAGCTCTACGAGGCGGCGCGTGCGTATGCGCGTCAGCCCTTCCATGAGCACTACAAATGGAACGCCGAACAGGTTTACGACTTCGTCCTGTTCATGGCGAACACCGGGCTACGACCGGACGAAGCCTTCAATCTTCAATTCCGCGACGTGACGGTCGTCGAAGACGATAAGGGCGAGGAAATCCTCGAAATCGAGGTTCGCGGTAAACGCGGCGTCGGCCATTGCAAGAGCATGCCCAGAGCCGCCGAAGTCTATAAGCGACTCCTCAACCGCGAGAAACCGGTCAAAGGCGAATCCCGCCGAGAGCGGCAGCTCCGCAAAAAGGAAGGCGGCGAGGCGCCGCCGGTGCCGGAAAAAGAGTGGCCGAAACCCACGGACCTCATATTCCCCGGCAATCACATCAAGCTATTCAATAATCTTCTCGACCGGACGAAGCTTAAGCTCGACCGCGACGGCAAGCCCCGCACGGCTTACAGCCTGCGCCACACCTACATCTGTATGCGCCTTATGGAAGGCGCCGACATTTACCAGATCGCAAAGAACTGCCGTACCAGCGTCGAGATGATCGAGAAGCACTACGCCATTCATCTCAAAAACACGCTCGACGTTTCGGCGATCAACGTCGTCAAGCCGAAGTCAAAGAGCAAGCGAACGAACAAATCACGGGCGAAATCTCAGCCCGCCGCCGAAGAAGACCTATCGCTCTAATTTTTCCGAACTGCCTGGCGGTTCGGTTAGGCGCACCCCTTGCGGGTGCGCCCTCTGGGGCTTGGCCCCTACTTTCGGCCTTGGGCCATCTTTTTGTCGAAGACAATTCACCGTCTCAATGTCGATCGTAGACTCGGTCATATCCGTCGCGGAGAACCCAGTCGCCGTTCTCCAGTGAGATGCGGCTCCGACGCTGATTTTCAGGCGGAAGGTTGTCCTGCCATACGATATCTCTGCCGGCGAATGTATTGGAGTACGCAACGGTCAAGACCGTGTATGCCGACCCGGCCGCATCGGCAGCCTCCACCAAGACGTAACGCACAGATTTTATCCGCAAACTGCTGTCAACGAATTCCGGCCAAATCGCCATATTGTCGGCCGCGCCTCGCATTTGCATCGCCGGATAAACAGTTCCTGCTACCCGGCTCGATGTTGGGCCATTGGGACGGATTGGCAGCGGCTCGGCGTCGCCGAACAGCAGCTCGTTGATCGCGATGGATTGCTTGTATCTGTACTCCCGGCCTTGTTGAATATCCTCTGTAAATGCCAACGACAGTTGCTTTCGCAATGTGGCATTTTCCCTGGATTCATTCTGAATCGGATCAGTCAATCGCGCACGCATTTCGATGCCGGGTGCGCCCAGCTTCAGAAGGGCATCTTTATGATATCCGAGGTTGTGCATCCATAACGGCTCGGCGACCTCCCATTCGGACATCGCAAATAATTCGCCTTGTTTCGCGCGACTTTCGAAAAACACGGCGGGCGCTGCCCGGCTGGCGTAGAACATGGGCTGTCCCACACGGTTGGCGCGGCCCAGATTCACGACTTTGTCGGGCGGAGGATAGGAAATGCGGTCAATTGTACAGGGCAGTTCCGGACACATTACCCCCCGGTACAACAGATTGTCCGTGGACATGTCGTTTATCGCCACTCGATAGCCGCCCAGCTTGATCCTGAGAAAGCGCTTCAGAGTGTCGATATCTTTGTTTCTGATCTGGTCATCCGAAAAAATTTTGAACGTCATGAGGGCCAGGTCATTTCGCCAACTCATTTACGATCTTGGGCGCGTTATCGACCGCCTCTAACATGCCGTTGTACCAGATCGACAGCCGCTTTCCCGGAACAGCGCAGCGCTCAAATTCTTTCGCCGCTTTCAGCGCATTCACAGAGTCAGGATGTGAATAGCCCAGCCATTTCATTTCTCCCGGCGGGACTCTGAAAACCCGCATAGCCCTTGCCGGCCCGGTGTCGGCGTCGCTGAAACTGCTGCCAGCCATCATGACGCCATCGTTCGCATAGTCGATAAAGACAACGGGCCGATCGCGTCCGTCGCGGTAATCCGTGAACGCTTGCCGCACATGAGCATCAAGCAAACTGAATCCGAGAAACAGCACGGCGTCCGAGCCATGCACGAGACGATCCAGTTCAGAATAATAGCTCCTGAAAGGCGCACGCTGGATTTGTTCGGTCTTCCCATACCCCGCTATGATTGACGACGTGGGAAAAGCGTGACCTTCGGCAGTGCGGTGTGGCGAACGTCCGAAGGAGTTCTGGTGGAATCCCTTGTTCAGGTCATCCTGCCAAACGATACCGTGCAGATCGCCGTCGATCAGGTCCATGTCAAAATGGACTGATCCATGCAGATGCAGCAGGCACGACCAGGAAGATCGATCGATGATTCGGCCTTGTTTGAATCGGCCCTCGGCGAGATCAAAACCCGTCTCGATACTCGGCAGACTCCGGTAAATGAGATCGTCGTAATTGGTCGTGGCGACCGCGACATCGAATTCGTCCGTCAGCGCAGCGAAAAAGCTTTTGAATTGTTCAACCCTGGGCGACAGCGCCGGGTCGGGTTCACGGCAACGCTTCCTGAATTCCGTCAGCAAACCATCTTCAAGTTCCTGCCTGAGATGGCTCAAGACATTCCAATCGACCGGCTTTCTCTCGCCGAAATAGAGGATGTCCGGAAAGTCCTTCTTTTCGACAAACGCCCCAAGCGTGCCGGTGAAAATTCCGGCCGGGTAGGTTGAACCCAAGGCGGATATCGCGTAGAGCACGTCTTCGAAATTCGGCGTTTTGCCCAAGCAATCCTTCGTATTGGCGGACCAATAGTCTTTGACCGCGTCGTGGAGGAAGCCGTAAAGATTCTTAGTGGAATCGTCGGCCAAGGAAAATTGCGACGACGCCGCTTGCATGAGCAAGCCGTGGACGCCGCTGACCGAAGGTATTCCGAATTGCATCGACGCACCAGCGCCCGCAACGACGAGAAGCCTTCTCCTGCTGGATCGCGTCGGCCCGACGCTCATCGGTGGAAGGTGGGGCGCGACCACGCTCGCTCCACGTCCTCCTCGTCGTCGGCAGGGTCGTCATCGTCAAGCGTGATGAGCGTCAGTCGGAAACCGTTCTGTTGGCCGAGTACCTGCTCAAAAGCCTTTGGCGACCGTCGGCCATGCTGCGATCCCAGCCATACTCCGCCGTCAACTTCGTTCCATCCCGTAACTTCGTTCTCGCTCACCGTCATGCGTGCCGTCGCCGAGCCGGAGGGGACGGGTGAATCCCGCTCGGGTTCGACAAAGGGAAATGAGCTATGCCGATAAATTCGCAGAACCTTGCCGTTCTGTGAAACCACGGCGGCGCAGGCTTCGCGATGTTTATCGACGTACCGCCTGGCCGTCGCCTCTTTGCTCATATCATAACGCGTCGCAAGAGCGAGAATGTGCTCCACATCGACGACAGCCAACTTTGCCATTTCCTTGTCGAACCAAGGCTTGGGGAAAAGCAATTCCGCTGCGAAGCGATTGGCTTCGACTTCCATTTGCGCCGCGCGGTCGCCCGGTTTGGCTTTTGAAGCCCGCATGTCGCCAGTCGTGCAGCGGAATCCTTCGGATGTTTTAGGCAGGTGCCACGGATTTAAGAAATGGCCCAGCTCATGGCCGACCGTGAAACGCCGCCGTTGCGGATTGCTCCTATCATTGACGAGAATTGTCCCCTCGCTCTTGTCGGCGAACGCGATCAGACCGCCTTCGAAGCCAGTCAGTTCCATTTCCTTGATCTCGACGATGCCGAGCGCCATCGCCACGTCTTTAATCGGCACGGGTATCGGCATGTCGGGCACTTGCTTCAAGATTGCCGCGACCAGAGCTTCCGGCGTGCCGCAATCGGCCAATTCCATGCGATCAAGATTCATCGCTGCCCTCCGCAGCCTTCCGTCTTTTCATTCCTTCTATGATGTCATCAATCATCGCCCGCTCGGCTTCTGTAAGAGAGCCGAGGTCACGGTGCATTTTGATGATGTCAGGCGGCATGTCCTCCAATGTTTCGCCGATAAGGCTTGCCACCGAGACATTGAAACACTCCGCCAGCTTGCGGAGCAGATCGATCGAAGGATTGGAACTCTTCCCCGATTCAAGTTCCCAGACGTGCGCTTTCGAGGCGCCAACGGCGTCAGCCAATTGTTGGAGGGATTTCCCGCTTCGCAGACGCAACTCCTTCAATTTCACTGCCAACGCCATCAATCATCCTCCCAAAATTCTTCGCCGACCGCAGAATAGTCTATGTCCGCTGCGTCCGACTGATCAGACGGCATCGTACTGCCTGAGTTGACAAGCGGCAAGCGTTCGATTAATCTTACGTCATCATCGTGTTTGAACTAACGCCGGTGGTCGGCCGAGGCAAACGGATGCGGACAAAAGGACTAACCATGTATCTGACGGAATCGGAAATTAACCAAGTCTGGGCCAAGGCTCAGAACACCGGCGGTGACAACGAGAAGAACGGGTTTCGCAAGGATCAGTGCGGCGCCTGGATCAAGCGATCCGAGTACGGCAACCGCAACAGCAAATACGGGTGGGAAGCCGACCACATCGTCCCCGTGTCGAAGGGCGGGAGCGACGCCATCAGCAACCTTCAACCTCTGCATTGGCAAAACAAGGGATTGTCCCGAGCCGTGTTGAAATTCGCTCGGCAGGCGTCACGGTCTGAACAGGCTACGCGGCCTTGGCGTGCTGTTCAAGATCGGGGTTGATGGAATGCTTGGCCTGATGGGCCAGCAGGGCGGCTCGCAGGGTT
>CAIOJO010000480.1 GCA_903858635.1 uncultured Telmatospirillum sp. | reverse complement strand
CGCTACGCGGACCCCAAGCGGGCAAGGGGCTTGACCGGCGGGCACCGGCCAAGACAGGGGCTATGGTGCCGCGAATGACCGGATGGGTCCGGAATTGGGTCGCCTGCATGACCGACTATCTACGCCTTGAGGCCCTCCCAAAAATGTAGTATTGTAGCTACATAAAGGAGGTCAGAATGCCGACAACGACCCTGTCCAGCCGTGAATTCAATCAAGACGTCAGCCGAGCCAAACGGGCTGCGGAGGATGGGCCTGTGATCATTACCGATCGCGGCCAGCCGGCCTACGTCCTGCTCCGCCATGACGCCTATTGCCGTCTGACGGGCGGAGGACCGTCCATCCTGGACCTGCTGGCGCAGCCGGAAGGTGCGAACATCGACTTCGATCCCCCGAAACTGCCAGACGGGATTTTCCTCCCGGCGGACCTGGGCTGAGTGTATCTGCTGGACACCAACGTCCTGTCGGAACTGCGCCGGCCGGAACGCCTCGATCCCAAGGTCGCGGCCTGGGCTAAGTCGGTGGACCCGTCCGACCTGTTCCTGTCGGCGATCACGATCCTGGAGATCGAGCTTGGCTCCTTGCTGATCGGTCGCAGGGATGCACAACAGGGCGCAGTGCTCCGAGACTGGATCGACAATCGGGTCTTGCCGGTGTTCGCTGGCCGTATCCTTCCCGTCGACACTCAAGTCGCCCAGCTTTGTGCTCGGCTGCATGTGCCCGATCGCCGGCCTGAACGGGATGCGCTGATCGCCGCCGCCGCGCTTGCCCATCGCTTGACGCTGGTAACCCGCAATACGAAGGATTTTTCGGCAATGGGCTTGAAGTTGGTCAATCCCTGGACTCAGACTATTGCGCAGTAGGGACTTCGGTCCCGGACGCCGCTCCGCTTCATCCGGGCTGCGCTCGTTGCTTCTCAACCGGCCGCGGCTCGCTGTTCGGCCGCAAGCAGGCGCCGTCGATCACGCTGGCGACCAAAACGCCAATGTTTACACGCATGGAAGACAGCATGGACGTGAACCGCGGCACGATCCTGGATGGCGACGAGAGCCTTCAGGAAGTGGGGCAGTGGATTTTCTACCGCATGCTGCGCGTGGCGTCGGGGGAGAAGACGAAATCGGACCAGTCCGACTTTGGCGCTGCGGAGTCCGCGCCTTGGGTGCTTGGGGCGACGATGTAGTGCTGTCTTGTTCCGGGCCAGGATGCTATGAAGCCACAAAAAATCCGAGAGGTCATTCCACTCATGTCGACTTTGCGAGCAACAGAGGTTTTTACTCCGAATACATTTCCGACCTACACGTATGTGCCTCGGTCAGACCAGGAGTTTGAAAGAAATTTAAAGAATGCGGTGATGACTCCGAATCTGGTTGTTTCGGTTTCTGGTCCATCGAAATCTGGAAAGTCCGTTTTGCTGCAAAAGGTCGTTGGCTCCGATAATCTGATACGAGTATTTGGCACTCAAATTAAGTCCGCCGACTCACTTTGGGATACCGTACTTGATTCAAGGGGAGTGCCGTCGCAGAAAACAAGTCAGGCATCAAACAGCGTTGCCCAATCTGCGACTGGGGGTGCAGCGGTTGGATTTGGCGTTCCAGGTGTTCTGACAGTCGGCGGCAATTCTCAGATTGGAAAAATATCGACCGATGTAAGCGGGCAATTAGAAACAAGAAATAGAACTGGGTTAACCCAGGTAGTTCAAGAAATTGGCAATTCAAATTTTGTCATTTTTATTGACGACTTCCATTACATGAACCGTGAATTACAAAATGAGGTCACAAAACAAATCAAATCCGGCGCAGAGCTTGGTCTCAAGATTTGCGTGGCGAGCGTTCCTCACCGTTCAGATGATGTGGTTAGGGCTAATCCTGAACTGAGAGGGCGAGTTCAGGCCGTCGATATGGAATATTGGTCGGAAAACGAGCTTATTAAAATAGGAGATATAGGATTTCCTTTACTAAATTTGGAATTCGATCTCGATTTCATAAAGAATTTAGCTAAAGAATCCTGCGGCTCTCCCCAACTGATGCAATCACTATGCTTACAAAGTTGCTATAGATTCGATGCATATGAAAAATTTCAGTTACAGCCCAGGTAGCCAGCGACACCTCACGCCAGCCGGAGTTCCGCGATCAGCGTCTTCGGGTCGGCGCACAGGGTTGCCAGCAAGTCCCAACCTTGTTTTCGCGCGGTTGAGATCAAGGTTCGGATAATCGCGAAGTCCTCCGCTCCCACGACCGACCGGAACCCGCCGGAGATCTTCTGCCGCAATTTCATCATTCGCCCGTCCCTCTCCGCGAGG
>CAIOJO010000479.1 GCA_903858635.1 uncultured Telmatospirillum sp. | reverse complement strand
GGCCAGTGTTTCCGCCGCTCCGCGGCGGAGGCCGGCAGGGACGCCGGCTCCACTAAAAAACAATTTCTTCACAGGCTCGAAGGCGGGAATATCTATCGAGAGCCGCTTAGGAGTCCCCCCTTGGTCATTTCCGTCCGCCCGGCCCAACCCGAGGACAGCGCCGAGATCCTGCGGCTGATCGGCGCCCTGGCCGCCTTCGAGGCGGCGCCCGCCGCCCCGACCATCAGCGAAGAGGTGATCCGCCGGGACGGCTTCGGCGACCGGCGGCGCTTCGAAGCGCTGCTGGCCGAGCGGGACGGCCGGGTCTGTGGGATGGCCATCCTCTACCAGGGCTATTCCAGCTGGCGGGGCGCGCCGACCCTGATGGTGCACGACCTGTTCGTCGAGGAAGGGGCCCGCCGCAGCGGCACCGGCAAGGCGCTGCTGGCGGCGGCGGCAAAGCTGGCCAGTCAATGCGGCTGCTGCCGGATGGACGTCAATGTCCTGGGTTGGAATGTGAAGGCGCGGCAGTTCTACGAGAGGCTGGGCTTCGCCCCGCTGGGCGACTGGCTGCCGTACCGCCTGGACGGCGCCGGCATCGACCGGCTGGCCAAGGGCAAGTAAGTCCCCCGGGGCCGGAAGAAGCCCCGGGGGTCAACTCGCTGAGGAGACGCCTGCTCAGCGGGTCAAGTCGAAGGAGATATCGCTCGACCCGTCGACGATCTCGAACACCCGATCCAGGATCTCCACCAGGATGCGCAGCGCCCCCTGATAGCCGAAGGTCGGGAACCGATGATGGTGGTGACGGTCGAAGATCGGGAAGCCCAGACGGATCAGCGGGGTCCCGGTGTCCTTCTCCAGGTATTTGCCGTAGGACGAGCCGATCAGGAGATCCACCGGCTCGGTGAACAACAGCGAGCGCATGTGCCACAGGTCCTTGCCACGCCACACCTGGGCGCCCGCCCCATAGGGCGAGGACTCGAGCAATGCCTTGGTCTTGACTTCCCACTCGGCGCTGCCGTTGGAGCACAGCACATGGGCCGGCTCCATACCGAGTTCCAGCAGGAATTCGGTCAGCGCATAGACGAAGTCGGGGTCGCCGAACAGGGCGACGCGCTTGCCGTGCAGCCAGGCGTTGCTGTCGGCGATGGCGTCGACCAGGCGGCCACGCTCGATCTCCAGGGCCTCGGGGATCGGCTTGCCCGACAATTCCGACATCTTCATCAGGAAGGCGTCGGTGCCGGAAATCCCCAGCGGGTAGTTGAACGACGCCACCTGCTGGCCCTTCGTGGCGCAGTAATCCAGGGTCTTTTCACTGGCCCACTGCTGCAGCGACACGGTCGCCTTGGCGTTGATGGCGTTGCGGGTGTCTTCGATGGTGGTGCCGCCATAGTACATCTTGTAGGTGCCGTCGGTCGGGCTGTCGAAGGTGTCGGCGACGTCGCAGATCAGCGTGTAGTCGATCCCCATCAGATCCAGATAGCGCTTCAGTTCCCGGTTGTTGGCCGGGGCGTAGCCGTCGAAGCCGGGTATGACGTTGATCTTGGCGCCGGCCTGGCGCTCGCGCACCGATTCGCGCTCCCAGAAGTAGTTGAAGATGCCCTTGATCATGTTGTCGAAGCCGGTCAGATGGC
>CAIOJO010000478.1 GCA_903858635.1 uncultured Telmatospirillum sp. | reverse complement strand
TTGACCCCGAAATAACCGAGGATGACCAAGGTATAGGCGACCAGCACGGTGCGCGCCGCGATCTGGCCGCGGACGCCGCAGATACGACGCCCCACCAGCAGCAGGCCGATGATGACGAAGGCCAGCAGCGAGAACAGGGATTTATGATTGAAATGCAGCAGGCTGCCGCTTTCCGCGTATTGGGTGGCCATGCCGGTGCCGACGCCGAGGGCCAGCACCAGTTCCGAGAGGATCAGCAGCCGCTCGAACAGCCGCTCGCTGTCGGTCACCGCCGGCAGCATGCGGGTCAGGCCGTTGGGACGCTTGGTCTTCAATGCCCGGGACTGCAGGAAGGTGGCGAGCGCCGCCGACGCCGCCACGGTCAGCAGCGCCAAGGTGGTCACCGAAACCAGGATATGCAGATCGACCCAGCCGGCCGGCACGCTGGCCGACAGCGCCTCGGCCGGAGCATAGGCGAACAGCGAGGCCAGCAGGCCCAACAGCAGCAGATACGGGATCAGCAGCGGCGTCAGCCGCCAGGCCTGGCGATGAAAGGCGGCAATCACCGCGAACAGCAGCAGGCTGGCGGCGATGCCGACCCACAGATCGGTGGACAGATTGGTGCGCCAGCTTCCCGATAGCTGGCCGACCGCCCAGCCCAGGGGACCGGCGATGGCCAGGCCGAGCAGGCCCCAAAACAGCAGATCGCGGCCGCCGGTCCGCCGCAAGGGCAGCAATGCGGCGGGAACCAGCGAGGCCAAGGCCATCATGTTCAAGGCGAAGGTATTCAGCATGGGCTGACTATAGCCGCGGATTCCCGCGCCGCAAAGACCCGCCGTGCGGGGAGCCTTCGCAGGTTTGTCCGACCGATGCGCTTGGCAAGACGTCATAAATGGCGCAGTTATGTCGTTTCCGAGGACGAGCAAGGGATCGAAGATGGTGCGCTGCGTGGCATTGGTGGTGGCGGCGGGGCGGGGCAGCCGTTTCGGGGGCGACATGCCCAAGCAGTGGCGCGACCTCGGTGGCCGTCCGGTGCTGCGGCATAGTCTGGCCGCCTTCGCGGCGCATCCTGCGGTCGATGCGGTGCGCGCCGTCATCCACCCCGACGACCGCCTCCATTTCGACGCCGCGGCAGCCGGCCTGGGCTGCGACGAGCCGATCCACGGTGGGGCAACGCGCCAGGATTCGGTGCGTCTCGGCCTCGAAGCGGTGGCGGCGCTGCAGCCCGACCTCGTCCTCATCCACGACGGGGCCCGGCCGTTCCTCGACGGCGGGATTATCAGCCGGGTCATCGCGGCGCTGACCGACCATGCCGGGGCGATCCCCGCTCTACCCGTGCACGACACCTTGAAGCTGGGCAATGCCGGAGTGATCGCCGCGACGGTGCCGCGCGACGGGTTGTTTCGCGCGCAGACGCCGCAGGGGTTCCGTTACCCCGAGATCCTCGCCGCGCATCGTGCTGCCGCCGGAAGCGAACTGACCGACGATGCGGCGGTGGCCGAACGGGCCGGCCTGGCGGTCGCCCTGGTCGCCGGCAGCGAGGACAACGTCAAGATCACGACGGCGGTGGATCTGACCCGGGCCACCGGACGCCTTGGTGGCGCCGCCGAGGTCCGGGTGGCCAGCGGCTTCGACGTCCATCGTTTCACCGCCGGTCAGCAGGTCATCCTGTGCAACCTGAAGATCCCCCACGACGCCGGGTTGGAAGGCCATTCGGACGCCGATGTGGCGCTGCACGCCCTGACCGACGCCCTGCTCGGCACCATCGCCGCGGGCGACATCGGCCGTCACTTCCCGCCCACCGACCCGCGCTGGAAAGGCGCCGATTCGGCCGTGTTCCTGGCCCATGCCGGAACGTTGGTGCGGGCCCTGGGCGGCGACATCGTCCATCTCGATCTGACCATCATCTGCGAACGTCCGAAGATCGGCCCGCATCGCGCCGCCATGGCGGCGCGGGTGGCCGAGATTCTCGGCATCGCCGAGCACCGGGTCAGCATCAAGGCGACCACCACCGAGGGTTTGGGCTTCACCGGCCGGCGCGAGGGCATCGCGGCACAGGCCATGGCCACCGTCAGTCTGTCTCCGCGCTGATCCAATCGAGGAATTCCTGGTTGCCCGCGACAATCGGCAGGGCGACCACGCAGGGGCAGGAATAACTGTGTATTTCCTTGACCTTGGAGACAACAGCTGAGACGGCGTCGGAGCGCGTCTTGGCAACCATGACGGCTTCCGCCTCCTCATGCACCCGGCCTTCCCACCAATAGAGCGAGGTGGCGCCCTCGAATACATTGGCGCAGGCCACCAGCCGGGCTTCAACCAATGTCCGCGCAATGGCAAGCGCCGCATCGCGGTCCGGCGCGGTCACATAGATCAGACTGTGGCTCATCGGCTTGCTTCCTTTCCCCATGGCGACGACGATGCACAGAGTACTCGATACCCCCGGGCAACGAACCGGTGAAGGTTAACTACGTTCGTATCCGGCTGCACTGGGCAGTCAGCCCCGGCCCGCCCCCGCCCATCCTCGATCACCCGGTCGGATTGCATCAAAGGCTTGGTTGGCAAGGGAAACAACGTTTGCAGTAGCGCCTGCGGAGGCTGGATTGCCTCAGCGCCCGGCAGATTGCCTGGCGCCGGCATCCGTCAGCTCGGTGGGTTTCGCGGGAATGGCGATGCCGGCGGCCCGACAATGGGCGAAGATTTCATCGATGCGGCAGGTCGCCAGGATGAAGGCGATACTGTCGCCCTCGCAGCGGCCGCCGCCGCTATAGAGGTTCAACGGCGCCGTCACCGCCTCCGGCAAGCGGCCGTAAGCCCGAATCGACATCCGAAGTGTGGTGAGAGAAACGTCGGCGAACGGCTGGCCCATGGCGTCGGTCTCCACGCGGGTCACTCCGCGCAAATTACGACCGCGGCCCAGCCGCCACAATAAGAGGATTGACCGGTGCTTATGCCTTCGGCCCGGCGGCCGGCCTGACCAACTTGGCGGGAGCGCGCAGCGCGTCGACGATGGCCCGCCTGACGTTGCCGGTGGAAATGGGTGCCCTGATCAGGCGAATGCCCATGCGCCAGGCCGCACTGACGATTTCCGCGTCGGGCTTCAACAGAACCGCCACGGTGGGGATGTCGTCGCCGAGCATTTCCAGGTAGTCCACGGCAAAATGGGACCACGAGGATGGGACATAACGCAGGTCGGCGCACAGAAGATGTGGCCTTTCGTCGAGATGGCCAACCGTTTCCTTGGTCCGCACCGTCGCCCTGAACCCCAGATCGGCGAGCAAGGCGGCGAGCTGGCCACCAGCTGCATCGGTATGAGCAAGAACGGTGGCGAGGGGGCGGGTCGATTGAGCCGGCCAAAGGGAGGCTGTTTGCATTCTATGACGATCCTCATTCAGGAACGGTGAGACGGCTACTTTTCTTGCATCATAGAGCCCATCCATTCCTACACAATAGGACCTGATGACCATTCAACTTCTGGCGAAGGGCTATATACTTACTATACAAAAGTTTATAGGCAAATTCAGATGCCAGCCATCCGATAATTGCATTGCTCCACCTCTACGGCTGCGATCGCCTTGTGGGGACAGCCCAATTCCCGGCCGAATCCTTCGCAGGGCCGAAGATTGTCTTGTCTCGAGGCGAACTATTTCAGCGGGACCCGCAGATGCGCCACGGCGAAACCGAATTGCGCCGCCATGGCGTCGGCCACCCAGCGGCGATGGCATTTTGCCGGATCGGCTTCCAGGCAAAGCAGGGCACTGGCCCGTTCCGCCGCCAGGGCGGCAGCCTGCTGCAGGGCCAACTCCGCCTCCGGCGTACGCATTCGTCTCTCGACGATCGACCAGAACAGGGCGCTGTCTCCACGCCGCGCCGCCAAGCGCCCTTCCTTCGGGGTCCCCAGGCTTTTCAGATGCACATAGTCGATTCCCGCGGCGGCCAGCGAAGCAGCCAACACGCGCTTGGAGAAGCCGGCCCGACGCGACAGGGGGAGATCGCGCACATCGATCACCCGTTCGACCCCTGCTTCCCGCAGGGTCGCCAGAAACGCCTCGAAGCCGGCCGCTTCATAGCCGATGGTGCGGATGGTCGGGTGCGGCACCGCTCTCTCCTGCCTGCGATGCCTTTTATCTTGGCAGCCGATTCGGGTTTTGCAGCAGGCGACGGAGGAAAATGAGGCCTCCAACTTACAGCATGTTTTCCAGCTGGATAATTGCCGTAAGGATGGCGTCATGCGCCGTTACGTTCTTGAGGAACAGCTTAAACGTCTCATTAAACGCAGATTTAATATATGGATCCACCCCCTTATCTTTCACTTCTAATATTAGATTATTTATCATATTTGTTATCTCAAAATGCGTTCTCTTGTGTGTTTCTGTGTGCTTCGCGTGCTTCTCGGAGCAGATATGCTCCATCAGGGCTTCCTCGGCAGAAAAATGCTCGGCCAGCAATGCGGCGTAGTCGATCAGGCTTGGCACCAGTTCGGCGCGCCCCGCCGGCTGCCGCAAAAGATTCAGGATCCGTTTGGTCGAGGCGACGATCTTGCGATGCTGCGCGTCGATAAGCGGATGCCCGAAATCGGGGATCTTGCTCCAATCAGATCGGGCCAAAAGCGCACCTTCATTGTCGGCGAATCGCGGGATCTGGGACTAATAGCCCAATCCGGACGGATTCGTCCAGTTGCCCGCGCGCCGGAGCACCGCGAAGCCCTCGCCCACCTCAAGAAACGGGGGTGCCTCGGACCCTATTGACCCGCGCATTTTTGCTCGATCCCCGTTGACGGTCGAGCAACTTTGCGCGAATGTCGGATATCGAAGTGGGACGCCATGAACGGCCACGAATTCTTCAAGAAGATCAAGAAGTACGGCAAAGCCAACAACCTTACCGTCGATTTCGTTGCCCATGAGGGCAAAGGCAGCCACGGAACCCTTTACCTCGGCGGCAAGCGGACCATTCTCAAGGACCGCAACAAGGAAATCGGCAGCGGCTTGCTCCGCTCGATGCTGGCCGATCTCGGCATTGACCCCAAGAAGTTCTGACAGGAGCGGCAAGATGGCCCAGTTTCGCCTAACCTACCCCGTAGAGTTGACGCCCGATGAGGACGGCCGGGTCGTGGCGCGGGTTCCCGACGTGATCGGCTGCGTCACCGATGGCGCGGATCGCGCCGAAGCGCTGGTCGAGGCGGCGGACGCCTTGGGCGAGGCCCTCGCCGCCACGATGGCGGCTCGGGAAGATATTCCCCTGCCCTCTTCGGCGGCCGGGCGCCCAATGGTGTCGCCGGGTGCGGTGATCGCCGCCAAGGTGTTGCTGTATTTGGCCATGCGCGAGGCCAAGGCGACCAATGTGTCGCTGGCCGCCCAGCTCGGCTGCGCGGAAAGCGAGGTGCGCCGCATGCTCGCCCCCAAACACCCGACCAAGATCGGGCGCCTCGAGCAGGCCCTGGCGATCTTCGGCCGCCGCCTGGTGATCACCGTGGAGGCGGCCTGATGGCCGTGCGCGAGGGAGGGCGCCCCGGTCGTCGCCGACGAGAGCCAGACGGCGGGGATCAAGACGCCGATGGGACGCCAGAGTCATAACCAAAGGCCACACCACGCCCCGATGGCACACCGGCAGCCTCGCCGAGGACGACCATAACCGATTGACAATACTTGGGAATTTAGTGGTCGGAGCGGCGGGATTCGAACCCACGACCCCCAGTCCCCCAGACTGATGCGCTACCGGGCTGCGCTACGCTCCGACCGATCTCCCGTGACCGGGAGGAGGCGCACTATAACCAGCCCGACATTCGAACGCAACGGCCGGAATCGTCCTTGTGGCCGGCTCTCTTGCTTGCCGCCCGATGGGTTTGCATCCGACAGATGGGCGGTCTCGATCCGCCTGCCCGGATGTGTCGAGTTCAGTTGACAGGTCGTCGGAACTGGCCGCTCACGCTAGTCATCCTGGAAGATGTCGACGACGGACCATCATTTCGGCTAGTTTGATTGGCACCATGCGGGGGCGATACCTAAATCATGCTTAGTCTGGGGCTCCATTTTGGCCACGACGCCAACATGGCAATTTTCGACGGTAGTGAATGCCTCGCCTATTATGAAAAGGAACGGCACTCCCGAATACGCCATGCGGTCGGGCTGACCGGTTCGGAAATCCTCAACTTCCTGGCCGAGCAACACATTCGGCTTGAAGACATTGACGTTTGCAGCATAACGATTACGCAGGACCTGCCAATTTATGACTGGGAAGGGAATATATACTTCGATTTCCTAGATCCAAAGAGAACGCACTTTAACAAGATAGTCAATTTTCTTCATCTGTATTCCACCCTGGGCGAGATTCAGAAACGCCGTCTGGCTTGGGCGAAGGCTCCGCCGAAGGAAGTCTACGGGGTATCGCCGGTCTTTCCGTTCGAGCCGTTGAACAGCACCACCCCTCGTTCGCTCGGCGACATCGCGGATCGAGCCACCATGGCCAATATTCGTGAATATCAGTTTCAGGATGTAATATTCTCGATCGATGGACGAAGGCCGAAACGCTCGCTCTATATGTGCCATCACTTGGCCCATGCCCAATATGCCTATTCCAGCAGCCCCTACGCCAACGCTCTGATCATCAGTTTTGATGGAATGACTGCCCCCAATTTTTCCGGCGGCGGAATTTATTTTGGTTATCAAGGGGTCTGCTATTCGGCCGTTCCGCATGGGTTCTGGGGCGGAACATTCTATGAACGGGTTAGCCAGACCCTCGGGCTGGGCGCCGATGGTGCAGGAAAACTCATGGGTCTGGCCGGATACGGCATTCCCGTCTATGCCGATCGCCGCCTGGTCGGCAGCATCACCGAATTGCCCGGCTCCTTCGCCCACGGTTCCGATGTGGCCATGCATTGGCTGAAGGACGTCGTTCATGCCGAGTCGCTTCCGGACTGGGACTGCTGGAGCTTTCCGCCCGAAAAGCAGGCCAATATCGCCGCCAGTGCCCAATGGATCTTCCAGGAGAATGTGCTGGCGACGGTGGATGCGGCCGTCAAGTTTGCAGCCCGCAATGGCCTGCCCTACGACGGCATCTGCCTCACCGGCGGCTGTGCGCTGAATTGTCCGGCGAACAGCCTTGTCGCGAGCAAATACGAGAATGTTTTCGTTCCCCCTGCCGTCAATGACGAGGGCTTGTCCCTCGGAGCCGCCCTGTCGTTTGCCCCCGCTCTGAAGACACCTCGACAATCGACGCCCTCCCTCGCCTACAAGGGAGGGGAATACCCTTCGGAGTCTGCCGCGGCGGCAGAGATCCACGGCTCGGAACTGAAAGTATTGGCCAGGGGTGACGAAGCCCTCTCGCGGCTTGCCCAGGCATTATGCCAAGGCAGTGTGGCCGGCTTTTACTACGGTGCATCGGAAATCGGCCCAAGGGCGCTCGGCCACAGATCCATTCTGGCCTCTGCCGAGATCCACGGTAACCGCGATCGGGTCAACCGAATCAAGGATCGGGAACTCTGGAGGCCGTTCGCGCCGGTCATCACCGAGCGGAGCTTGAAGTACTTCTCCCATGTCGTGCCGGGCAGCTATTTCATGCTGTTCAACGCGCGCGTGCGTGACAAGGGTTTCCCCGCCGTCACCCACGCCGACGGCAGCACGCGCCCGCAATTGGTGACACCCGATTGCGGCGACATCTTTACGCTTCTGGGCAAGGTCGGGCGTATCTCGGGTATCGAGGTTCTCTTGAACACCTCGTTCAACGGTCGCGGAGAACCGATCGTCGAACGACCGAGCGACGCGGTTGCGGCCTTCCTCAAAATGGATTTGGACCTATTGTACCTGAACGGAACCCTGTTCGGTAAATAGGCGAAGCGCTACTCGGCATCGCCCGACTGGCGGGCCCCGACCAACAGGCCGCGCAGCTCTTCCAGTTCGTCGAGGAGGGATTGCAGGAGGGCCCGGTCGGCCGCCGTCAGGCCACCGACGGCCGGTTCGGTCGCCAGGGTAGGAGCCCCCAGATCGAGTTCGACCGGCGGTTCCGGCTCCGCCTCTTCGGGTTCCGGCATTGGCGCCACCGGCCGCGCCGTACCGCTCCGCGCCGTGTCGCGCAGCAGCTTCTGGACGCCGCGGATGGTATAGCCGTCCTTGTACAGAAGATCGCGGATACGCCGCAGCAGCTGGAGGTCTTCCGGTCGATAATAGCGGCGGCCGCCACCGCGTTTCAGAGGCTTGATCTGCGGAAACTTGCTTTCCCAGAAGCGCAGCACGTGCTGCGGGACATCAAGATCGTCCGAGACCTCGCTGATGGTCCGGAAGGCGGCCTCAGACTTGGCCGGGCGGCGCGGCGCCTCGTTGGTGGGTTGTTCCGGCTCGATCACGTCTTGCCGCGCCTAGCCGCCTTGCTCAGCCCATCGTTGATACGGCTCTTGAGGAGCTGCGATGCGCGGAACACCAACACCCGGCGCGGCAGGATGGGCACTTCCTCGCCGGTCTTGGGATTGCGGCCGATACGCTCGCCCTTGGAGCGGATCGAAAAGCTGCCGAATGAGGAGATCTTCACCGCCTCGCCCCGCGCCAGGGCACCGGAGATTTCGTTCAGCACCAGTTCCAGCAGATCGGCCGACTCGTTGCGCGACAGGCCGACCTCTTGATAGACCGCTTCACTGAGTTGCGCACGCGTAACGGTTCGCTCTGTCATCCCGCCGATCCCCATTGAACAGATGATTGACGGTACCCCCTCGGAAGAAATCCGTCAATATCAAAGGGATGTAGGGGTTCGTTGCAACGCCGGGAAATCCCGGCGGCGTCTTACATGCGAACCAGGGCGGCGCCCCAGGTGAAGCCGCCGCCCATCGCTTCCAGGAGCACCAGCTGGCCGGACTTGATGCGGCCGTCACCGACCGCCTCGGCCAGGGCCAGGGGAACCGAGGCCGCCGAGGTATTGGCGTGGCGTTCCACAGTGACGACGATGCGCTCGGCCGGCAGGTTGAGCTTACGGGCCGTGCCGTCGATGATCCGCTTGTTGGCCTGGTGCGGCACCACCCAGTCGAGGTCGGCCGGGCTCAGGTCGTTGGCCGCCAGGCTCTCATGCACCACCGCCGCCAGATTGGCCACCGCATGGCGGAACACTTCGCGCCCGACCATCCGGACATGGCCGACGGTCCCGGTGCTTGAGGGGCCGCCATCGACCTTCAACAGGTCGTAATGCCGTCCGTCGGAATGGATGTGGGTCGACAGGATACCGCTGTCCTGGCCGTTCCCGGCGCCCTGCTCGGCCTTCAGGACGACGGCACCGGCGCCATCGCCGAACAGCACGCAGGTGGTTCGGTCCTGCCAGTCGAGGATGCGCGAGAAGGTCTCGGCGCCGATCACCAGGGCGGTCCGCACCTGGCCGCTCTTGATGAAGTTATCGGCCACCGACAGGGCAAAGATGAAACCCGAGCACACCGCCTGGACGTCGAAGGCGGCGCCCTTGGTCATGCCGAGGGCGGCTTGGACGCGAGTCGCGGTGGCCGGAAAGGTATTGTCGGGGGTGGTCGTCGCCAGGACGATGAGATCGAGATCCTCGCCCGACAGCCCGGCGGCGGCCAAGGCGCGGCGCGCCGCGGCGATCGCCAGGTCGGAGGTGAACTCCCCTTCGGCGGCGAGATGGCGCTCGCGGATCCCCGAGCGCTCGACGATCCATTCGTCGCTGGTTTCCACCTTGGCGGCCAATTCCTGATTGGTCACCATGCGCTCAGGAAGATAGGCGCCTACTCCAACGATCCGGGAACGAACGGTAGCCATCAGATGGCGGCCGCCTGCGCCGGCGAATCTTCGGCACCCTTGAGGCGCGCCAGTTCCCGCTTGATGCGCTCATTGAAACCATGGGTCACCAGTTCGACGGCAACCTCGATGGCGTTGGCGAAGCCGACCGCGTCGGTGCCGCCGTGACTTTTCACGGTGATACCGTTGAGGCCGACCAGCATGGCGCCATTATAGCGCCGCGGGTCGGTCCGCATCTTGACCTTGACCAGGGCCGACTTGGCCAGCAGATAGCCGAGCCGCGCCAGCCACGAACTGGAGAAGGCGTCGCGCAGCAGACGCGAATACAGCTTGGCCAGGCCTTCCGCGCTCTTCAGCGCGATGTTGCCGGTGAAACCGTCGGTCACCACCACATCGACGGTGCCGGCGGCGATGTCGGTCCCCTCGACGAAACCGTGGAAGCGGATCGGCAGATTACCGTCGCGCAAGATCGCCGCAGCGGCACGCACGGCATCGTTTCCTTTGAGCTCCTCGGAGCCCACATTGAGGATGCCGACGCTCGGCTCCTCGATGCCCAGAACGCTCCGTGCGAACACCTCGCCCATCACCGCGAATTCCACCAGGTTATTGGCATCGCAGCCGACATTGGCGCCCAGATCGAGCATCACCGTCTCGCCCCGCTCGGTCGGGAAGAAGCCGGCGATGGCCGGACGATCGATGCCGGGCAACATCCTCAGGACGAATTTCGACACCGCCATCAGGGCGCCGGTATTGCCGGCCGAGACGACGCCGGCCGCCTCGCCGCGCGCCACCGCATCGACCGCCAGCCACATGCTGGATTGACGGCCGGTGCGCAGCACCTGGGACGGCTTGTCGTCACCCTTTACCGACTGATCGGTGTGGCGCAGCTGGCAGACCGCGCGAAGCTCGGGGTGGGCATCCAGCAGCGGCTCGAGTAGAGCTTGGTCGCCGAACAGCAGGAAATGCACATGCGGCATCCGCACATGGGCCAGCTGCACGCCTTCCATGACCACGTCGGGAGCCCGATCCCCTCCCATGGCATCGAGCGATATGGTCAAGCGCGCGGTCAAGGCCTCAGTCCCTGCAAGCTGGAAACGTGGGCGATGTTAGGCAGAAGCTCCGGCTTCGGCAACTACCTCGCGACCGTCGTAATGACCGCAGGCCCCGCACACATGGTGCGGGAGCTTCGGCTCACCACAATTCGCGCATTCGACATGCCCGACGGGCTTCAGCGCGTCGTGCGATCGGCGCATATTACGGCGGGATTTCGACGTCTTTTTCTTCGGAACAGCCATTTCACTTACTCACTGCCTGGGGCACGAATAGAAAGGCAGCCTTCTTAACGAAAAACCGGCACCGGGGCAAGCCGAATGCTGGCTTGCCGGCGCTATTTCTTCTTGAAGGCTGCCAGGCCGGCAAACGGGCTCGACCGCTCATTGTCGGTCGGCACCTCGGCGGGTTCGTCGAAGCGCGCCCCGGGGGCACGCGGAAAGGGATCCAGGGCCAAGGCCAGATGTTCGGCCACCGCCTCGCCCAGGTCAATCACTCCGTCCACGATCGGCTCCGGCGGCTCCTCGTCGTCCAGTTCGACCACCACCTCGTCGCCGGCCGGCGCCGCCTCGGTGCTGTAGGTCAGCTCGAAATCTTCTTCCAGATGGGCCGGCACCGGTTCCAGGCTCAGCACGCAGGCCTGGACCACATCGGCGGCGAAATATCCCTTCAGGCGCACCAGGCCGACCCCGCCGACCAGCGATAGCTGAACCCGGGCGACCAGCGAATCGATGGACAGAATCCGGAAGCGACCGGCCAAAGCGGCGCGCTCGGCGGCATTGGCCTCGAGATCGAAGATTTTTACTTCGCGCCCCAGGCGCTCCACCTGGAACGGTCGCGAGAATTCGGCAATGGTCATGGCACCACCGGGGCGTCGAAGCGCACCCGCCCTTCCTTGAAATCGGCCAGCTCGTATCCCGCCAAGTCCCCTACCTGGCGTTGCACATAGGAGGCCATGACGGACAACGAAGTGGGATCCACCGGCGCACCGCGATAGAGGTTGCGGGCCAGCGCCTGCTCTAGCAGCATGCTGTCCTCGAGTCCGGGCTCGTAGGCGGCGACCCGGCCATAGAAGGCGCGGGCCATGGCCTTGACCCGGCCGCCTACCGCCATGTCGGAGACGCCCAGCTCGCGCAGGCTTTCATCCATGTCGGCGAACATCAGGTCGAACAATGCCTGCCCCAGCGGGCGCAGCGCCCGCCCGCCCTGCCCCAAGCGATTGAGCAGCAGGAACACGTGCAAGGCGATCAGGTCGAAGCGGCCGTCGACGCTGTCTTCCACCGCCAACTCGGCGTAAAACACCGGGTGCCTGGCTTGGAGCACCGCTGCCGCATAGAGCTGTTGGGCGGCCTCCTCCACCGGACGGCGACCGAAAGGCCAGGAAACAGGCATCATCTAAAGTCCATGACGGCAAACGTTGACAAGCCGCGGCCGAGAGGGGCAAGGTCTGCACACTAATGGGCGCGGCACTCGACCGTCAACCGGTCCCCCGCATGGATATTCTGACAGAGCGACACCAGCGCAAGATGCACTCTTTCTCCGTCCGCTTTTTGTTGGCCGCCTCCCTCGTGGCGACCTCGGCCGCCTGCTCCCCCACCGTGGACCAGCGCGGCAACCAGCCATTGCCTGAGCATCTGTCGGAGATCAAGCCGGGGCGCGTCACCAAATCCGACGTGGTGGCGCTGATCGGCACGCCGGCCACCACCTCGGCCTTTAGCGACGACCGCTGGTACTACATCAGCAGCAAGGTCGAGACCTGGGCCTTTTTCAAGCCCGAGGAACTCGACCGCCAGATCGTGGTGATCGATTTCGACAAGAGCGGGACCGTCATCGCGGTCAAGAAGCTCGGCCTCGAGGACGGCAAAGAGATCGAGATGGTCTCTCGCGAAACCCCGACCGCCGGCAAGGACCTGTCGCTGCTCGAACAGCTGATCGGCAATGTCGGCAAATTCAACAACACCTCGAAGGACAAGGCCACCGGCAACGGGATGTGATTCCTTCGGCGCCGGCCTCTGGGGTGGGGTGATCCGCCCGCAAGCCATCCACGGGCGTCCGCGCCGGCTCTGGAAGGCCTTCGTCGCGACGACCTGCACCCCGTTTCGTCATGCCATGAAAAAAGCCCCGGGAAATTACCCCCGGGGCTTTATTATTGGTCGTCGCTTGCCTTAGCCGGCAACCATGGCCAGCAGCAGAATGGCGACGATGTTGATGATCTTGATCATCGGGTTGATGGCCGGACCGGCGGTGTCCTTGTAAGGATCGCCGACGGTGTCGCCGGTCACCGCCGCCTTGTGGGCGTCGGAGCCTTTGCCGCCGTGGTGGCCGTCCTCGATGTACTTCTTGGCGTTATCCCACGCACCGCCGCCCGAGGTCATCGACAGGGCGACGAACAGCCCGGTGACGATGGTGCCTAGCAGCATGGCGCCCAGGGCCGAGAAGGCCGAGGCCTGACCGGCTACCGCCCACACCACCACATACAGCACCACCGGGGCCAGCACGGGCAGCAAGGAGGGGACGATCATCTCCTTGATGGCCGCCTTGGTCAGCATGTCGACCGCACGGCCGTAGTCCGGCTTGGCGGTGCCTTCCATGATGCCGGGGATTTCCTTGAACTGCCGACGGCCCTCGACGACGACGGCGCCGGCCGCCCGGCCGACCGCCATCATCCCCATGGCGCCGAACAGGTAGGGCAGCAAGCCGCCGATGAACAGGCCGATCACCACGAAGGGATCCTGCAAGGCGAAGGTCACCTTGAGGTTCGGGAAGTAGTGCTGCAGATCCTCGGTATAGGCGGCGAACAGCACCAGCGCGGCAAGCGCCGCCGAGCCGATGGCGTAACCCTTGGTGACCGCCTTGGTGGTGTTGCCGACGGCGTCGAGGGCGTCGGTGATCTTACGCACGTCTTTCGGCAGGTCGGCCATTTCGGCAATGCCGCCGGCGTTGTCGGTGACCGGGCCGTAAGCGTCCAGGGCGACGATGATGCCGGCCAGGGCCAGCATGGTGGTGGCCGCGATGGCGATGCCGAACAGGCCGGCCAGCATGTAGGTGACGATGATGCCGACGCAGATGACCAGCACCGGCAGGGCGGTCGCCTCCATGGAGACGGCGAGACCTTGGATGACGTTGGTGCCATGGCCGGTGGTGGAGGCCTGCGCCACGCTACGCACCGGACGGAAATCAGTGCCGGTGTAATATTCGGTGATCCACACCAGAAGGCCGGTGATGACCAGGCCGACCACCGAGCAACCCAGCATCGCCTTGACCGATACGGCCACCCCGGTCGAGGTGGTGAACACCGCGTCGAAGCCGCCGAACAGGATATTGGCGGTGATGGTGATGAAGATCAGCGACAGGATGCCGGTGACCACCAGGCCCTTGTAGAGGGCCCGCATGATCTTGTTGGACGCATCGAGGCGGACGAAATAGGTGCCGATCACCGAAGCGGCGATACAGACGCCGCCGATCAACAGCGGGAACAGCATCAGCTTTTCCTGGTCGGGCCCGGCGAAGAAGATCGAGCCCAGCAGCATGGTGGCCACGGTGGTCACCGCATAGGTTTCGAACAGGTCGGCCGCCATGCCGGCGCAGTCGCCGACATTGTCGCCGACGTTGTCGGCGATCACCGCCGGATTGCGTGGGTCATCCTCGGGGATCCCGGCTTCGACCTTGCCCACCAGGTCGGCGCCGACATCGGCGCCCTTGGTGAAGATGCCGCCGCCGAGACGGGCGAAGATGGAGATCAGCGAAGCGCCGAACGACAGGGCGACCAGGCCCTCGACCAGATGACGGCCCTCAAAGCCCATGCCGCGCAGGGTAACGTAGTAGCCGGTGACGCCCAGAAGGCCGAGGCCGACCACCAGCATGCCGGTGATGGCGCCCGACTTGAAGGCGACCGCCAGAGCCGGAGCCAGACCGCCGGTGCGTGCCGCCTCGGTGGTGCGCACATTGGCGCGAACCGAGACGTTCATGCCGACATAGCCGGCAATTCCCGACAGAAAGGCGCCGATGAAGTAGCCGATGGCCACATGCCAGCCGAGGCGGGCGCCAAGGATGATGCCGACGACGACACCGACCACGGCGATGGTGGTGTATTGCCGATTAAGATAGGCCCGTGCCCCCTCTTGCACGGCAGCGGCAATTTCCTGCATGCGTGGCGTTCCCGCCGCGGCCGACAGGACCGAACGGGCAGTAAAGGCGCCGTAAAGCAGCGCCAATACGCCACATGCTAACACGAAAGCATAGGCCATACTGGTTCTTCCTATTCCCCTGGTAAAGCTAAAGAGCTGCCGTGGCTCCTCCGAACGCGGCAGCGGCGACAACGTGCCAGAATACAACGCATTTCGCAACTAAAGTGTCAGGGGCCCGGCTATCCGCGGACAGTCGCGCGAGCCAATCGGCCCCGGCAGCGACGCGGTGCGCCGCTCATCGATCGTAGATCGACTTGATGACCACGTCCCGAACCACCCCGCCGCCATAGATGTCATTGGCGATCTTGAGCAATTCGTCATGAATCGCCTGGCGGTCGATCGCCGAATGGGCATCGGAATGGCGCGGCACCAGCTCGTAGAGGCGCAGCAAGAATTCATTGTGCACCCTGGTGAGTTCGCGGCTGACCTTTTCGTTCTGGGCGGGATCGACCTTGAGTTCGACATCCAGGCCGATCTGGCGGCTGATGCTGTGGTTCTGAATCACCGGAATGACGAAGGTGCCGATGGTGACCGCCCGTGCCTTGGGTTCCGGTGGCGGCGGCGGTGGCTCCTGCTTCTTCTTTTCCGTCCCGAACAGCGGCGCCAGCGGACCGTAGCCGAACATGGCCGCCCCGCCGAGGCCTCCGGTGCCCAGCAACAGCACGCCCAGCAACAGAAAGAGCAGCCTCTTCATCCGATCATCCCGTGAAGTGGCGATATCCCGCCGACGACAGATCGAGGGCGGCGCCATCCGGACCGACCACGCGGACCCCTGCCCCGTCGATCATCCGGCCGATGCTGGTCAGGCGCAAGTCCAGCCTGGCGGACAGCGCCATCAACGCAGCCGCCGCCTCGGGTGCTGCGGTGAACAGCAATTCGTAATCGTCGCCGCCGGTCATCAGGGTAACCGGTCCCTGCCCCAGCCCGGCGGCCAGCGCCGCCTCGGCCGCCGGCGACCGCGGCAGTCTGGCCGCCTCGATTTCGGCGCCGAGGCCGGAGGCGTCGCAGATATGGCCGAGATCGGCGACCAGACCGTCCGAGACGTCCATCGCCGCATGGACCAAACCGACCAGCGCCTGCCCGAGGGCGATCCGCGGACGCGGCAGCCGGTAGCGTTCGAGCAGGAAGGCCGCCGCTTCCTCGGGTAGGGTGCCGCCACCGTGGCGTGCCACCAGGAGGCCCAGTGCGGCATCGCCGATGCTGCCAGAAACCCAGATATCGTCTCCCGAACGAGCGTTCGACCGCAATAGGGAGTGGTCCTTGGCAACCTGACCCAGCGCCGTCAGGGCCAGGGTCAATGGTCCAGGCGTCGCCACCGTGTCGCCGCCGATCAGGGCGACTCCGAAGGTCTCGCAGTCGGTTTTCAGACCGGATGCGAAACGATCGAGCCAGCCGCCCCCCACATCGACCGGGAAGCAGGCGCATAACAGCATGAAGGCGGGCTTGGCGCCCATCGCCGCCAAATCGGACAGGTTGACCCGGACCAGCTTACGGGCGATCAACTCGGGCGGGTCGTCCGACAGGAAATGCACCCCGGCGACAATCGCATCGGCGGTGACGGCCCATTGCCAGCCGTCCGGTCCGTCGATCAGGGCGGCGTCGTCGGTCAACCCCAACGCCCCCGGCGAGCCCGCCGCCAAGGGGGCGAACAACCGCGCGATCAGGGCGAATTCGTCGAGGCCGCCGCGCTCACCCATGGCTGGAAAGGCTCCATCGGGGATCGCTTTCCATTCCGTCATCACCGGGCTTGACCCGGTGATCCATGGATGCCCGGATCAAGTCCGGGCATGACGAGGAAAGGTTAACCATTGCCCGCCAGTTCGCCTTCGCGCACCACCCGGGCGATGCGATCGAGGACGGCATTGACCAGGCCGGGTTCCGGTCCGGAATAGAAGGCGTGGGTGACGTCGACATATTCGGAAATGGTGACCCGGCTGGGAATGTCGGGGCGTTCCGCCAGTTCGAAGGCGCCGGCCCGCATGATGGCGCGCAGCACCGCTTCAAGCCGCTCGACGGTCCAGTCGCCGGTCAGCGCGCCGTCCACCATCGCGTCGAGACGCTGCCTTTCGGCCAAGGTGCCGCGCACGATGGCGACGAACAGTGGGCTGTCGCGCTCGGCCAGCGGTGCCTCGATCTCCGCCTCGGCATCCCCGGGCGGGGCGATCAGCGCCTTGTCCCCCAGTCCATGCCGCAGGAAATCGTCGAGCACCACGTCCACCGGCGCCCCGGTCAGCTCGGCATTGTAGAGCGCCTGCACGGCCGCCAGCCGGGCCGCCGAGCGCCGCCGCGCCGAGGCGGGTCTATGACCTTTGTTGGTCGCCATCCGGCGGAACGCCTTTCTTCTTGGGTAACGCCCCGCCGATGGGGCGAACCATGGTCACTTGGGGATCAGGCTCAGTTCGCGCTTGATCTCGATCATGCGCAGGCAGGCGCGAGCCGCCTGCCCCCCGAAATTGCGCCGCTCGGGCGAGCTGCGCTCCATCGCCTGGGCGCGGTTGCGGACGGTCAAGATGCCGTTGCCCAACGCCAAGGTGTACTCCAGGGCCATGTTCTGCAGACCGGACATGGCCTCGCGGCAGACATGGTCGTAATGGTCGGTCTCACCCTTGATGGCACAGCCCAGCGCGATGTATCCGGCATAGCGCTCGTCGGTAGCGCGCAGCTCCATCGATCGGATGGCGAAACGGACGGCCGCCGGAAGCTCGAGGATGCCAGGCACGATGACCCGCTTGTAGCCGGCACCGACGGCGGCCAATTCCTTGACCGCGCCTTTGACCAGATTGTCGGTGATCTCCTCGTAGAAACGGGATTCTACGATCAGGATGCGCATGCCGCTCATCATTCCTCCAAGGCGACCGGTATGGGGCGCTGCTCGACAACCTTCAGGCCGTACCCTTCGAGCCCGATGATAGTCCTTTTGGTATTCGACAGAAGAATCATCTCGGTCACGCCCAGGTCGATCAGGATCTGCGCGCCGATGCCATAGTCACGCAGCTGGCCGGCGGTTTCACGCCCTTCCATATGCGCCCGCACCCGCTCGCTGAGGCTGGTCGGATGCCATTCGCGGATCAGCAGGATGACCCCCCGCCCCTGCTCGGCCACCAGGCGCATCGCCCCTTGCAACTGACCGCCTTTGCCGGAGTCGCGATCGCCCAGCAGGTCGTCCAGGATATTGAGGGCGTGCACCCGCGCCAGCACCGGCCCGCCCTTGGTCAGATCCCCCTTCACCAGGGCGATATGCTCGGCATAGGCGGCAGTGTTGACGTAGACATGCATCTTCCAGGCGCCGCCGATGTCGGAATTGAACACCGTCTCCAACTCGCGGCGGACGATCTTGTCGTTGCGCCGGCGGTAGGCAATCAGATCGGCGATGGTGCCGATCTTGAGGCCATGGAACTGGGCGAATTTGACCAGGTCGGGGGTGCGGGCCATGGTCCCGTCATCGTTCATGATCTCGCAGATCACCCCCGATGGGTTCAGCCCGGCCAGCCGCGCCACGTCGACCGCCGCTTCGGTATGGCCGGCCCGCACCAGGACGCCGCCGTCGCGCGCCATCAGCGGGAACACATGGCCGGGACTGACGATGTCGGTCCGCCCCTTGCTCGGGTCGACCGCGACGGCCACCGTGCGGGCCCGGTCCGAGGCAGAGATCCCCGTGGTCACCCCTTCCCTCGCCTCGATGGAAACGGTGAACGCCGTCTGATGGCGAGACGCGTTGGCCGGAGCCATCAAGCTGAGCCCGAGCTGCTCGATGCGCTGGCTCGTCATCGCCAGGCAAATCAGGCCGCGTCCGTGCTTGGCCATGAAATTGATGGCCTCGGGCGTGGCCATCTGCGCAGGGATCACCAGGTCCCCTTCGTTTTCGCGATCCTCATCATCGATGAGGATGAACATCCGGCCGTTGCGGGCCTCTTCGATGATCTCTTCGCTGGGCGACATGAATTCGTGAAACTTCGACACTGGTCAGTCCTTTCCAAGCAGGCGCGCAACATAGCGTGCCAGCATGTCGATTTCCATATTGACCATCGAACCGACGACATAGGTGCCGAAGGTGGTCACCTTTTGGGTATGCGGAATGATGTTGACGCCGAATCGGGCCCCGTCGACCTCATTCACCGTCAGCGATACGCCGTCCAGCGCCACCGACCCCTTTGGGGCGACGAACGGGGCCAGATTTGGCGGCGCTTCGAAGGTATAGCGCAGCGAATCGTTCTCCGGGCGGATCGACACCACCTTGGCCACGCCGTCGACATGGCCGGAAACGATGTGGCCGCCCAGTTCGTCGCCCACCTTCAGGGCCCGCTCGAGGTTGACCTTGGTCCCCGGCCGCCAGCTGCCCAGCGTGGTCATGGCCAGGGTCTCGGCCGAGGCCTGCACGGCGAACCAGTCCTTGCCGCGCTCGATGACGGTCAGACAGACGCCGTTATTGGCGATCGAGGCGCCGATCGGCACCGCTTCCGTCGCAAAGTTGGTACCGATGCGAAACAGCAGGTCGCCCTTGCCCGATATCTCGCGAACCTCGCCCAGATCAATCACTATTCCGGTAAACATGTTGGTCTCTTTCCTTTGTCCCTCAGGCGCCGGGCGCCGGCATCCGCCGGCTTGGCTCCTCCGCTAAAGCTCCGGGGCGCTCAACGCGCCAGTCACCGGGCGGCGCCCGGTTCCAGTCTTTCGTTCCCTCGGGCGCCGGCTTCTTCCAGTGGCATCGGCGTCCCTGCCGGTGCGCCGCCGCTACTCGCGGCGGAAATATTCGAACGTATCGCCGCCCAGATCGGCCACCGACAGGCGTTCGAAGCGGGGCGCCTGGGACAGGCTGTCCACCCCGAACGAAACCGCCGCCGGAATCGCGTCGCCGCCGATCACCATCGGCGCCCGGAACCAGGCCAGGCGATCGACCAGCCCGGCCCCCAGCAGGGCCGCCGACAGACGGGCCCCGCCTTCCACCAGAACCCTGGTCAGGCCGCGCCGCCCCAGTTCGGCGAAGGAGCCGACCAGATCGACGCGGCCGTCGGCGGTCGGCGGCAGCTCGATCAGATCGACCCCGCAATCGAACAGCGCCTGGCGCCGCTGCGCGTCGTTGCCGCTGCGGGTGATGATCCAGGTCGCCGGCCGGCCGGCCGTGGCCACCAGCCGCGAGGTCAGCGGCAGGCGCAGACGGCCGTCCACCACCAGGCGCACCGGTGAGCGCTCTTCCAGTCCGGGCAAGCGGCAGGTGAGGTCCGGATTATCGCTCATCACCGTCCCGCTGCCGACCAGGATGGCATCCGCTTCGGCCCGCAGCCGATGCCCGGCGGCGCGCGCCGCACCGCCGGTGATCCATTTGCTTTCGCCACGATGGGTGGCGATCCGCCCATCGAGCGAACTGGCGACCTTCAGGGTAACCAGCGGTCGCCCTTCGCCGACGCGAAGGAAAAAGCCGGCATTCAATTCGGCGGCGATATCGGCCAAGAGACCTGTCTCGACCTTGACCCCGGCTTGACGCAGCCGCTCGATGCCACGGCCGGACACACGGGGATCTGGATCGTCGATGGCCACCACGACCCGAGCCACCCCGGCCGCCTTCAGGGCGTCGGCGCAGGGACCGGTCTGGCCGTGATGGCAGCAGGGTTCCAGCGTCACATAGGCGGTGGCCCCGGCAGCCGCCCGGCCGGCTTGGGCCAAGGCACGGGTTTCGGCATGCGGCCGGCCGCCCTTGGCCGTCCAGCCGCGGCCGACCACACGGCCGTCCTTGACCAATACGCATCCCACGGCCGGATTCGGCCACACATTGCCCAGACCGCGCCGGGCCAGCCCGAGCGCCGCCTGCATATGCCCGTGGTCAGTCGCTGACGCCGACTTCGCTGCCGAGTTTACCAACGAAATCCTCGAAATCCTTAGCTTCACGGAAGTTACGGTAGACTGAGGCGAAGCGCACATAGGCCACCTGATCGAGGTTGGCCAGAGCCTCCATCACCAGCTCGCCGATGGCGTTGCTGGCGATTTCGGTTTCGCCGCAGCTTTCGAGGCGTCTTTGGATGCTGTTGACGATGCGCTCGACCCGGTCCGGATCGACCGGGCGCTTGCGCACCGCGATGGCGATCGAACGGGCAAGCTTGTCGCGGTCGAATTGGGCCCGCTGGCCGTTCTTCTTGACCACGATCAGCTCGCGCAACTGGACCCGCTCGAAGGTGGTAAACCGCGAACCGCAGGCGGTGCAGAAGCGCCGCCGGCGAATCGCCGAATTGTCTTCGGTCGGACGTGAATCCTTTACCTGAGTGTCCTCATGCCCACAAAACGGACAGCGCATTGGTCATCCCCCCAGCCGCTCCCTCCGGACTTTTACTTTTGGTAGATCGGGAAGCGCCGGCAAAGCTCGTCCACTTTGCCATGCGCGGCCTTTTCCGCCGCTCCGTTGTCGTCCGGCGACGACGCCAGCCCGTCGAGCACGTCCCCGATTAGATTGCCCACTTGGCGGAATTCGTCGATGCCGAAACCCCGTGTCGTCGCCGCCGGACTGCCCAGGCGAATGCCCGAGGTGACGGTCGGCTTTTCCGGATCGAACGGAATACCATTCTTGTTGCAGGTGATGCCGGCCCGTTCGAGGCTGGCCTCGGCCGCCTTGCCGGTCAGCTTCTTCGGCCGCAGATCGACCAGCATGAGATGGGTGTCGGTGCCCCCCGAGACGATGTCGAGTCCGCGCCGCGCCAAGGTGTCGGCCAGCACCGCGGCATTGTCCTTGACCGCCTTGGCGTAGAGCTTGAATTCCGGGCGCAGGGCCTCGCCGAAGGATACCGCCTTGGCGGCGATCACATGCATCAGCGGCCCGCCCTGCATACCGGGAAAGATCGCCGAGTTGATCTTCTTGCCGATCTCCAGGTCGTTCGACAGGATCATGCCGCCGCGCGGCCCGCGCAGGGTCTTGTGGGTGGTGGTGGTCACCACATGGGCATGCGGCAGCGGGCTCGGATGCACGCCGCCGGCGACCAGGCCGGCGAAATGCGCCATATCGACCATGAGGTAGGCGCCGACCGCGTCGGCAATGGCTCGAAAGCGGGCGAAATCGATGACCCGCGGATAGGCCGAACCGCCAGTGATGATCAGCTTCGGACGATGCTCCTTGGCCAACCGCTCCACTTCGTCGAAGTCGATCTGCGCGTCCTGCTGCCGGACACCGTAGGAAATGGCCTTGAACCACTTGCCCGACATGTTGGGCGGCGCGCCGTGGGTGAGATGACCGCCACTGGCCAAGCCAAGCCCCATGAAGGTATCACCCGGCTGCAGCAGGGCCAGGAACACCGCTTGGTTGGCCTGCGACCCGGAATTCGGCTGCACATTGGCGAAGGCGCAGTCGAACAGCCGCTTGGCCCGCTCGATGGCCAGATCTTCGGCGATATCGACGAATTCGCAGCCCCCGTAGTAGCGCTTGCCCGGATAACCCTCGGCATATTTGTTGGTGAGGACCGAGCCCTGGGCCTCGAGAACGGCGCGCGACACGATGTTTTCCGAGGCGATCAATTCGATCTGGTTCTGCTGGCGCGACATCTCCTTGCCGATCGCCGCGAAAATTTCCGGATCGCACTCGGCGAGCGCCGCACCAAAAAACCGCTGAAGCGAACCCTGCTCGATAGACATCTCGTCATATACCTTTCGTCATTTCGGGAGACAGTTCAATTTGGCGACGCGCCGCGAGTGCCGGTCGCCGCCTTCGAACCGCGTCTCCAGGAAGATCTTGAGGCAGTCCTTGGCCACCTCGGAACCGATGGTACGACCGCCGAAGCAAACCACATTGGCATCGTTGTGTTGGCGCGACAGGCGGGCGGTGAAGGCGTCATGCACCAGGGCCGCCCGCACCTCGGGATAGCGGTTGGCAGCCATGCTGATGCCGATGCCGGTGCCGCAGACCAGGACGCCGAATGCCGCCGCGTCGCGGCGGATGGCATCGGCCATGAGAGCGGCGAAATCTGGATAATCCACCGCAGCGGGCCCGTCGGTGCCGAGATCGAGAACCTCGTATCCCAGCTGAACAAGCGCATCCTTGAGAATGGATTTCAGTTCGTAGCCACCGTGGTCGGCAGCCATCGCGATGATCTTGGAAGACATAGGCGCTGAAGCGACTCGAAGTGGGAACAACGGGCGTCTGAATACCATATGTCGAAGGCAATTGCCAATGCACCACAATTCCTCGGCAGGGCTCCGAACTCAGGTTAACGAGGTTTACGGCTTGCGCTGGGCGTGATTCTCTGAATCGCCCAGATTCGGAGAACCCTGATGCCCCTGACGGCGATGTTTCTTGGCGAGAAATCGCGCCTGCGTGCCCTGCTCGA
>CAIOJO010000477.1 GCA_903858635.1 uncultured Telmatospirillum sp. | reverse complement strand
TTGGCAGAATCCGGGCTGACGCACAGCTCATCCGGAAGCCGCCGGAGCACCTATTGCTTCCGGCACACTTATGCGACGTTCCGCCTGACCGAAGGCGTTGACGTTTATTTTCTGGCAAAGCAGATGGGCACGTCGGTTAAAATGATCGAGGATCATTACGGGCACATCACGCCCGTCAAGAATGCGGATCGCATTCTCCAGGGCCTCCCCGGATGGGAGCCGATGGCTCCCCCTCAACCGGAGTCGCGCTGAAGCGTGACTCGCCATATCAGTTTTTTCCGGGCGCGGGCCTGAAGGCCGCAAAGCGACCGTTTTTCTGTTTGCCGGTTTTCCGTCGAGTTCGACGGGCGGCATCACAAAATTCTTCAGAAGCCTCATTGAAAACATCGGCCAAATGATCGGCCACCATCCACATTTAAGCTCTAATTACGCATTGATATCATATAGATACACAATGATAAAAATCGGCCAAAACGGAGAGGTTGAGTCAGCTAAATCCATGTCATGTTTCTAACTATTCCGTACCTTAGGAACGAGAAAGTTAGAATTGTCCTTGACGTGGAACCCAAAAAATACTAACTTAGTCGTGCCTGAAGTACGAGAAAGTTAAAATGGCGATCCACCTTGTCGGCGAAACCCTAGATAAAACCCGCAGCCACTACATGGCCGAGACGGGTAAGCTCGTCCAGCTTATGCGAGGTATCTACGTCGATGCCGGCGACGATATCGACGCCGTTGTTCTAAAGCACGCGGTCCGGATCGCCAAATATCTTTACCCTCAAGCGTACCTGTCCGGGGCAAGCGCTGCCTTGCTCGGACCTACCCGCGATGGGCGGCTGTTTCTGAGCGCCCGGCGCAAGCAACGCACGCGCATTCGGGCGTTGGAGATCATCCAGAACGAAGCGCCCAAACAACCGTCCGTTGGCGACGCCGTCGTTGACGACGGCATGGGCGAATTTCATGTCCATGTTTCATCGATCCGCCAGCGCTTCCTTGAAGCGTTTCGCCTACGCAGTGAGCATGCAACGTCGATCGACGAAGAGATGCGGGCGACGATCGCCACCCGCTTGATCGATGAATACGGCAGCGCCCAGGCAGCGGCGGACGCACTTTGGGTGCTTGCCCGCGCGAACGAATGGCATCGAGAAGGCGAGGCAGCTGAGCACTATCTCCAGCGTAAGCCAAGCACTACCCCGACGAAGAACGAGGCGGCACTTGACTTCATTGTCGCCTGGCATGGCGCCCCGTTGGGTCATTTGACCCACGATGGCTTCGAATGGCGCTGGCAGCAGACTGACAGACAGGGGCCACCGCTCATCCGGCAGACCACGCCCGGCAAGCTGCCGCCCTTTATCGTCGCTCTCCTCCCGGAGGGCTGGCTTGAAAAAGTCCTCAAGGACAAGGACGAGCGCACGCTGCTGCGATCGGGCAAGCGCTACATGTCGAATATCACCATCGTGGAACGTGAAGCCGAACTGGTGACGCTGCCGCCAGATGTTTTGCTAACTCGGCTGGAGAAATATTCCACCGATGGTGTTTTTACTGGCACATATGCTGGTCCGGGCCGCAGCGAGATCGAGAAAAACTTTGAGGCCAATCTCGCGCAGATTTATGCGCGAGCCGACACGCCCCGCTTGTCGGGTGTGCAGATCAAGGCCCCCATGTATCTTGATCCGACTGGCGCGCTATCTCCCGCCACGGGTAAGCCCTTCACGCATATTCTCAAGCCTGCCGGGACCAGCGGCTACGATGCACTGCCAGTCGTCGAGTGGGTCGCGATGGCGCTCGGTCGGGCTGCCGGCTTCGAGGTGCCGGCGACGGCGCTTTTGGTGATGCCGGACAAGATGCCGCCTGCACTCGTGGTCGAGCGTTTCGACATACGTGAGGGTCACAACGATAAGCGGATGCTGGCGCTTGAGGATCTCTGCTCCGTCCTCGACCTGCCGACAACGGCAAAATACGACGGCACGATGGAGCGCGTCGCGCGCGCCGTTCGCCCGCTCTCGACAGCCCCCGATGACGATCTTCTCATCATCGTCAGGCGCGCGCTGTTTGCGTGGTTGATCGCCGACGGCGACATGCACCTCAAGAACATGGCTCTACTCAAGATCGCCACACCCGGAGACAAGCAGTTCGCCAGTGTCCGGATGGCACCACTCTACGATGCGGTGACAACGCGGGTCTTTCCCAATCTCAAGCATGATCGCTTGGCGCTCAAGCTCAACGGCAAGGACGATAATCTGCGGCGTGTGGATTTCCGTACGCTTGCGACAACCGCTGGATTAAGGGCAAGCGATGCCGAAGTCGCCATCGATGACATGTTGCAGCGGTTGCGTGGCGTCATCGATCACATCACCTTGCCTAAGGCGTTGGAGATCAGCGATGACGCGCGAGAGATGGTTGCGCAAATGCTTGATATCTGCCGGACGCGGATAGAAGGCATGACGTAACATGGCAGGAACGGGAGAAGAGCCTTCGATGGCTGTTTCCGGCACACAGACGCGACGTTCCGACTAACAGAGGGCATCGATGACGGCACCAGCTCCAATCGCGAGATAGCATCGTGGTGATGCAAATAACTCGGGCCGCATTCTTATGACTCATTTTGCGGGGAGTCCCTCGCTATCTTCCCCTGCCAGGCCATGACATCAAGCCGCGCTGATAGCAGCGGCCACGGCCTGGTCTGAAATCGATCGCCGGCCTGAAGGCTAAAGAGACGACCGATTTCTCCTTGATGCCGAAATGCCGAAGCACCCGTCGAGATCGACGGGCGGCAATGTCCCGGCATCCCCGTCAATGTTCGGAGCCGCGCGCGGCTCCGAACTGGACAAAAATCCGTTTGCTTTTGAAGTGTTGACGCCGCCCCATTGATGGTCAGCAGACCACCGATCCTTCGGCCTTCGGATCGGGGCGCGGGCGGCGCTCATGATGCGAACCGTGTCCACCCTCGGGCGGACACGGCGGAAACCACCCTGGTTACCTGGTCTCCACCTTGCGGGGAATTTCCCGCAACCTCTTCTCTTTGAGCCGTGATTGGGTCGCGCTGATAGCAGCGGCCACGGCCTCATTCCTAAATTGGTCGCCGGCCTGATGGCCTTACAAGCAATCGATTCCCTCTTGATGCCGTAATGCCGAAACATCCGCCGAGATTGGCCGGCGACAATTACGATTGCCGGTCCAGCGACGATTATGATTGCCGGTGAGGTTGCCCGCCAGGGCCTGTCGTCGGGAGGGGCGTAGCCCCGACCAGAGACAGGCCCTGGCGGGCGCGGTTTTCCTATCGCCCCCGGCTTTGGGGGCAATTGGCCAGCCTGACGC
>CAIOJO010000476.1 GCA_903858635.1 uncultured Telmatospirillum sp. | reverse complement strand
CGCCCGCTTGTCGCGCAATGCCGATATGACGTGGAGCTCGCCCATCTCTTCGTCTTTCCTTGGTGGTGGAATGACAAGATTTTAACCGATGGCGGGCGGCGACGGTACGCAGCCGTGGTGGCGGCTGCTACATAATGCCGGGAATGCGCCCTGAGGGCGTAACCGCAATGCCGCCCACATCAGCGGTGGAACCACGAACAGGGTGCGCGACATATGTCCCAGGCCGAGCCATTCCCAGGTCGAGTCGTGGGTAAAGAAAAAGCCGGTCACGGCTGCCACAGCCGCCAGAACCAGGAATGTCTCCTTCGGCGGCCAGGACGATGGGAGTCGTTCGCTGGTCCAGCCCAATGCCAGGGGAACGATAAGAACGATGCCGACCATGTTGCCGAGCCACCGCGCCGTCCACATCGGCACGAAATTCGCCGAGAACGACATACCGGCCGCCGGTAGCGCCACGATGCTGCCGAGGGCCGAGGGCAGGGAAGCCAGGATGGCGGCGACGATCATCGCCACCGCATCGCGCGGTCGCAGGATCCCGGCGGTCAGTCCAGTGCGGCGCAGGAAGCCAGCCCCGATGATGGCTTCCAGGACGTGGCTGGAGGCCAGCATCGCCGCGGCAAGAATGGGATTGCCGGCATCGATGCTGGCCCAGAACGCACCAACCAAGATAGCCGGCCAGAAGCGCAATCCCGATACGGCAAGCATTGCGACGGCCAGTCCGGACGAGAGCCATAGGGGGCCAGCCATGCCGTGATCGAACGACATCGCGAAGCCCAACTTCGCCGCACCATAGTAAGCCAGCGTCATCGCGATCAGGCGCAACAGGGTCAGATGCATGGGTTTCAGCCGGGTCGTGGCGGGACTCCAGACGACAGCCAACCATACGAGGATTGCCAGTTCGCGGTACACCCATTGCGATAGGGCGCCCCGGAATTGCCTCCGCACCAGCCGAACGCGGGACCCGAAACCGGTGGCGCAATGGCTCCTGACACGCGTGCAGGTCACTGGGGCGCCGCGAGTGTCCGAGGTCGGGCAGGGTCAGGCTGCTGGTTCCGCTTCCTCAAAATCCGCCATGACCACACGATTGCGGCCGTCTCGCTTGGCGCGGTATAGGGCCGTGTCGGCCTCGCGCAGCGCCTCCTCCAACCTTTCGTTGCCGGCAATGGCGCCGATGCTGGGCGGTAACCGACAAGACGTCGGGATGCCAGATGATGTTGTCCGCGGCGTCGAACAGGCTAGCCACGCCGAATGCAAGCAGCGTCACTATACCGCTTATCAACATCGCCAGACGGCGGTTCTTCCACCGGCAATGCAGGGTATAGCCAAGAAGGCGCCCGCCAATAGCCAGGGCGGCTAGCCCCACCAAGGCGGTGAGCAGGCCGTAGACGTATACTAGCTTTATGGCGGTCTCCCAACCTGCTGGCCAATCGGCTCGTCGGCGCGAGGGGCCATCCCTTCAACGCGAGTCTCCCTAAGGTTAGGGTTCGCCTGCTTCAGGGCGTGCGCATCCGGACGCCCCGACAATTCATCTCCGGCCGAACGATCCCAGGGCGTGTCCAGCCAGGGCAATCGCCTTGGTTGGACACGATGCCGCAGCTCAGCCTTCTTGTGTTACGGTATCCTTGGCAGGATCGACCAGGACGCGAATCGGCTTGCCGCCCTCCATCACATTTGCCTCGAAATCATTGCCTTTCTTGTGGAAGTTCGAGAACCGGGCATAGCCGTGAACCTCGAGCTGGTTCAGCGCTTGGGTGGCGGCCCGTTCGTCGTCTTTCCCCCAGCGGTGGGGCCATCTGCCGAGTTCGCCCTGCTGGGCGAAGGCAGTCTGTTGCGATCCGGGTTCGATTGCCGAAGTTGAGCCGGATTGATCCGCCGCGAAGGCAATGCCACTTGCGCCAATGACCAGAGCAGCGCAAGCGCTCGTCAAGAGCAAGGTCTTCATTGGTCATCTCCATGCGTAAATCTAACGGGATGCCGAGCAAAGCTCTTGACGGAACAGCATGCAACACTGCCCATGCCGTGTCAGCTTACAAAGCTGTATAATTTCTTGCCGTATCTAGTAGAGGATGCTGGCGAGACTTCGGAATGTGCGCTCTGGTAGAAGGCACGGCTGTCACGCCGACTTTCCTGATTCTTACGGTTTCTCAGACGGGACCGCGATGAGACACATAAGTCTTTGAAAAGCTTGGTGGGCCCGGCAGGACTCGAACCTGCAACCAGACCGTTATGAGCGGCCTGCTCTAACCATTGAGCTACGGGCCCCACCGCCGCTCCAGCCGAATCGGCTGTCGGGCGGCGTGAGTTTCCAGCCAGACGGGGCGGGGGTCAAGGGATCTCGACCCTATTGCCCCTCGCCCACGCAAGTGGGAGAGGGAGGGGCCCACCGCCCGAAGGCGGTGGGAGGGTGAGGGTCGCTATCCGTTAAGACGGGAGAGGGGCCAGATTCGCCTAGGTGTCGAGGAAGCTGCGCAGTTTGCGCGAACGGCTCGGGTGCTTGAGCTTGCGCAACGCCTTGGCCTCGATCTGGCGGATGCGCTCGCGGGTCACCGAGAACTGCTGCCCGACCTCCTCCAGCGTGTGGTCGGTGTTCATGCCGATGCCGAAGCGCATGCGCAACACCCGCTCCTCGCGCGGCGTCAGGCTGGCCAGGACGCGGGTGGTGGTCTCCCGCAGGTTGGCCTGAATCGCCGCATCCAGCGGCAGGACGGCATTCTTGTCCTCGATGAAGTCGCCGAGATGGCTGTCTTCCTCGTCGCCGATGGGGGTCTCCAGCGAGATCGGCTCCTTGGCGATCTTCAGCACCTTGCGCACTTTCTCGAGCGGCATCGAGAGCTTCTCGGCCAGCTCTTCCGGGGTCGGCTCGCGGCCGATCTCGT
>CAIOJO010000475.1 GCA_903858635.1 uncultured Telmatospirillum sp. | reverse complement strand
GTCTTCTCGAGCGCGCCGCCAAGCTCAATGACGAGCTGGGTGCCGGTTCGCTCACCGCTCTGCCGGTCATCGAGACGCAGGCCAACGACGTGTCGGCCTACATCCCGACCAATGTGATCTCGATCACCGACGGCCAGATCTTCCTCGAGACCGAGCTCTTCTACAAAGGCATCCGCCCGGCGGTGAACGTCGGTCTGTCGGTGTCGCGCGTCGGCTCGGCGGCGCAGATCAAGGCGATGAAGCAGGTCGCCGGCTCGATCAAGCTGGAACTGGCCCAGTACCGCGAGATGGCCGCCTTCGCGCAGTTCTCCTCGGACCTGGATCCGGCGACGCAGAAGCTGCTGAACCGCGGCGCCCGCCTGACCGAGCTGTTGAAGCAGCCGCAATACGCGCCGATGGCGGTCGAGGACGAGGTCATTTCCATCTATGCCGGCGTGCGTGGCTATCTGGACAAGCTGCCGGTAAACGATGTCGGCCGCTTCGAGGCGTCGCTGCTGTCGGAAATGCGGGTCAAAGGCGCCGACATCCTGAAGGTGATCGCCACCGACAAGCAGATCAGCCCGGCCACCGAGGAGAAGCTGAAGGCATTCCTCGACGCCTTCTCGAAGACCTTCGTCTAAGGACCCGGGGAAACTCGTCCAATGGCCAGCCTCAAGGACCTACGGGTCAGGATCAACAGCGTCAAATCGACGCGCAAGATCACTTCAGCCATGAAGATGGTCGCCGCGTCGAAGCTGCGCCGGGCCCAGGCCGCGGCGGAAGCGGCGCGGCCCTATGCCGCCCGCATGGAGCGCATGCTGGGCGCCTTGGCGGCCAGCCTGGCCGGCCAGAGCGGCGCCCCCAAGATGCTGGCGGGGACTGGCAACGACGACGTCCATCTGATCATCGTCACCACCACCGATCGCGGCCTGTGCGGCGGTTTCAACGGTTCCATCGTGCGGGCCACCCGGCTGACGATCAACGAGCTGTTGGCCCAGGGCAAGACGGTGAAGCTCCTGCTGATCGGCCGCAAGGGCCGCGAGCAGCTGAAGCGTGAATTCGGCCAGCTGTTCCTCGACAGCTTCGAGAATGTCGGCCGGCGCGGCGTCACCTTCGCCGAAGCCAACGCCATCGCGACCAAGGTCACCGGGCTGTTCGAAGAGGGCGACTTCGACGTCTGCACGGTCATCTACAACCGTTTCAAGTCGGCCATCGCCCAAGTGGTGACGCGTCAGCAGCTGGTGCCCTTCCCGGTGCCGGAGCTGGCCGAAGACGACACCGGCGGAGCCAAGGCGCTCTACGAATACGAGCCGTCCGAGGAAGCCATTCTGGCCGAGCTGCTGCCCCGCAACCTGGCCATCCAGATCTTCCGTGCGCTGCTGGAGAGCAATGCCTCCGAGCAGGGCGCGCGGATGACCGCGATGGACAATGCGACGCGCAATGCCGGCGACATGCTCAACAGCCTGACCATCCGCTACAACCGGACCCGGCAGGCGCAGATCACCAAAGAACTCATCGAAATCATCTCCGGCGCCGAGGCGCTGTAAGCTGTAGCAGGAGCCTGCCCTCATGACGAAGAACAATGTCGGCACCGTCACCCAGGTCATGGGCGCTGTCGTGGACGTGCGCTTCGATGCCGAGCTGCCGTTCATTCTGTCGGCGCTGCATACCGAGAACCAGGGGCGGACCCTGGTGCTGGAAGTGGCGCAGCATCTGGGTGAGAACTCGGTGCGCACGATCGCCATGGACTCGACCGAAGGCCTGACCCGTGGTCAGCCGGTCACCGACACCGGTTCGCCGATCTCGGTGCCGGTCGGCCCCGAGACGCTGGGCCGCATCATCAACGTGATCGGCGACCCGATCGACGAGCGCGGCCCGATCGGCAACAAGAAGACCCTGCCGATTCATCGCAAGGCCCCGGAATTCATCGAGCAGTCGACCGAAACCGAGATCCTCGTCACCGGCATCAAGGTCATCGATCTGCTGGCGCCTTACGCCAAGGGCGGCAAGATCGGCCTGTTCGGCGGCGCCGGCGTCGG
>CAIOJO010000474.1 GCA_903858635.1 uncultured Telmatospirillum sp. | reverse complement strand
TGCGTTTAGCCATCTTGTGCTTCTGTCCGTCCGTCTTGCAACCAGGCCTCGAGAGGCCCCTCCAGCCCCTCCAGGGGCCGGTAGCCGATGGTCAGCGCCCCCAAGCCGCGCTCGTCGCGTGCCACCACGGTCGGGAAGCTGTTGACGCCAATGCTGCGGGCCCAGCGGAAGTCGTCCTGCGTGGCGGCGATGCTTTCAGCGGCGCTGTAAGCCTCGAGGAAGCTGTCGCCGGGAATACCGAAGGGCTCAGCCAGGCGTGCGAACGAGGCCGGATCGTTGGGGTCGTGGTTTGTGTGGTAGAAACCCTTCTGGGCGGCCGCGAAATATGCCCACTCGGCTTCCGGCTTGAGGCGGCGCATGGTGACGACTGCGCGGCAGGCCTTCTCGGTGTCATAGATCCAGCCGGTCCGGTCGAGGATCGAGAAGCTGAACGGCTGCCCTGTCTGCGCCGCGATCTCCTGCCAATGGCCGCGCAGGAAGGCCGTGTACTGTTGGTCTGCCACATGGGTGCCATCCGGGCGCAAGCCGCCCATCACCAGTGTGAACTTGGCGCGCGCCCCGAACTTGTTGCGCAGGCCCTGGATGACGTTGGTGAACCCATAGCACCAAGAACACATCGGATCGCCGACGTAGATGACTTCCTTCATGACCAGATCCTATGTGTGACGGTCCGTCCGGGCTGGTGCTGTGTCGACCCGCCCGGGCGATGGCGTGTCGCAGAATGCGACAGTCGGGCAGTCGCTGCAACAAGCAAACCGGTGCCAACCTGGACTGCCGACGGCTCGCCACCGATTTACCCTTCAATCATTCGCCGATGGGCCTCCCCGCCTGTCCGACGCGCCTTCGTCCACACTGCAGTGAAATTGCCGGGTTGCGTTTGCCTCTGCCGTCAATGGAGATGGCCGCGACTGCCCTGCTTCGCTTGGTGCCGTGTCCAACTCACGGTGGGGGTGCCCAATACTGAAATGTATTCATTGGTATTCTTTTTTATTAACGCGTTTACATGTTCCATTTAAATATTTACATATTTATGTATTTGTGCGGGGCGTCTATATCTATTACGATTATGCGTGTACTGCACTTGTTGATATTCGCTTGCATCTCGCGCGAATTCCCGTCGGCGTCGCCGGACAAGGGGAGCGCCGCCGAACGGGAGGGCACCCATGGCATCGATAGCGAACCGTCCCACCGCCTGCCGCGCAGCGATCTGATCGATGCTCTGTTCGGGCCGTAGGAGTCTTCGGCGCATGCCCCGCGACACAGCAAGCAGGGAACCGGCCATCCTCCTCTGCCTCAGCGGCGCCCTCTGCCTGCTGGTGGTAGTGGCGTCCGGCTTGGCGATGGCCGGCTGGGCCTGGAATGTGCCGACGCTGCGCAATCCTTATCCCGGCTCCATCGACATGAAGTTCAATACCGCGGTTGCCGTGTCGATGCTGGCCATCGCCACGCTTTTGGGCACTGCCGAACGGCGCGGATGGCGCTGTCGTTTCGCTCGGCTGCTGTCTTTCACGGTGATGCTGTTCGGGGCCCTGTCGCTGGCGGAATATGCCCTCGCGATCAATCTCGGCATCGACCAACTGCTGGTTCACGAAGCCGAAGGGGCGGCGTTGACCGTCCATCTCGGCCGTCCCGCCCCCATTGCCGCGGTGAATTGCATGCTGCTCGGCGCGGCGCTGCTGCTTGGTGCCCGATGGTGGCGGTGGCGGCAGCTGTTTGCCTTGATTGTCGGGGGCGATTCGCTGGTTGGTCTGTTGGGATACGTGTACCACGTCGCTGACTTGTATACCTTGACCCCAGCATTCGCCGGAATGACCGGCATGGCCCTGGTTACGGCGATCCTGTTCCTGGGACTGGTCCTCGGCATTCTCGCCAGTTGGCCGGCCGAGGGGGTTGCGGCGCTTCTGAACAGCCCGACCTCCGGCGGCGTCCTGGCGCGCCGGCTGATTCCGATCGCGATCATCGTGCCGTTGGCGGCGGAACTCGTCAGCCGAGCGGCACAATCGGCCGGCGTCTATGGCCCCGAAGAGACGGACGCCGTGCACAGCCTGCTGATGATCCTGATCATGACCCTCACCGTGGCCAGCACATCGTATGGACTTCGCGAGGCGGACACGAAGCGGCGGCAAGCAGAGGAGAACCTGCGTAAGAGCGAAGCCAGTGAAGAATTCCTGAATTTGCTGTTGAGCCTCAATCAACGGGCTTTCGGTCTTTCGGAACCAAGCCTTTGTGACCTCGCTCTGGAGATCGCGGTGCGGTTGACCAACAGTAGCATCGGCTATCTGCATTTCCTCAACGACGACCAGAATACCATTTCGCTCATTACCTGGAACAAGGCGGCGCTAGAGCACTGCACAGCCCATCACGACTCGCATTATCCCCTGGATGCCGCGGGCATCTGGGCCGATGCGGCACGACTGAAGCAACCGGTCATCCACAACGACTACCAAGGCATGGCCGGCAAGAAGAGTTATCCCGAGGGGCACGCGCACCTGATTCGTCACATGAGCGTTCCCGTGATCGAAGGCGGAAAGGTCCGGATGATCATCGGGGTGGGCAACAAGGCCGGCGATTACGACGATCTCGACGCCATGCAAGCGCAGATTCTCGCCAACGAGATTCAACGAATCGTGTCGGTCCGCCGGTCCGAGGAAAAGCTGGGGTTGATGGCCAAGGTGTTCGAGGGCAGTGGCGAGGCGATCACCATTACCGACGCATCGGCCCGAATCATCGCGGTAAACGGGCCGTTCACCAAGACCACGGGCTATACGGCGGAAGAGGCCATCGGCAAGACCCCCCGCCTCCTCAAATCCGGCCGTCACGATGCGGAATTCTACGGGGAGATGTGGCGATGCCTGACCACCGCCGGCAGGTGGCAAGGCGAAATCTGGAACCGCCGCAAGAATGGCGAGATCTACCCGGAATGGCTGTCGATCTCCGATATGCGGGATTCCGAGGGGCGGGTCACCAACTATATCGGCATCTTTTACGACATCACCGATCAGAAAGAGGCGCAGCAGCAGATCGAATTCCTGGCCTATCACGACGGATTGACCGGGTTGCCCAATCGCCAACTGGTCATCGACCGTTTCAACCAGCTGAAAGCCCATGCCGACCGGGCCAACGCGAAGACTGCCATGCTGTTTCTCGATCTCGACAACTTCAAGGCGGTCAACGACTCGCTCGGTCATTCGATCGGCGATGCCTTGCTGAAGAATGTCGCGGGGCGGATGAGCGAATGCGTCCGCGAGACCGACACCATCAGCCGTCATGGAGGCGACGAGTTCCTGATCTTGTTGGCCGACGTTCGCGACAACGACGACATCGTCAAGGCAGCGGACAAGATCCTGAAGCGAATTGAAGCTCCGGTGGAGATCGGCGACCACCTTCATGCCACCTCGGTTTCGATCGGCATTGCCGTTTATCCCGAGGACGGGGCCGATTTCGAAACCCTGTTGAAGAATGCCGACACGGCGATGTATCGCGCCAAGGACGGGGGTCGTAACACCTACCGGTTCTTCAGTGAGCGAATGAACACCGATGCCGTCGAGACTCTTCGGCTGCGCAACGGACTGCGCCAGGCCTTGGCGAACGGCGACTTCATCCTCCACTACCAGCCGCAAATCAACTTGACCAGCGGCGCATTGATCGGCGCCGAGGCGCTGATCCGTTGGAACCATTCCACCCTGGGCATGATTCCGCCTGGCCGGTTCATTCCGGTTGCCGAGGAAAGCGGCTTGATCGTGCAGATCGGACAATGGGTGATCGAGGAAGCTTGCCGGCAGGCGATGGCCTGGCAGGAGGCCGGTCTTCCCGAATTCGTCGTCGCCGTCAACCTGTCCGCCCTGCAATTCAAGCGTGGCAATCTCGAGCGGACGCTGACCGATGCTTTGACCGCTTCCGGTTTGGCGCCGCGTCTTCTCGAGCTGGAACTGACCGAATCGATCTTGATCCAAGACACCGACAGCGTGCTTGCCATCGTCGAGAGGCTGAAGCAGCTGGGGTTGCAGCTGTCCATCGACGACTTCGGGACCGGCTATTCCAGCCTCTCCTACCTGAAGCGTCTCAAGGTGGACAAGCTGAAGATCGACCAGTCCTTCGTGCGAAACCTGGCAAACGACGCCGACGATGCGGCCATCGTGCAGACCATCATCCAGATGGCCAAGACGCTCAAGGTCAAGACCATCGCCGAAGGGGTTGAAGATGCCCAGACGCTCTCGTTTCTGCGAGTGAACCAATGTGACGAAGGGCAGGGCTACCACATCGCCAAGCCGATGACCGGCGATCAGTTGGCCGGCCTGTTCGCCGCCACGCCAGGAACCCCTCAGCTGCCAATGTAAGTCGGTCCTTGCGCGGCTTACCGCGTCGGCGGGGTTCGCGCCGGGACCACCATCATCGGCTGGGCATTCAAATTGTAGACGCGATTGATGGCGCTCAGCATGTCGCGCTCGGAATGGGGAGCCGCGCCGACCAGCCACTGGACGATCCATCCCAGGACGAGGACGATGGCGACCAGGAGCAAGCCAGGCTTGTAGGTCCCCACCACGCCGCGAAAATTCCGGATCGTTGCGCTCATCAGGGTGCTCCTTCTGCACGCCCGCCACGGACCCGCATGGTCCATGCACCACGATCTATTGTGGGGATCTGGCCGTAAGTATTCCACCGGGAAGCCCGTTGGATTTTCGTAAAGGCGGGGGACTGAAAGGCGTCATCGGACATTCGCTGTGACGGCCGGCATTGCCCGGTCGCTCGGATTGCGGAGGAATGCTCGGATGCCGGCGGAGCAATGACGCAATCGCAAGCCGGGTGTTGGAAGGCAGGCCATGCGAACACCGATTTCCTGGCGTCACCCGGCCCTTGCGGCGGCTGTGGTGTCGGCCTTGCTGCAACCTGCGCTCGCCGGCGAGCCGGCGGCGCGGCCCGTCAGGATGCACCGCGTTGCCCATTTTCTGCCGCATATGATCGGCCTGGCTTCATGGTACGCTGGCCGTCATGTCGGGCGCCGGACGGCCAGCGGTGAAATCCATTCGACCCGTCTTCGCACCGCGGCGCATCGCGATCTGCCGTTCGGCACCCGGGTCCGGGTCACCAACCTGAAGAACGGGCTGAGTTCGGTGGTCACCATCGACGACCGCGGTCCCTTCGCCGCCGGGCGACTGATCGACGTCTCGGAACCGGCCGCCCGCGACCTGGCCATGGTGAGCGACGGAATCACCTCGGTCCGGGTCGAGGTTCTTGCCCATGAGTGAGTGCCCCTAATGCACCGGCATCATCGAGTCCTGATCTAGGCTGCGCAAAGTCCAGTCGCTCGGCCGGTCGTCCGCTCCGCGCCGGGTGTGCACCATGGCGACAATCAGCCGCCAGAGCAGGGCGGCTCGTTCGGATTGGTCGGGGGACGGGCATTCGGCGAACAGGCGGCGCATCTCGTTCAGTGTCAACGATGTCAGGTCGCCCGCTTTTCCCTCCCATTGATCGAGCGTCATCGCGCTAACCTTTGCACTATTCCCTGGGACTATCAGTGTCCTGGCCGTGGTGGGCGGCCGAGGATTTGAGCTTCGTCAGCAGGCGGTGCAGGTCGCGCAGATCGTCCGTGCCGAGCCCGGCCATCACCCCGTTGATCCAGGCCTGGTTGGCCGGTGCCATGGTGGCGAACAGGCGGCGGCCCTTGCGGGTCAGGCTCACCCTCTGGACGCGCCTGTCCTCCGCATCGACCAGTCGTTCCACCAGACCTTCCGCCAACAGCCGGTTGATCAGCCCGGTCACATTGCCGTTGGTCACCATCAGCCGGTTGGACAGCTCGCCCATGGTCAGCCCATCCGGGATACGGTAGAGTTGCGACAGCAGGTCGAAGCGAGGCAAGGTCGAGGCGAAATCTTCCCGCAGGTTGCGTCGGACCACCCCCTCGATCTGCTTCACGCTGGAGAACAGGGCCAACCACACCCTGAGAGGCAGCAAGGCATCGTCGGTGCCCTCGGTATCGTCCATCAATCGCTCGCTGCGGCCCTCGTCGCCTGCCACTTAGAACCCTCCGTCAAAGCGGTGCAAGGGAAACTGCACCGGCCTCGCTTGTTCCGGCGAGGCGGGAAATTATATGTATAAAACACCGGCGGGGTGTCGAGTCCGGGGGCGCCGCCGCGCCCGATTAAGCATCAGCCGTATCTTGGGAGGTTAGTAGCGGTGGCAGAGCGTTCCTTCGTTGCCGAAGTCGAGAAGCTTCGCCTCGGCGCCGGACAGGAGTTCAAGGGCGAGGGCATTCTCGCGGTGACCAAGGCCCTCCTGCAATCCGGCGTGTCCTACGTCGCCGGATATCAGGGCGCGCCGATCTCCCACCTGATGGACGTGCTGTCCGATGCCCAGACGGTGTTGGGCGAACTGGGAGTGCATTTCGAGGCCAGCGCCAGCGAAGCGACGGCCGCCGCCACCCTGGCCGCCTCGGTCAACTATCCCTTGCGCGGCGCCGTCACCTTCAAATCCACCGTCGGCACCAATGTGGCCTCGGACGCCCTGGCCAACCTGGCTTCCGGCGGCGTCACCGGCGGCGCCCTGATCCTGGTCGGCGAGGACTACGGCGAGGGGTCGTCGATCCTGCAGGAGCGCAGCCACGCCTTCGCCATGAAGTCGCAGATGTGGCTGCTCGACCCGCGGCCGAACCTTCCTTCGATCGTTGCCGCCGTCGAGACCGGCTTCGCCCTGTCCGAGGCCTCCAGCACCCCGGTGATGCTGGAACTGCGCATCCGGGCCTGTCATCTGTACGGCCGCTTCACCTGCAAGGACAACCGGCGCTCGGCCTTCACCTTGAAGGACGCGATGGACCATCCGGTCCGCGACGTCGCCCGCATCGCCCTGCCACCCGCCACCTTCGCCCATGAGCGAGAGAAGGTGGAACAGCGATGGCCGGCGGCGGTCAAGTTCATCGAGGAACACCGGCTGAACGAGTTCTTTTCCACCGACGACGATGCGTTGGATGTCGGCATCGTGCTGCAAGGCGGGATGTACAATGCGGTGGTCCGCTCGCTGGAGCTGTTGGGCCTGGCCGACGCCTTCGGCCAAACCCGGGTGCCGCTCTATGTGCTGAACGTCACCTACCCGCTGGTCGATGCCGAATTCCAGCGCTTCGTCGACGGCAAGCGGGCCATCCTGATCGTCGAGGAAGGGCAGCCCGAATTCATCGAGCAGGCGGTCAATACCATCTTGCGCCGCGCCGATCTGCAGACCCGGGTGCATGGCAAGGACGTCTTGCCGATGGCCGGCGAGTATACCGGGGCGGTGATCAAGGAGGGGGTGCGCCGGTTTCTCGAGCGCTACCATCCGGGACTCGGCCAATCCCAACCGGCCGCACCGACCGCCGTGTCGGCCGCCGAGCTGGCGGTCAAGGTGCATTCCCGTCCGCCGTCCTTTTGTACCGGCTGTCCCGAACGGCCGATCTTCGCCGCCATGAAACTGGTGGAACGGGAGCTAGGGTCGCATCACGTCAGCTGCGACATCGGCTGTCACCTGTTCTCGATCCTGCCGCCGTTCAATATCGGCGCCACCACTATGGGCTACGGCCTGGGCGCGGCCAGCGCCGCCGCCTTCCAGGCGCCTTCGGCCAAGCGGACGATCTCGTTCATGGGCGACGGCGGCTTCTGGCATAACGGTCTGACCAGCGGCATCGGCAACGCCGTGTTCAACAAGAGCGACAATGTGGTCGTCATCGTCGACAACGGCTACGCGGCGGCCACCGGCGGGCAGGACGTCTTGTCTTCGGCGGCCTATAACGCCACCCGCTCGACCCGGAACCCGATCGCCCGGGCGGTCAAGGGCGTCGGCGTGCGCTGGGTGCGCACGGTGAAGCGGACCTATGATATCGAGGCGATGCGACGGGTGCTGACCGAAGCCCTGACCACCAAGGCCGGCGGGCCGAAGGTGGTCATCGCCCAGTCGGAATGCATGTTGAACAAACAGCGCCGCGTCCGCCCGCTGATGGCCCGCCTGGCCAAGGCGGGAAAACGGGTGGTCCGCCAGCGCTTTGGCGTCGACGCGGATATCTGCGTCGGCGACCACTCCTGCATCCGTTTGTCGGGATGTCCATCCTTGAGCATTGCCGCCGACAGCCCGGGGCTGCGCAAGGATCCGGTGACCCAGGTCCTCAACAGCTGCGTCGGCTGTGGGCTGTGCGGCGAATTGGCCCATGCGGCAGCCCTCTGTCCTTCCTTCTATCGGGCCGACGTCATCAGCAATCCCGGCTGGCTGGAACGCCGTTGGGAGTGGTTCAGCGGCCATGTCATCGCCAGGCTGCAGCAGCGTGGGTGAGGTGGTCATGAGCAACGGGCAGCCGCAGCGGGTCCTGTCGATCGCCATCCTGGCCATGGGCGGCGAGGGCGGTGGTGTTCTCGCCGACTGGATCGTCGATACCGCCGAGCATGCCGGCTGGCTGGCTCAGTCGACCTCGGCCCCCGGGGTCGCCCAGCGCACCGGCGCCACCCTTTACTACATCGAATTGTTTCCGGCGGCGGGCCTGGCCACCGGCCGCGAACCGGTGTTCGCCCTGATGCCGGTGGCCGGCGATGTCGATGTGGTGATCGCTTCCGAACTGATGGAGGCGACTCGCGGCGTGCAACGGGGGCTGGTCACCAGCGATCGCACGACGCTGATCGCCTCCACCAACCGAGTGTTCTCGATCTTCGAGAAGATCGCCTTGGCCGATGGCCGGGTCGCCGCCAGCGAATTGTTGGAACTCTGCCGGAAGGCGGCCAAGACGCTGGTGGCGGCCGACATGGCGGCGATGGCCGAGCGGGCCGGCAGCGTGATCAGCGCCAGCCTGCTGGGGGCCGTCGCCGGCTCGCAAGCCCTGCCTTTCGCCGCCGAGGCGTTCCGCGACGCCATACGCCGCGGCGGCATTGGCGTTGCCCCGAGCCTGGCGGCGTTCGAACTCGGTTTGGCGGCGGCGGTGGGGTCGGTGACGCCGCCGATGGCCGATGCCGCGTCACCCGCGGCGTTCGACCCGTCGCTGGCGGCCGTGGTCCAGCGGGCCGAGCAGGAGTTCCCGGCGGCTGTTCACGTCGTTCTCGGCAAGGCCCTGCCGCTGCTGGCCGACTTCCAGGATCTGGCCCATGCCGAAGACTATCTGGCGCGGCTCGCCGCGATTCGCGACGTCGACCGGACGTATGGCGATGGCAGCTGGCGTCTGCTCACCGAAACGGCGCGCTATCTGGCGCTCGACATGGCCTATGAGGACGTGGTCCGGGTGGCCGAACAGAAGCTGCGGAGCGACCGCATCTCGCGGATTCGCGCCTCGCTGCAGCCGGCTCCCGGCGACATCGTCCAAGTGCGGGAGTATTTGCGGCCACGCCTGCAGGAAGTGGCCGATCTGCTGCCCCCGGCGCTCGGCCGGGCACTGCTTGGCAGCCGATGGGCGGCGCTCATGGGCCGCCTGATGACCCGCTCGGGCAAGATCGTCCGCACCACCTCGCTGCTGGGGTTCCTGACGTTCTATGGGATGAGCCGGTTGCGGCGGTTCCGCCGCAGCAGTTGGCGCTTCGCGCGGGAACAGGCGTTGTGGAACGAATGGCTGGAGGCGGTCGAGGCGATCGCACCGCAGGACTACGACCTGGCTTGCGCTTTCGTCGAATGCCGCAATGTGGTCAAAGGCTATGGCGAGATTCAGGAACTCGGTCGGCGTAACTTCGACCTGATCCGGCAGCAGGCCGGCGCGCTGGCGGGCCGCCCCGAGGCCGCCCGGCGCATCGATGCGCTGCGCCGCGCCGCCCTCGACGATGATACGGGCGAGGCATTCAACCGGTTGCTGGCGGGCTAGATATGAAAATCCGCCTGGTGACTGGCCACAGGTAGCCGCCAGGCGGGAAAATCGGCTGCCGGCATCGGTCGGGCGAAGTAGTAGCCTTGCGCCTCGTCGCAATTATAGGCGCGCAGATGGTGCAGCATTTGTTCCTCTTCGACGCCTTCGGCGATGGTGCGCAAATTGAGGCTGTGCGCCATCTGCACGATGGCGTTGACGATCGCCGCGTCGTTGGGATCGTGGGCGATGTCGCGGACGAAGGATTGGTCGATCTTCAGCTTGTCGACGTTGAAGCGCTTCAGGTAGGACAGGCTGGAATAGCCGGTGCCGAAGTCGTCGATCGATAGCTGAACGCCCAACGACTTCAACGTCTTGACCGTGGCCAGGACGCTCTCGGTATCCTGGATCAGAATCGATTCGGTCAGTTCCAGCTCGAGCCAGGACGGATCGATGCCGGCGGCGTCGATGGCGCGTGTCACCGTCCGTCCCAGATTGCCACGCTTGAACTGCACCGCCGAGAGGTTGACCGCCATCGTCAATTTCGGCACGCCCGCCTTGCTCCAGGCGGCCGCCTGCCGACAGGCCTCGTACAGGGCCCATTCCCTGTGTGCCAATGATTCTTGCGACAACCTCGGGCTATGAGGTTTA
>CAIOJO010000473.1 GCA_903858635.1 uncultured Telmatospirillum sp. | reverse complement strand
TCAGATGGTTATTTGAGCCATCATATTTACGAAGCGCTGCAAGGCGTTCGGACTCGTTGATTGGAAGCGGCGCGATTATCATTTGTCACCCGTCGTTATACAACCACTTGCCAAGAGAGCTTTATTGAGGAGGACTGACGCCGCCGCGTCGCAGCCATAGCTGAAAATCCGCAGCGGGCATCGGTCTGCCGAACAGGTAGCCCTGGCCGATTTCGCAACCGCAGTCCCGCAATAGGCCAAGCTGGTCTTCGGTTTCGATGCCTTCGGCGACCAGAGCCAGCCCCAAGGCGTGGCCGAGGGTGACGATGGTTCTGACCAACTGGGCGCTTTCGGTGTCGCTGGCAGCATCGGTTATGAAACTGCGGTCGATCTTGATGACGTCGATGGGCAGGCTCTTGAGGTACGACAGGCTGGAATAGCCCGTGCCGAAATCGTCCACCGCCACCGACACCCCGAGCGCCTTTATCTGCGTCAACACCTGAATGGCGCGCTGAGGGTCGGTCATCACCGTGCTTTCGGTCAGTTCGATCTCGATGGTCGCGCCGTCGACGGCATGGCTCGCCATCAGTTCGCCCAGCCGGCTGGCGAGTTCGCCTTCGCTAAACTGCATCGCCGAGACGTTGACCGCGATCTTCAGGGGCGGGGCGCCCTCGCGTTGCCAGGCGGCGGCCTGTCGGCAAGCCTCTCCCAGAACCCAGTTTCCGATGGCTATGATGGCGCCGGTTTCTTCGGCGACGGGAATGAAATCGAGTGGCGAGACCAACCCCCGCTCGGGATGCCGCCAGCGGATCAGGGCTTCGGCGCCGCAGGGCCGATGAGTGTCCAACGCAATCTTAGGTTGGTAAAACAGCTCGAACTCGCCGCGCTCGATCGCCAGCCGAAGATCGCTTTCCAGGCGCTGCCGCGCTTCCAGCTTCGAGGTCATCAGGGCGTTGAAGAAGCGGTAGCGGTGGCGCCCCTCGGCCTTGGCCTCGTAGAGGGCGGTGTCGGCGTTCTTCATCAGGGTCGCGACGTCGCGACCGTCGCCGGGGAACACGGTGATGCCGATCGATACCCCGAGGCGGAAGACCGAACCGTCGATCTCCAACGGCCGTTCCGCGTTGCGGATCACCCGTTCAGCCAGATCGACGATCGCGGACAGGGTGGAAGGCTCTTCCATCAGGATCGCGAACTCGTCGCCGCCGGTGCGGGCAACGGTATCGGTTTCCCGCAGGCAAAAGCCGATTCTTTCCCCCAGCGCGGTCAGCACCCGGTCGCCGGTGATGTGGCCGAGGGTGTCGTTGATCACCTTGAAATGATCGATGTCGAGGAAAAGCAGGGCGATTTGCCGCCCGCTTCGTTCGGCCATGACAAGCGCATGTTGCGTGCGGTCGAATAGGAGGGTGCGGAACAGCAGGCTCAGCGTCAGCAGCAGCGCCAGCCCGAAGAACGTGCCCGCCGTGTTGCGGTTGACGAAGGCGCCGGTGAGCGAGCCGACGTAATATTGCTTTGTCTCGAACAGCAATTGCTCGGGGAAGGCCATTTCCTGGACGAGTGCATAGATGGCATAGCCGATGCCGAACAAGGCGAGCGCGCGCCAGAGCCCACCGGCTTCGCGGTCGCCCTGAAACAGGGCGAGGCCGCTGAGGAAGACGAGGAAGGGCAGGGCCAGCGCGGGCAGCGCG
>CAIOJO010000472.1 GCA_903858635.1 uncultured Telmatospirillum sp. | reverse complement strand
TGTCGCCGGAACGACGGCGGCCAATGTGGTAGATTTCTTCATGGCGTTGCTCTCCTTTGCGGATTCGACACCCCGAGCCTACAGGCTCAAGGTGAGCAACGCCTGCCCTCCAATTTCAACATCGACCGGGACATCCCCCGAAAGGGGCGGCAACAGATATGTCCAACCTAACAGCCACCGCGCCACATCTCGACTCTACCCCAAAGCGGCCCAGACGCGAAGAGCTGAGTCCGGCTTCAGATCGGGCCGCCGTTTAGGAGTGCGCGCCCCAGCGCGGCAGCGTCGCGATGAAGGCCTGGGCGGCCCGGCTCAAGCGGCGCTCGCGGTGTCGCAGCAGGGTGAATTGCCGCCCCGGCAAGGCGCAGGCCGCGGCTTGCAGGACCCCCGCCTTGAGGGCGGTGCCGACCACCAGGGTCGACAGCACGCTGGCCCCGGCGCCAGCCTCCACCGCCACCCGCACCGCCTCGTTGCTCGACAATTCGAGGCTGACTTCGACGTCCGCCACGGTGAGGCCGCGGCTGGCCAGCAGGGCTTCGGTCGCCGTCCGGGTGCCCGATCCCGATTCGCGCAGGACCCAGGGCAGGCGCCGGAACTCTTCCGCTTCCAGGGCGCGCTCGGCGGCCCAGCCGTGCTCGCCGCCCACCACCAACACCAGGCGGTCGTTGGCCACCGGCGATTGCCGGATGGCCGGCATCGCCACCACTCCTTCGACGAAGCCCAATTCGACCTGCCCCGCCAACACTGCGGCCGAGACCTGGGCGGTATTGCCGATCGACGATTCGATGGCGATCCCAGGGTAGGCTGCCCGAAATGCCCGGTACAGGGGCGGCAGCCAATAGGTGGCCGTGGTCTGGCTGCCCATGATGGCCAGTTTGCCGGTCAGCAGGCCGGAAAGCTCCCGCAGGACGGTTTCGGCATGGCGGGCGCTGCGCAGCACCTCGCGCGCTTCGGCCAGAAAGACCGACCCTTCGGCACTCAGCTCGACACGCCGGCCGACCCGGTAGAACAGGGTCACACCGGTGCTGGCTTCCAGCGCGGCAATCGACGCGCTGGCCGCCGACTGGGTCAGGCCGAGAGCCTGCGCCGCCTGGGTGACATGGAGGCGCTCGGCCACCGCAACGAAGATCCGCAGTTGCTCGAGGGTCATCCGCTCATGAAGAAAATCTATCGATTTAACAATTATAAGTCGTTGGACGGATCGATCAAAGGAAAAGACAGTGGGCCCGGCCGTTGACGGAGTCTTGCCGATGTCGCCCCAGATCGAAGCCCTTCCCGTCGTCGCGCCGCCGCCGGTCCTCGCCGTGCTGCGCCAGGCCCTGCCGGGACTGGCCCTGGCGGTCGGCTTGGCGGCCGGCGCCATGGCCGTGCGCCGGCTTCCGGGACTGGGTGCGATCAGTCCGGCGATCCTGGCGGTGGTTCTGGGCATGGCGGCGCGCCGGGTGATCGGTCTGCAGGCTTCGCTGCGGCCCGGTCTGGCATTGTCGACCCGGACCCTGCTGCGTCTGGCGGTGGTGCTGCTCGGCCTGCAGATTCCCTTGGGGCAGATCGCCGCCCTCGGCATCGGTTCCCTGCTTGCCGTGATGGGCGGGCTGTTCACCTGTTTCTTCGGAACGATTTGGCTGGGCCGCCGGCTTGGCGTGGACAGCCGGCTGACGCGGCTGATCGCCACCGGTACGGCGGTGTGTGGGGCGTCGGCGGTGGTGGCGGCCAACAGCGTGTCGCGGGGCTCGGACGAGGACGTGGCCTATGCCTTGGCGACGGTTACCCTGTTCGGCACCCTGGCCATGCTGGTGGTCCCCGCCCTGGCCCTGCTGCTCGGCCTCGACCCGGAACTGGCCGGGATATGGACCGGGGCCTCGATTCACGAGGTGGCGCAAGTGGTCGGCGCCGCCACCCAGTTGGGAAGCCAGGCGACGCAGACCGCCACCATCGCCAAGATGGCGCGGGTGCTGATGTTGGCGCCGCTGGTGCTGGCCATGCTGGCCCATGAGCGCCGGCGCCGCGGGGCGCCTGATGCTCCCGAGGCACGCCTGCCGGTGCCGTGGTTCGTCTTCGGCTTCCTGGCCCTGGCCGGGGTTGCCAGTCTCGGCGTGGTGCCGGTGGCGGTGGCTCAGACCTCCGGTTTGGTGGCTTCCTTCCTGCTGGCCGCGGCCCTTGCCGCGATGGGCTTCGCCGTCGAACTGCGGGCCTTGCGCAAGAAGGGACTGCGTCCCCTGCTGTTGGCCCTGTCGTCGGCGCTGCTGATCGCCGGCACCAGCTATGGGCTGCTGCAGCTGCTGCGGTGAAAAAAATCAGTGGCGCCGGCCTCCGTGCCGGCGTTCCGGCGGAGCCGGAAGCCCAGTATTTCCGCCGCTGCGGCGTCGGCCGGCAGGGACGCCGGCCCCAGTGAAAAAGCCTCAGGGACTTATCTAAACACTATCCCTGCGGATCAGGGTGCCGGCGCCGTGCGGGGTGAACAGTTCCAGCAGCATGGCATGGGGAACCCGGCCGTCGAGGATGACCGCGGCCTCGACGCCGAGGCCGACCGCGTCGAGGCAGGTTTCCACCTTGGGGATCATGCCGCCCGAGATGGTGCCGTCGGCGATCAGTTCACGGGCCTGGCCGGCCGTCATGTCGGGGATCAGATTGCCCTGCTTGTCGAGCACCCCGGCAACGTCGGTGAGGAACAGCAGACGGGTCGCCTTGGCCGCTCCGGCGATGGCGCCGGCGGCGGTATCGGCGTTGATGTTGTAGGTTTCGCCGGAAATGCCGACGCCGATCGGTGCGATCACCGGGATGATGTCGGACTTGCGGATGAACTCGAGAACATGCGGGTTGATTTCGGCCGGTTCGCCGACATAGCCGAGGTCAAGGACCTTTTCGATGTTGGAGTCCGGGTCGCGCTGGGTCCGGCGCAGCTTGCGGGCGCGGATCAGTTGCCCGTCCTTGCCCGACAAGCCGATGGCGAAACCACCGGCCTGATTGATCGCGGTGACGATCTGCTTGTTGATCGAACCGGCCAGGACCATTTCGACGATATCGACGGTGGCCTGGTCGGTAACCCGCAGCCCGTCGATGAATTCGCTCTTGATCTTCAGCCGTTCCAGCATCTTGCCGATCTGCGGCCCGCCGCCATGCACCACCACCGGATTGATGCCGACCTGGCGCAGCAGCACCACGTCGCGGGCGAACAGCTGGGCCAACCCGGCATCGCCCATGGCGTGGCCGCCGTATTTGATGACGAAGGTTTCACCTGAGTGCTGACGGAAGAAGGGGAGAGCCTCGGAGAGGGTTCGTGCCTTCTCGAGCCAGGTGGCGCGTTCGTCCTCGCGGGTCTGATCGGTGGTCATGGCACTCTCCTCATTGCCGGCGCCACGCTTTGATAGCCATCAATGGGCGGCGCCACAACCGATTTTCAGGGACCGGCGGCGGCCCCTGCGGCCGGCTGGGCCAGCGCGGTCAGGCCGGCCCGCAACTGGACGATGCCGAGCCCGGTCTCGGAGCTGGTCGGCAGGATCTCGGGATGCGCCGCCACGTGCCGGGCCGCTTCCGCGGCGACGCCGGCCACCACCTCGGCCAGGGCGTCCGCCTTGACCTTGTCGGCCTTGGTCAGCACCACCTGGTAGGTCACCGCCGCCTTGTCCAGCATGGTCATCACCTCGCGGTCGCTGTCCTTCAACCCGTGCCGGGCATCGATCAGCAGGCAGGCGCGCCGCAACACCGTCCGTCCCCGCAGATAGGCATCGACGAACTGGGTCCATTGGCTGACCAGGCCCTTGGGGGCCTGGGCGAAACCGTAGCCCGGCAGATCGACCAACATCAGCCGGCCGCCCAGGTTGAAGAAATTGATCTGCTGGGTGCGACCGGGGGTGTTGGAGGTGCGGGCCAGCGCATGGCGGCCGGTCAAGGCGTTGATCAGGCTGGACTTGCCGACATTCGAGCGCCCGGCGAAGGCCACTTCCGGCAGCGCCGCATCGGGCAACTGGCCGAGTTGGGCGGCGCCGGTGACGAATTCGCAGCCCTTGGCGAACAGGAGGCGGCCGGCTTCCAGCCGGGCCGCCTCGGCCGCCGCATCGGTGGCTTCCGGCTCGCTCACGCCTTGGCCGAACGCTTCATGATCAGCCATTGCTGCAGGATCGACAGGCAGTTGCTCCACGCCCAATAGATCACCAGACCGGCCGGGAATTTCGCCAGCATGAAGGTGAAGATGATCGGCAGGAAGGTGAACATCTTCGCCTGAACCGGGTCGGTCGGCTGCGGGTTCAGCTTCTGCTGCAGGAACATGGTGACGCCCATGATCAGCGGCCACACGCCGATATGCAGGAACTCCGGCGGGGTCCAGGGAATCAGCCCGAACAGGTTGAAGACGGTGGTCGGGTCGGGCACCGACAGATCCTTGATCCAGCCGTAGAACGTGGCCTGCCGCATCTCGATGGTGACGTAAAGGACCTTGTAGAGGGCGAAGAACACCGGAATCTGGATCAGAATGGGCAGGCAGCCCGAGACCGGATTGGCCTTCTCTCGCTTATAGAGGGCCATCATTTCCTGGTTGAGGCGGGCCCGGTCGTCGCCGAAGCGCTCCTGCAGCTTCTTCACCTCGGGTTGCAGCTTCTTCATCTTGCTCATCGCCTTGTAGGATTTGTTGGCGATGGGGAAGAAGGCGCCCTTGATGACCACCGTGAAGATCAGGATGGCGATGCCGAAATTGGCCACCTGGTTGTGGATGAAGCGCAGGAAATAGAAGAACGGCTTGGTCAGGAAGTAGAACCAGCCGAAGTCGATGGCCAGATCAAAACGCGGAATGTTGTATTCGGTGCTGTACGCATCCAACTTCGACAGCTCTTTCGCCCCGGCGAAGAAATGGCTGCCGGTCTCGATCGTCTTGCCGGGCTCGACGGTCATCGCCGTACCCAGCCAATCGGTCTGGTAGCGGTCGAGATTGTCGACGCTGTGCCAGCTCATGCGGGCGTCGATGGGCATCGCCTGGTCGGGCACCAGCGCCGTCAACCAGTACTTGTCGGTGAAGCCGATCCAGCCGCCGGTGCTCTTCAGCTCGACGACGTGCTCATCCTCGCGCAGCTTCTTGTATTTGGCTTCCTTCAGGGTGCCGTCGAGCACCCCCAGCGGACCCTCGTGCAGGATGTAGATATCCTGGGTCGCCGGCGTACCCCAGCGCGACACCAGCGCGTAGGGGAACAGGGTCACCGCTGCCGGGCCCGTGTTCTGCACCTTCTGGGTGATGGTGAACATGTAGGTGCTATCGACCGCATAGGTGCGGGTGAAGCGCAGTCCCTGGCCGTTGTCCCAGCTCAAGGTGACCGGCGTGTCCGGCGTCAGCTTGTTGCCATTGGCGGTCCAGCGGGTGTCCGCCCCGGGGAGCGGCTGCTTGGTGTCGCTCGGCACCCAGCCGAACTCGGCATAATAGGCATCGGGGCCGACGGCGGGAGCGAGAAGGGTAATGTCCGGGCTCTTGGGATCAGGTGTCTCGTGGTAGTTGACCAGGGACAGATCGTCGAAACGGGCCCCCACCAGCGAGATGGAGCCGCGCAGTGCCGGGGTGTCCACCGCGACGCGTGGCGTCTGGGCGATGGCGGCAGCGCGCGCCTGGGCCAGGTCGGCGACCGGTGCCGGCGCCGTGGGCGGCTGGCCGGGCACCGCCGGGGTCGGCGCCGTCGCTGCCGGGGCGCCGGGCAGCGCG
>CAIOJO010000471.1 GCA_903858635.1 uncultured Telmatospirillum sp. | reverse complement strand
TTCTGTAATGCGCCAATAGGATTTCCCGCGAAATCTGATAAAGGACATGGTAACCTCCGTTATCCGCGTCACACCCACACATTACGCCCGCCACCTGTGGGTGTCAAGCGGATAATGCGGCCCATCCGAGAGATTCAATATCTAGTAGGTGTGGGTAAAAGGCGGATAGGCAAGGAAGGAACGATCGATCTTGATGACGTCGATGGGCAGGCGGCTCAGATAGGCCAGGCTGGAATAGCCGGTGCCGAAATCATCGAGGGCGATGGTGGTGCCCATGCCTCGCAGCTGTTCCAAGGTCTTGGCCGCCCGTTCCGGATCGGCCATCACCGAGCTCTCGGTGATCTCGACCTGCAGTTGGCTGGGGGTCACATCGTGGCGCCGGCTGATCGTCGCCAGCCGCTCCGGGAAGTCGCCTTCGAACAGCTGGCGAGACGATACGTTGACGGCGATGGGAATGGGAAACAGGCCCTGCTCCTGCCAGCGGGCCGCCTGTCGGCAAGCCTCGTCGATCACCCAGTCGCCCAGCGGGACGATCAATCCGGTCTCTTCGGCCAAGGGAATGAACGAGTCCGGCGGCACCAGCCCCAGCTCGGGGTGGCGCCAGCGAACCAGCGCTTCCACCCCGCAAAGCGAACCGTCGGCCAGGCGGATCTTGGGCTGATAGTGCAATTCGAAGTCGCCCTGCTCGACGGCGAGCCGCAGTTCGCGCTCCAGCCGCAGCCGACGCGCCGCCTTTTCGGTCATCTCGGCCGAGAAGAAGCGATAGGTGGCCCGGCCTTCCGCCTTGGCGGCATACATCGCGGTGTCGGCATGTTTCAGCAGAGTTAGGGCATCCTGCCCATCCTCGGGAAAGGTGGCGATCCCGAGCGAGGTGGTGATCCGCAGGGCTTCGCCGGCCAGATCGATCGGCACGGCCAGGGCCGTCAGGATCTTCTGAGCGGTGCGGCCGATGTCTTCGGCGGAACCGGCCTGCTCGAGCAACAGGACGAATTCGTCCCCACCCATGCGGGCCACCGTATCGGCGGCTCGGACCGCACCGGTGAGCCTGTCGGCGACGGCTTGCAGCAGACCATCGCCAACATCGTGCCCCAGGGAGTCATTGATCGCCTTGAAATGGTCCAGGTCGAGGAACACCACCGCCAGGTGATGGTGGTCGCGCTGCGCCAAGGCAATGGCGCGGTCCAATCGGTCCTGCAGCAACAGGCGGTTCGGCAGGCTGGTCAGGACATCGTGATAGGCCAGATGCTGCACATGTTCCTGATTGCGGCGCAGTTCGGTGATATCGGTGAACACCGAGACATAACGGACGATCCTGCCGGCGCGATCGCGGATCGCGGAAATGGTCTGCGACTGGATATAGACATCGCCATCCTTGCGCCGATTCCACACTTCGCCTTGCCAGCGTCCTGCCGTCTTCAGCGCATGCCACAGAGCGGCGAAGAATGCCTGGTCGTGATGTTCCGAGCGCAGAATGCTCGGCCGTCGACCGACCGCCTCGGCGGCCGAATAGCCGGTGATTTCGCAGAATGCCGGATTGACCGAAAGAATGGTGGCGTTGGCGTCGGTCACCACGATGCCCTCGACGGAGTTGGCGTAGACATTGGCCGCCAACTGGTAGACGTCGTTGCGGTGGCGGAGGATCAGCGTGATGCAGGTGGCCACCAGAATCGTGCCGAGAATCGCCAGCATGGTGTGGTTGCGCGATTCCCTCCACGCCGCCAGGTATTGGCTTTCGGCGAACCCGACCAGCGAATAGAGCGGATAACCACGGAGTTTGCGCACCGCCACCATATGGACAGCGCCGTCGATGGGCGACGGCTCCACCACCAATCCTTCGCGGCGGCCGCCCTCGAATATCCTTGCGGTGGCCCGGTCGGGCGGCAGCGCCGCCCCGAGTTGCGTCTCGATCATCGGGAACCGCACCACCAGCCGGTGGTCCAGGCCGCGCAAGGCGATGATCGTCCCGGCTGGGCCGTCGAGGCTCTGGTAGAACGGCAGGAAATACTCGGAGATGCCGACACTGGCCACCACCATGCCGGCAAAGCGGCCGTCGCCGTCGCGGATGGCGCGGGCCATCTGGACGCCCCATTTGTCGGAGACCCGCCCTTTGACCGCCTCGGAAATTACCGGCGTGTCGCCTTGGCCCTGTTTCAATTGCAGAAAATAACGCCGATTGCCGAGATCGCCGCCGGGCGGGACGCCGACCGAATTGGCGTAGACATACCCCTCGGCGTCGGCGAAGGACATGGCAACCATGCCCGGAGACCGACTCTGCAACTCGGCGAGCGCTGCTTCCAGCTGCTGGCGACGGGCCGGCGGCAGCGACCGCGCCTGGGTGATATCCGCCTGCGATACCAAGGCGATCGCTGAAGTCAGGATCAGATTGGTGCGCTCGAAGGTCGAGCTGGCGTGCTCTTCGATCAGCCTGACATAGGAGGTCGCCAACAGGCCAGCTTGTTGCTCGGCTTTGGCCCGCTCCTTGTGCAGATCGAACAAGACGTAAAGGGCGAAGAGCAGGACGAACAGCCACAGGAAGGCGATGAACCGGGCGACCCGGTCCGGTCCCACGCCCTCACCCATCTTCGCCGGCTGGAAGCCACGCCTCGCTTGCATAGGACGAATTAAGCATAATAAAATGGTTTTGTGAATGGAGAGCGAAGCCATCCCCAATGTCGTCATTAATATTAAAATATTAACAACATAGAATACAGACGTCTAATATTAAGCGACCCTTACAGCAGGACTGCCCATGGCAACCAACCCACCGTTGGGAACCCACGGAGAACGCCGATCGCTACAGTTTAGTTTTGAGAATAGGCGGAATACTGAATCAGACAAACACCCGTTCCACGATCGCCTCCAGCTCTTCTACCGCAAGTAATCATCGGCGATAAGTGCCAGGGATTAACGCCATATCTTATTTTCTTGAAAGAAAGTTCCGTCAGATAACAGAGCTCCGCCAAATGCGAATGCGATTAGACTTCAACCTAGCCTGCCGCAAGCCTTACCCGGCGTCCGGGCAGTCTTTATCCGACGCATGACTGTCCCCCGCGCTTCCGACCACGGCCAGCCGCCGTCGAGCCCACGATCCCTGACAATGTTGCGGTGTCACGCCGACAGGTTGTTCGCGACCATCCATCTCTGCCTGATTCCTTTCGTCACCGGGCTGGCCGCTCTATCCGGACACGGCGTGCTGGCGTCCCGCACCTGCATCAATGCGGCATACCTCTCGGTCATCGGCGGCGGCTGGCCCCTGGCCCTGCTGCTGTCGTCGATTCTGGCGGCCGGTTCGGTGCTGGCCTGGCGGCTGCGCCCGGGCTCGCTGGCCGGTCGCCTGTACAATGCCGCCGCGGCGATGGGGTTCTGTGCCCTGATCATGCATTTCGGCGGCGGTCTGGGTGAAGCGCATTTCCCCTTCTTCATCTTCGTCGCGATCTTGTTGGCCTACCGGGACTGGCGGCCGATTGCCGTCGCCGGGCTGGCCATCTGCCTGCACCATCTGGTGTTCTACTGGCTGCAGCTGGCCGGATGGCCCCTCGTGGTCTTTTCCTGCCCGGATAAGACCACCCTGTCCGTCCATCTGGCCGCCGGCCTTGGTCAATGCCTGCTGATCGGCACCATCGCCCACCACATGGGTTTGCATGAGACCGCCCGCTCCACCTTCGAATCCGCATTGGCCGGCAGTGAGCAGCGCTTTCGCGGGCTGTTCGAGTCCTCGCCCGACCCCGCCTGGCTGATCGAGGACCACCGCTTCACCGCGTGCAACGCCGCCGCCGTCGCCGTCCTCGGCTATCCGAGCCAGGAGGCGGTGCTGATGTCCCACCCCGCAGCCCTGTCACCCCCCTTCCAGCCGGATGGCGAGAACTCCTTCGCCAAAGCCGAACAGCTCATGCGGCAATCGCGTGAGATCGGGGTCCAGCGGTTCGAATGGGTCCACCGGCGGGCAGACGGCACTGATTTCCCGGCCGAAGTAACCCTGTCGGCGATCAATCTGCAAGGCCATCAGGGGCTCTACTGCACCTGGCGCGACATCAGCGAGCGGCAAGCCAGTGAGGCCGATCTCAAGCTGGCGGCCAGCGTGTACCACAATACCGTCGAAGCAATCGTCATCGCCGACCACCAGGGCAATATTCTCTCGGTCAACCCGGCCTTTGCCGAAATTACCGGCTACACGGCCGAAGAGGCGATCGGCAAGAACCCGCGCCTGTTGAAATCAGACCGGCACCACGCCGACTTCTACGCCGAGATGTGGCGCCGCCTGGCGGAGACCGGCCAATGGCGGGGCGAGATCTGGAACCGCCGCAAGAACGGCGAGATCTATCTGCAATACCAGACCATCACCGCCATCGCCGGCACCGATGGCAAGCCGGCGCGCTATGTCTCGGTGTTCAACGACATCACCGAGATGCGGCAAAAGGACGAACGGATCAAGCATCTCGCTTTCCATGACGCCCTGACCGGCTTGCCCAACCGTTCGCTGCTGCAGGATCGCCTCGAGCACGGGATCGCCGTGGCACAGCGGGAAGGACGTCGCATCGCGGTCCTGTTCCTCGATCTGGACCGCTTCAAGACGGTGAACGACACCCTTGGCCACGACCATGGTGACGAACTTCTGCTGATCGTCACCGAACGGCTGAGCAATGTGACACGGACGACCGACACCTTATCGCGCCAAGGTGGCGACGAGTTCGTCCTGGTCCTGCGGAACCCCAGCGATGAACGGGAGGTTGCGCTGATCGCCGAGCGCATCATCGAAGTCATCAACGAACCGATGAATGTCCTTGGGGTACCGGTGCAGGTCGGCGCCTCGCTCGGCATCGCCTTCTACCCCGACGACGGCCAGTCGGCCCTTGGCCTGATGAAAAATGCCGACACGGCGATGTATGCGGCGAAGGCGGCCGGCAAGAACACCTACCGGTTCTTCAATCAGACCATGACCGCTCGGGCCGAAGAACGGCTGCGCACCGAGGCCGACCTCCGCATGGCGATCGAACGGGGCGAGTTCGAGCTCTACTATCAGCCCAAGGTCTGCCTCGATGGGCGCACGGCCTGCGGCGCCGAAGCGCTGATTCGGTGGAATCATCCGCAGCGCGGACGGATCTCGCCCCTTGATTTCATCCCCCTGGCCGAAGAAACCGGGCTGATCGTGCCGATCGGCGACTGGGTGCTGGAGGAGAGCTGCCGAGCTCTTGCCGAGTGGGCGCGCCAAGGCATTCCGCTGCAGCGGATCGCCATCAACGTTTCGGCCGTCCAATTGCGATCCGGCCGATTGGCCGAACGGATTGGCGGGCTCATCCGGCAATACGGCCTGGCACCCGGCGACTTGGGCATCGAAATCACCGAGAGCACGGTGATGGGCGATCATCAGAATGCCGTTGCCGTGCTCGACGAACTGCGGGCGATCGGCCTGACCGTGGCGATCGACGATTTCGGCACCGGCCATTCGAGCCTTGCCTACTTGAAGCGTTTGCCCATCGACACCCTGAAGATCGACCGCTCCTTCGTCACCGACGCCGACAGCAACGAGGAGGACGCCGAGATCTGCCGCACCATCATCGCGCTGGGCAAGGCGCTCAGCCTCACGGTGATCGCCGAAGGGGTCGAGACCGAGGGGCAAGCCAGCTTCCTGGCGGCGGCCGGCTGCCCGATTGCCCAAGGCTATTACTTCGCCAAGCCGCTGCCGGCCGCCGAGTTCAGGGACTGGCTGATCCACCGGCAACGGCCGGATCGCTGCCATTGCGACGACTTGGCCATCGCGCGGCCGGCCTGAACCGGCCAGGTCTGCTGAGAAAGTGGGGCGGGCGTCTGAGCCTGTGAAATAATTGTAAGGATAAGCCTTATAATTGTTTTTCAGTGGCACCGGCGTCCCTGCCGGTGTCCGCCGTGGAGCGGCGGAAACGTTGGTCTTCCGGCTCCGCCGGAACACCGGCACGGAGGCCGGTGCCATTAACTTATTTCACAGGCTCTCTCGCCCGCCGAGCCATGAACGCCGCTAATATGCGTTGAGAATGGCCTTTCGCTTGCCGTCATAGTCCTGCTGGGTAATCAACCCCTGCTGACGCAATTGCTTCAGTTCCCGCAGCTTGCGTTCGATCACCGCGAAACTGTCGCCGGCGGTCTCTTTGACCGGCGCCGTGTCTTGAGGTGACACCATCGGCGCCGCGGGAGAAGCGGCGACCGGCGCCGGAGGCACCGGCTGCACCGTCGGCGGATGGGGCACCACCGCCGCGGCTGGGGTCGGCAAGCCCCCCGGGCGCGGCCTCTCGGCGGCTACGGTCCGATCGAGGAACGCCCGGCCTTCGGGATTGAGGGACGCCATCTCGAGCTGCGTCAGTTCGGCTGCAGCGTCGCTTGCCGGTACCTGGTCGAACCCCATCCCGCCGCGAATTTCGGCCGGATTGGCCGAGAGCTCCTTGGCGGCCCGAAAGAACGCCGGACGCAGGAAATAAGCCTTCCCGGCCTCGACTTCCATCGGCTTGGTGACCCTGGTCAGCGGGTCGTCACCATAGGCCATGAGATCGTAATTCCCCGGGCCGATATCGAAGGCGACGAAGCTGCCTTTGGAGGTCTCGCCAAGCCTTGCCCCGTGTTCGCTACCCTCGGGGAAAATAGCGAAGGCGGCCCGGCCCTCGAGGTCGCGGAACAGCCCCTTGGAATAGGTGGGCAGCAGATAGACCCGCGCCAATCCAGGTGGCCCGCCACGGTTGGACTTGAACTCGGCCGAATGAGGGTCGGCTGGTGGCGGCGCGGTTCCGGCGCAGCCGGCAAGAACCAAAGCGCCCAAGATAAGTGCTGCGGCAAACGATGGTTTCATGTTGGCATCCCCCTGTCCTGCCATGGCCCGGACCTCGGGCGGCAGCCGTGAGTGGAAATCGCTGCGCCTTTACAGCTATGGTCTTGTCGTGGGGCATAACAGAGAGGCAAGCATGGGCGAGTCGAGCGGAATGCCGGAACCGTCGCAGCATGCCCGCCGGTTCGACGGCGACCTGACCCCCCTGCTGGTGCTCGGCCTGGTTCTGGTCGTCACCCTGTCCATCTTCTTCGTCACCGACACCCTCTCCCATCGGCGCCAAGCCCTCGACCAGGCGGGCGCCGAAGAACGGCAGCGCGCCCTGTTCTTCGCCGGCCATATCGATACCCTGATCGTTCTGGCCGATCACATGGTGGCGGATATTTCCGCCGAAGCCGGAGAACGGCTGGAAGGCGCCCTGTCGGAGGCCACCCCCTTGAGCCCCGGCTTGGTCGATGGCCGGATCATCCGGCAAGTCCTGGTGTTCAAGGCCGACGGAACCCTGTGGGCGAGCTATCCGTCCGATGGCGGCCCGCAACCCACCCTCGATTGCTCGTCCTGCCGCTCGTTCCAGGCGCTGCGCACCCGTGAATCGATGCTGGGGGCCTTTTTTGCCGATGTCCCCCATGCCGTCGGGCCGATCGGCCTGGCCAGACGGATCAGCAAGCCGGACGGCAGCTTTGGCGGGATGGTCGTGGCCTTGTTCGATCTTGGTGCCGTGGTCCAGCAGTTCGGCAGCGACGCATTGTCGGCAGTCCTGTTCACCGCCGAGGACGGGATCGTCGCCCGCTACGCGTCGTCCGGCAGCGCTCCGCAAGGCGGGATGCCGCCGCCCGATTTCCCGCCGCTCTCGGCCTTCTCGCTGGATCAGGGATCGGCCTCCGACCTGATGACCGGCCAGGTTGTCGCCGCCGTGCAGCGCCTGGACGCGGCGCCGCTGTGGGTGGGCGTCGCCAATGGCTTGGACCGCATCAACCGGCAAACCACCAACGACTTCCTGGTCGCCATCGCGCTGACCGTCGGCACCATTATTGCCGTCGGTACGTTCTGCGCAGTCGCTGGAGGCCAAATCCGCCGCCGGCGACGCGCCGAACGATCGTTGACCCTGGCGCTCGGCGAGTTGGAACGTCGAGTCAACGAGCGGACCAGCGACCTGCGGCGGGAAATCGAGGACCGCAAAGTGGTCGAGGCCGCCTTGCGCGAGTCCGAGGGACGCTTCCAGCATTTCATGGAAAACGCCCCCACCGGCGCTCACATCACCGACGAGGACGGGCGTTTCATATTCGTCAATCGTCGCCTGGCCGAGTGGCTCGACATCGAACCCGCCGCCGCGGTGGGCAAGACCGGCTGGGAGTTGTTGCCGGAAGAACTGGCGGCCCAATGGGAAGAGCATGACTGCGCCGCCATCGCCGAGAACCGGGTGGAAACGCGCGAACTGGTCTTCCGTCTGGGCCAGGGCCAACGCGTCTGGCTGGCCGAGAAATTCCGGCTCAGCATCGATGCGAAGACTCGTCTCCTGGGTGGCTTGATCACCGACATTACGGCGCAGCGCTCCGCCGAACAGGAACTGCATCATGCCCAACGGATGGAAGCATTGGGTCAGCTCGCCAGCGGTGTCACCCACGATCTCAACAACCTGCTGACCATCATCCTGGGCAATCTGGAAATCGTCGAAGATCTGGCCGAGGCCGATGGCGACATCCGTCTGCATGCCCGCGAGGCGCAGTGGGCGGCCCGGCGCGGGGCCCATCTTACCGATCGTCTGCTGGCCATGTCGCAGCGCCGTCCGCCGCAAGCCGGACTGGCCGATGTGGCCCTGGTGGTCAATTCGATGTCCGAACTGCTGGCACGGACCTTGGGCAAGGAAATCACCACGGTCATCGTGACGCCCAGCCAGCCTGTGATGGCCATGCTGGACGTCAACCGATTGGAGAATGCCATCCTCAACCTGTGCCTGAATGCCCGGGACGCCATGCCGCGCGGCGGCACCCTGCGCATCGAGGTCGGCCAGCGACAGAGCGAAGAGCCACCGCTTCCCGAAGCCTGCGGCGCGGGGGTGGTGGTGTCGGTCACCGACACCGGTATCGGGATGCCGCCCGACGTCATCGAACGCGCCTGCGATCCGTTCTTCACCACCAAGGGGCCCGGCAAGGGGACCGGCCTCGGCCTCAGCATGGTCCGGAATTTCCTCGACGAGATGAAAGGCCAGCTGCGCATCGACAGCCAGTCGGGGATAGGCACCAGGATTTCCATGGGCTTCCCGCGGGCCGAAGCGGCGCTCCTGCCGACGTTGCCGGCGAGCGACCCGGCCGAGGCGACGGCGGCGGCAACGGTCCTGGTGGTGGAAGACGAGCCCGAGATCCGGCGTCTCGCCGTCGACATCCTGGGGCGCCTCGACTACCAGGTCCATAGCGCGGAGGACGCGCGAGCGGCACTTGCCATCCTCGACTCGACGGCGATCGATATCCTGGTCAGCGACATCATCATGCCCGGTGGCATGAATGGCGTCGAATTGGCCCGTGAAGTACGACGCCGCTGGCCGCAGATACGGATTCTGCTGACCTCCGGCTATCCGTCCGACGCCCTCGACGACCAGGCGACCGAGGCAGCTCAGCAAGAGGCGTTCGTCTTGCTGCGCAAACCGTATGACCGTCAAGGCCTGGCCCGGGCCATCGCAGGTGTGGCGGAGCCTCATGAAGTGGAGATCGTCGCGGCAAAGATATAGCCGCCGCCCCGCACCGTCTTGATGATCTCGGGGGCGCGCGGATTGACCTCGATCTTATGCCGGAGACGGGCGACCTGCACGTCGATGGCGCGATCGAGGGAATCGGCGCCATAACCCCGGGTGAGGTAGATCAGCCGGTCGCGGCTCAGCACCCGGTTGGCATGCTCGATGAACGCCCGCAGCAGACCAAACTCGCCCGAGGTCAGCGGCAATTCGCGACCGTCGACCGAGGTCAGTCGGCGTGCCCCCAGGTCCAGCATCCACTCGCCGAAGCAAAGCGACTGCGTCGCCGCCGGCCGCGACGGCCGCCCCGGCACGGCGGATGAGCGCGGCGCCCGGCGCAGCACGCTCTTTACCCTGGCCAGGGGATTGTCCCGAGCCGTGTTGAAATTCGCTCGGCAGGCGTCACGGTCTGAACAGGCTACGCGGCCTTGGCGTGCTGTTCAAGATCGGGGTTGAT
>CAIOJO010000470.1 GCA_903858635.1 uncultured Telmatospirillum sp. | reverse complement strand
ATCACTGAGATTCCGCCGAGTCAATACTTATTTTATCGGAGATCAACAATCTGTTGCGAGGGTGCCTCCGCAACCCATACCATATCTACCCGAAAGCGCGGGGATCAGCCGCCGCCGTCACGAGGGGGTGAGCAATTACCGAAAATGTGGTCCATCTCGATCTGGTTGAGTAACGCTAATAATACCAGGTGTTCACCATCAATTTCAGGGATGCCAAGTCGGTAAGATTTTCGCCAATCAATCATAAAGGCACTCCGGGGGCCTGGCTCTTGTTGCCCAGGGAAGATCACAAAGCCGGGCGGCGTTCGTCAAACAAAATGTCGCTACCTCCAGAAAGGTTCGGCGGTACGGACTCATGCACGGGCGGCACCTGCGCCATGCGCATCTCCCCTCCTTAATTCGGACACAATGATTGGCTATTCGAACTGGGACTCGAATCTCTTGTCTGGGGAAGAGGGTATGGCCCGAGCATTGGTCTTTGTGGGCAGGAGAGGCGGCAATCCGGCGGGATGCTTGACTCGGCCCGTCGGCTGTTGCAGAATCACCCCATGGTTCGGCGCCCGTTTTTTGGGGTCGGACCGGTTGCCCGACCTGTAAGGTGGGCATCCGTCGTGTCGCTTCGTTGGGAGGATATGACCATGATCCTGATCCTTCGTCATCCCGGTTAGCGGCTCATCGCCGCCGAGCCCGCGCTCAACGCTGTTGGGCCGCGGAAGTTCTTGTTTTCCGGGAGAAAGATCAATGTCTACCATGACCCAAGCCTTGCCCGTCCTCTCTGCCGATGGTGGGCTGAGCAAATATCTTCGTGAAATCCGCGCGTTTCCGGTGCTGGACGCGCAAGAGGAATACATGCTGGCCAAGCGCTGGCAAGAGCATGCCGACGTGGATGCCGCGCATCGGCTGGTGACCAGCCATTTGCGCCTGGTGGCCAAGATGGCGTTGGGCTTCCGCCATTACGGGCTGCCGGTCGCCGACCTGATCAGCGAGGGCAATCTCGGCTTGATGCGGGCAGTCAAGAAGTTCGAGCCGGAAAAGGGCTTCCGCCTTGCCACCTATGCCATGTGGTGGATCAAGGCGGCATTGCACGAATATGTGCTGAGCAGCTGGTCGATGGTGCGGCTGGGAAGCGTTGCCGCCCACAAGAAGCTGTTCTTCAACCTGCGCCGGGTGAAGGCCAAGCTGCAGATCTTCGAGGCCAATGGGCTGAGTCACGAGGATGTCAGCCGCATCGCGACCGAACTCGATGTGGCGGAGTCCGAGGTGCGGCTGATGAACCAGCGCATGGCGGCGCGCGATTCGTCGCTCAATGTCCGGGTGGCCGAAGACATCGACATCGAACGCCAGGATCTTCTGGTGGACGATCGGCCGAACCAGGAAGTGATGCTGGCCGCGCAACAGGAAGCCGCTCGCGGCAACCGCCTGTTGACCGAAGGGCTGAAGGTGCTGGACAAGCGCGAGCTCGACATCCTCACCAAGCGCCGGTTGGTCGAAGATCCGCTGACCCTGGAACAGTTGGGCGTCCACTATGGGGTCAGCCGCGAACGGGTCCGGCAGATCGAGAACAGGGCCTTTGCCAAGCTCCAGGCGGCGGTGAAGGATGCCGCCCTGCGGCACGCCGGCTCGCTCGAAGCGGTTAACTGAGTCCGGTCGCGGCGGCCGGCTGCAGGTTTGTCGTTGCGGCAATAGGCGACACGGATGAATACGGACGCATGGTCCGTGTTCATTCGTGCGTGGCGGGACGCGCCGCGAGCTTGAACGGGACGTCCGATGATCTTCAAGGACCGACTGCCCGAAGCAGATCCGCTCCGCCAGGCGCTGCGACGCCACGCCTTGGCCGAGGAAAACGCCGTTCTTGAACCCTTGGCGGCCGAAGCCGCCTTCGACACCGAGGCGCAGGCGCGCATCGATGACCGGGCCGGGCGCCTGGTCGAGGCGGTGCGGGCCAGGAAGCCACATGGTCTCGACGCCTTTCTCCAGGAATACAGCCTGTCCAGCCAGGAGGGTGTGGTCCTCATGTGTCTGGCCGAGGCGTTGCTGCGGGTACCCGATGACCCGACCCGCGATCGGCTGATCCGCGACAAGCTGGCCGCCGCCGATTGGAGTGGTCATCTCGGCCATAGCGAATCTCTTCTGGTCAACGCTTCGACCTGGGCCCTGATGCTGACCGGCCAGGTCTTGCCGCTGGAGGCTCAGGGGGACCTGCCGGGGTTCTGGCGACGCTTGGTCGCCCGCACCGGGGAAGCCGTGCTGCGCCAAGCGGTGGTTCAGGCGATGCGCATCCTGGGGCGGCAGTTCGTCCTCGGTCCGACCATCGGCGAGGCCCTGGAGCGGGCGCGCGCAAACGAGGCGCAAGGTTACCGCCATTCCTTCGACATGCTGGGCGAGGCCGCCTGTTGCGCCGCCGATGCCGAGCGCTATCTGGTGGCGTATTCGGCGGCCATCGCCGCCATCGGCCAGGTTGCCGGTGGCCGGGGGCCGGAGCAGGGGCCCGGCATTTCGGTCAAACTGTCGGCGCTGCATCCTCGCTACGAATTCGCCCAACGGGAACGGGTGATGGCCGAACTCCTGCCACGCCTGACCCGGCTGGCCGAGGAAGCGGCCGCCCTGGACATCGCGCTGTGCATCGATGCCGAGGAGGCCGACCGTCTCGACCTGTCCCTCGATCTGGTCGAGGCCATGTTGGATCGGCTGCCGCCGGGCTGGCAAGGCTTCGGTCTGGCGGTGCAGGCCTATCAGAAGCGGGCTCCGCTGGTCATCGACTGGCTGGCCGCCAACGCCAAATCGCGCCGGCGCCGGCTGCAGGTGCGGTTGGTCAAGGGCGCCTATTGGGACAGCGAGATCAAACGCGCTCAAGAACGCGGTCTTCCCGGTTTTCCGGTGTACAGCCGCAAGTCGTCGACCGATCTATCCTATCAGGCCTGTGCCAAGCGGCTGATCGCCGCCGACTGGCTGTATCCGCAATTCGCCACCCACAATGCGCAGACGGCCGCCGCCGTGGCCGAGCTGGCCGGAGCGCGGCGCGACCTCGAGATGCAACGCCTGCACGGCATGGGCGAGGCTTTGCACGCGCTGTTGCTGGAGTCCGGGCTGCCCTGCCGGATCTATGGCCCGGTTGGCAGCCACGACGATCTGCTGCCCTATCTGGTGCGCCGTCTCCTGGAGAACGGGGCCAATGCCTCCTTCGTCAATCGCATCGCCGATGCCGCTCTGCCGGTGTCCGAACTGATCGCCGATCCCCTGTCGCGACTGCACGCCGTGCACTCCGTGGCCAATCCCGACATCCCGCTGCCGGCCGAGCTTTATGCGCCGGAACGGCGCAATTCGGCGGGGCTCGACCTCAGCGACCGGCCGACCCTGGAGGCGCTGGCCGAGGCCATGGCCGACGCGGCAAGCCGTTCGTGGAGTGCCGCGCCCCTGATCGCCGGCCACGCGGTGAGCGGCGCGGCGCGCCCGGTGACCGATCCGGCCGATCGCGGCCGCCAGGTGGGCGTGGTAACCGAGGCCGACGATGAACGGGTCAGCCAAGCGGTCGCCATCGGCACTGCGGCCGCCGCCGGCTGGGATGCGGTGCCGGCCGACCGTCGCGCGGCCTGCCTGGAGCGAGCCGCCGAGTTGTTCGAGGCGGCGCGGCCGGAGCTCATGGCGCTGGCGGTGCGCGAGGCCGGCAAGACCATTGCCGACGCAGTGGCGGAAGTGCGGGAAGCGGTGGATTTCCTGCGCTATTACGCGGCCCGTGGCCGCCAGGACTTCGCCGCCGAAGGCATTCTCCTGCCGGGGCCGACCGGCGAGAGCAACCGGCTGGTCCTGCATGGACGGGGTCTGTTCGCCTGTATCAGTCCGTGGAATTTCCCGCTCGCCATCTTCGTCGGGCAGGTGGCGGCCGCCTTGGCCGCCGGCAATGCGGTGGTGGCGAAACCGGCCGAACAGACGCCGCTGATCGCCGCCCAGGCGGTGCGCCTGTTGCATGAGGCCGGGGTGCCGGGCGAGGTGCTCGGTCTGTTGCCGGGTGACGGCCGGGTCGGGGCGCGGCTGGTGGCCGATGAAAGGGTGGCCGGGGTCGCATTCACCGGGGCGACCGAGACCGCCCGGGCCATCCACCGTTCCCTGGCCGGGCGAGATGGACCGATCGTGCCGCTGATCGCCGAAACCGGCGGCCAGAACGCCATGATCGTCGACTCCTCGGCCCTGCCCGAACAGGTGGTGCGCGACGTGCTGACCTCGGCCTTCCAAAGCGCCGGGCAGCGCTGCTCGGCATTGCGGGTTTTGTTCCTGCAGGAGGAGATCGCCGACCGCATGATCGGCCTGCTGCGGGGTGCCATGGCCGAGTTGTCGATCGGTGATCCGGGCCTGTTGTCGACCGATGTGGGGCCGGTGATCGATGCGGCGGCGCAGGCCGTGTTGACCGGCCATGCCGAGCGCATGGCGACTGTGGGACGGCCGCTGTTCAGTTGCACCCTGCCGGCCAGCGCCGCCCTGGGCAGCTTCTTCGCCCCCCGGATGGTGCAGATCGACAGCCTCGACCGGCTCGATCGCGAGATATTTGGTCCCTTCCTGCATGTTCTGCGCTATCCGGCGACCGCGCTGGATCGCGTTCTCGACCAGGTCGCGGCCACCGGCTACGGGTTGACCCTGGGCGTGCACAGCCGCATCGACGCCACCATCCAGCAGGTGTTGGCCGGCGCGCGGGTGGGCAATGTCTATGTCAATCGCAGCATGATCGGGGGATTGTCCCGAGCCGTGTTGAAATTCGCTCGGCAGGCGTCACGGTCTGAACAGGCTACGCGGCCTTGGCGTGCTGTTCAAGATCGGGGTTGATGGAATGCTTGGCCTGATGGGCCAGCAGGGCGGCTCGCAGGGTT
>CAIOJO010000469.1 GCA_903858635.1 uncultured Telmatospirillum sp. | reverse complement strand
TTCGCATGAGTCAATGCATATAGCGCTATAGCGCTACGATGTTAGAAGACGATTTAGCACCACAAAATCCCTTCCCATCGACAAACCCCAGCATTTTCGCCATTCTTCCGCCGCCAAAAAGGCAAAAGTGCGGAAGTTGGGTCAGGAAGCCCCGGTATTCCCTTCACGAGGTCGCGCTTCACCGCATCTGGCAATTGCTTTCGCAGGATAGAGACGGTCTGATCGTCGACGGAACGCGGCCCCAGCCAGTGTAGCGCCTGGACCACTGGCGCGGCCGGGCTGCCGGCCCAGTTCATGATGGTCGGCCGGGCATGGCGAAGCCGGATGGTCCAGCCATCGACCTTGACCGTCCGCGATGCGCCATCGGTCACATAGTCGGCCTTGGCCGGCACGGCATTGGTCAGGCCGAGCCTGTTCGCAGCGACTAGCCCATCCGGCATGACCCGGATATTGTCGCGCCGCGCCAACGCTGCGACGGCGGCATCAATGTTGGGTGGGACGGGCCGGTTCATGACCCGGCTGATGCGCGGCAGATCGTACAAACCACGGCCTACCCGGCGAATTTGACCGGCCTTGACTAGACGCGACAACGCCTGGTCGATCGCCACACGGCTGCCGAGATCCAGGAAATCCTTGGGGGTGCAGACCCATTGTCCTCGACCATGGGCACGCACCTTCCGTAGAATTTTGTAAGCAATTCCTATCATTCGGTCGCACTGAGAGCCTTCATTTTCGTCAGAAGTATAGCACCTTTTCCTGACACAAGAAATTCCTCCCTCCATTCCTCCCCTGGGCCTCCCCGCCTCCTCCCCGACCATCCGCCATCTTCTCCGCAGGTTTTCGAACGAAACCGAAGGAGAACCAGATGGCAATCAGGCATTTGAACCAGATCGAGCTGGCGGCTCGATGGAACATCAGCCACCGCACGTTGGAGCGGTGGCGTTGGACGGGTGAAGGCCCGCAATTCATCAAGATCGGCGGCCGGGTCGTATACCGGCTGGAAGATGTCGAGGCGTTCGAGGCGGACCAACTCCGCAAGAATACCACCGGCATGCCCGCCACGAACACGGTGGGGGCGCCGCGATGAGCATCCCCAATCACCCCAAGTTGGTCGACCTGGTTAACATGGCGATCGGCACCGTGGTCGCCCTGCCGGCCGAGAGCCTGGCACTGCTCCAGGAAGAAGCCGAAGAAGCCCTGCGTTTCGCCAAGGTGACCAAGGACTGGATCGACGGTGGCCTGGCGCTGAAATACGCCGACGCCGCGACCGCCGCCCGGCAGGCCGCCGGCAAGGATACCGGCATCGTCCGCTTCTCGGATGGCGCCATCACCATCATCGCCGATCTGCCTAAGAAGGTCGAATGGGACCAGCCCCGCCTGGCCGCCCTGGTCGATCGCATCCGTGCCGACGGCGATGACCCGGCCGAATACGTCGACATCAGTTTCAAGGTCCCGGAACGCAAGTACGGCGCTTGGCCCAGCCACATCCGTTCGGCCTTCGAGTCCGCCCGAACCGTCCATGTCGGCAAGTCGACCTTCAAGCTCTCCCTGAAAGATGAGGTGACGCCATGAGCATTTTTACCCGCACTAGCAAACTGGATGCCCTGCGCAAGAGCAGCCACTCCCTGTCGAGTCTGCCGGATACCGTTTCCATTCCGGCACAGGAAAACCATCGTGATGCGGCAGTCAAGCCGATCGAGACGGTGACTCTCGACGACATCGCCTTCGCCCTGCTTGGTCTGCAGGAGAAGTCGATGGCGATCTACCGCGAAATCGATGCGCTCCGCACGCTTTACGACATGGCGCGCAAGACCGGAGCCGTCGGTGCCGATATCGCCTTCAGCGCGGTCCCCGATGAGAAAGGGGATGCGCGATGAGCCTCCCCATCATTTCTGCCGACCAGCGCCTCGCCGAACGGCGTGGCACGAAGGGCTGCATCTTCGGCAAATCGGGCATCGGCAAGACCAGTCTGCTGTGGACCCTGAATCCGGCCACCACCCTGTTCATGGACCTCGAGGCGGGTGACCTGGCCATCGAGGGTTGGGCGGGCGACAGCATCCGGCCTCGTACATGGCAGGAGTGCCGCGACTTCGCCGTCTTTATCGGTGGGCCCAACCCGGCGCTGCGCGATGACCAGGCCTACAGCCCAGCGCATTTCGCTGCCGTGTGCGAGCACTTTGGCGACCCTGCCGCGCTCGATCGCTACGAGACGATCTTCGTCGACTCTATCACGGTGGCCGGACGGCTCTGCTTCCAGTGGGCCAAAGGCCAGCCCGAGGCTTTTGCTGAGAAGACGGGGCGTCCGGATGTGCGTGGCGCTTATGGGCTGCATGGCCGCGAGATGATCGGCTGGCTCACCCATCTCCAGCACACCCGTGCCAAGAACGTCTGGTTCGTCGGCATCCTCGATGAGAAGCTGGACGACTTCAATCGGCGCTTCTTCGTGCCGCAGATCGACGGCGCCAAGACCGGCAACGAGCTGCCCGGCATCGTCGATGAAGTCATCACCATGGTCGAGATGAGCGAAGAGGGCGGCAAGCCTTATCGCGCCTTCATCTGCCAGACCTTGAACAGCGGTGGTTATCCCGCCAAGGACCGCAGCGGCCGCCTCGATCCCGTCGAGGAGCCACATCTGGGCCGTCTGATGGAGAAGATCCGTGGCCCGGCCAAGCCGGCTACCGAGCGGATGGAGTTCGTCCGTCCCGCCGATCTGTCATCGGCCCGCACCCCCGACCAATCCCATTCGTGATGAAAGGAGAACCGACCATGTCCGGTTCCTGGAACGATTTCAACGACGCCAAGCAGGTCAACAACATCATTCCCAAAGGCAGCATTTGTAAGGTCCGTCTCACCATCCGTCCGGGCGGCTACGACGATCCAACTCAGGGGTGGACCGGTGGTTACGCCACCCGTGGCACTACCGGCGCTGTCTACCTCAGCGGTGAGTTTACCGTTCTGGAAGGCCCCTACGCCCGCCGCAAAATCTTCACTCTGATCGGACTCTACAGCCCCAAAGGGCCGGACTGGGGCAACATGGGGCGCGCTTTCGTCAAGGCCATGTTGAACTCCGCGCGCGGCCTGTCCGACAAGGACAATTCGCCACAGGCCCAGGCGGCGCGGCGCATTAATGGTTTCGCCGATATCGATGGCATCGAGTTTCTGGCCCGGATTGACCTCGGCAAGGATGTCAACGGCGAGGACAAGAACGAAATCCGCGCAGCGGTAACGCCGGACCACAAGGAATATGCCACCCATGTGGGGTCGGCCGTTCCGCAGGTGGCTTCGCATGCTCGGTCCCCGGCGCCGGCCACCGGCGGCGTCCGTCCGTCCTGGGCGCAGTGACGGGGATCGGCCATGCTGCTGCGTCCCCGCCAGCGTCTGTTCGTCGAGCGTAGCGTTCGCGCGCTCGGCGAACATCAGAACACCCTTGGCGTCGCCCCCACCGGCGCCGGCAAGACCATCATGCTGTCGGCGACCACCGGCGAAATGGTCGGCGGCACCGACGCCAAGGCCTGTGTGCTGGCCCATCGCGATGAACTGACCGAACAGAACCGAGGCAAGTTCAGCAAGGTCAATCCGGCGATCACCACCTCGGTGGTCGATGCCGGGGAGAAATCGTGGCGGGGCCAGGTCACCTTTGCCATGGTGCCGACGCTGGCGCGGGCATCCAATCTCGACGCCATGCCATCTCTCGATCTGTTAGTGATCGACGAGGCCCATCACGCCGCCGCCGACAGCTATCGGCGGATCATCGACCGGGCGCTGCACCGCAATCCCATGTGTCGGATCTACGGCGTCACCGCCACCCCCAACCGGGGGGACCGCAAGGGGCTGCGGCCGGTCTTCTCCAACGTTGCCGATCAGATCCGCATCGGCGAGCTGGTGGCGTCAGGTCACCTGGTGCCGCCCCGCACCTTCGTCATCGATGTCGGTGTGAAGGAAGATCTGGCCCGGGTCGGACGGTCCGGCGACGACTTCGACATGACCGAGGTGGCGCGGGTGATGAACAACCGCCCGGTCACCGATGCGGTGATCCGTCATTGGCAGGCCAAGGCCGGTGACCGCCAGACAGTGGTGTTCTGCTCCACCGTCGAGCATGCCGGCAACGTCACTGCGGCTTTCAACGACGCCGGCGTTTCCGCTGTGCTGGTAACAGGCGAAATGGGTGATGCCGAACGGCGGGCGGCGCTGGCCGCCTATGCGTCCGGCCAGATCCGGGTGGTGGTTAACGTCGCGGTGCTGACCGAGGGCTGGGACCATCCACCCACCTCCTGTGTGGTCCTGCTCCGCCCGAGTTCCTACAAGAGCACCCTAATCCAGATGGTCGGCCGGGGCTTGCGCACCATCAATCCGGAGGAACATCCCGGACTGATCAAGACCGACTGCATCGTGCTGGATTTCGGCACCTCGTCGCTCCTGCACGGATCGTTGGAGCAGGACATCGATCTCTCCGGCAGCGAGGCCACCGGAGAGGCGCCGACCAAGGAATGCCCGGAATGCGGCGCCGTCGTTCCCTTGGGTGTTACCGAATGCCCCCTCTGTGGCCACGTCTGGGAGCGTGCCGCCGCCGATGCCGGGATCCCGCTCGGCGACTTCGTCATGACCGAAATTGATCTGCTGAAGCGTTCCAGTTTTCGCTGGTGCGATCTCTTCGGCGATGACGCGGCGCTGGTGGCCAGCGGCTTCAACGCCTGGGGTGGCATCTTCTTCCTGAACGGTCGCTGGTATGGGATCGGTGGGCTGCAGCGTCAGCAGCCCCATCTGCTGGCGGTCGGCGAGCGCACGGTGTGCCTTGCGGCGGCCGACGACTGGCTCAATCAGAACGAGTCCGACGAAACCGCACATAAGACCCGCCGTTGGCTGAACCAGAGCCCCACCGATAAGCAGCTTGCTCTCTTGCCGCACGAATGCCGACAGGATTTCGGTCTGACCCGCTATCAGGCATCGGCTTTGCTGGCGTTTCGGTTCAACCGGCAGGCCATCCGCTCGCTGGTGTTCGGCGCCGACGAGGCTGTGGTCGGGAGGGCGGCATGACGGAGCCACCCGATGTCCGATCATGCTGCCGCTCGGCTTCGGGCGTGGCATCCGCGTGGAATGCTCTGCGCCGTCTGCCGGCGGCCGACCCATGGTTTTGGCTGGTTCGATCCAGTACGCCTGGCGGCGGCTCCAAAACGGGCCAATCGGGCGCCTTCGCGCCCTGGCCGACGCCGGCCATCGGTCTGGTTCTGCTCGATGGGCTGCCAAGGCTTCTGGGCGCGTTTGGCGCGGGAGTCATTGGCCATGGTTGACCTCACCGAACAGGAAAAGACCGCCATTCGTGCCGCCATGAAGCCGGTGGCCGAATTGATGGAGGAGATCGGCTGGGACAAGCGTCTCGCCGACCTCAGCGAAGCTCATGTGCTGACTTTAATTGAGGTTGCCGTCGAGGGGTTCCAGGACGCCATGCGCACCCAGGCCGGCACCGATGACATGGAGGTTCCCTTCTGATGCTGGACTTCAATCATCGCCCCAAGATAGGCGAGCGGATCAACTTGCTGGTTGATGCGGGCCTGGCCGTCGAACGCGGCAGCACCCCGTCTCGGTCGTATCTCGGTGGCTCCCGACTCGGCCATCCCTGCGAACGCGCGTTGCAATACGAGTTCGCCGGAGCGTCCAAGGACGAGGGCGCCGACTTCGACGGCCAGACCTTGCGCATCTTCGCCATCGGTCACGTCCTGGAGGATCTGGCCATCCGCTGGCTGCGGCAGGCCGACTTCGACCTTTACACCCGCAAGGGCAATCGCCCCGACGGCGAGCAGTTCGGCTTTTCAGTCGCCGGTGGACAGGTGCGCGGTCATGTCGATGGCATCCTGGCCGGCGGACCCGATCTTCCTGATCTTGGTTATCCGGCGCTCTGGGAATGCAAGACCATGAACGCCAAGAACTGGCGTGAGACGGTCGCCAAAGGCGTGGTCCAAGCCAAGCCGGTCTACGCCGCCCAGATCGCGTTGTATCAGGCCTATATGGAAGGCACGGTGGCCGGTATTTCCGTCAACCCGGCGCTGTTCACCGCCATCAACAAGGACACCGCCGAACTTCATCACGAACTGGTGCCGTTCAACGGTGAATTGGCCCAGCGGATCAGCGACCGCGCCGTCCGCATCCTGAAAGCCACCGACGCCGGCGAACTCCTGCCGCGCCTTGCCACCGATCCCGCCTTCTTCGAATGCCGGTTCTGTCCCTGGAAAGGGAGGTGCTGGGCATGACCGTGCATGACTCAATTCCCATACCACCGCCGGTGACACCGGACCCGGCGATGATCGCCACCTACGCCGAGGTGGTGTTCGGTTACTGCGACGGCTGGGTTCCGGTGCGCGCCTTACCCGAGAAGGGCGCTGCCGGCCAGCCGCCGCACACGCCGTTCATCGAGGCCGATGCGGATATCTCATCCAAGCTGGCGGTCCAGGCGGCGTGGGCCTCGGGTGCTGGCATGGCCTTGTTCGTCGTGCCCGGAACGGTCGCCTCCCCCGGCGAGGCCAAGGCGGAAGACGTGGTGCAAACCCAGGTGGTCCTGGTTGATCTCGACCATGGCGATATCGCCGGAAAACGGGATCACCTCATCCAGCACCTCGGTCCCACCACTCTCGAAGTCGCCTCCGGCGGGATCACCACCGAGGGACAGCGCAAGCTGCACCTTTACTGGCGCCTGACCGAACCGGCTGAGGGCGAGGACATCGTCACTGTTTGCCGTTTGCGCCATGCCATCGCCACCAAGGTCGGCGGCGACCCGTCGTTCCGCTCGGCCCATCAGCCGATCCGCGTCGCCGGAACCGTCCATGCCAAGAGCGGGGTTCCCCGTCTTGTCGAAATCCTCGGATCGAGCCAGGTCGAGCGCGACCTCGGGGACCTGGCCGAAGCGGTGCTGGCGATGCCGCCGCTCGACGGCGAAGGGGCACCGGCGGCTTCGCCGCCAAACCTTACGATAGGCGCGCAAGGCGCGCCGTGGATGGATTTCAATAATGCCGGCACCGCCAAGGGCGCTGTGACCGAGCTGTTCGGCCAGCGGGTCCGTGAGGGCGGCATCGACGGCACTACCCGGTTCGATGCGCTGTCCCGCGTTATCGGCTACTGGATTCGGCGCTGCCGCGAAGGTCACGTCACGCCTGCACAGGCTTGGGACGAGATGGTCGCCTATAACGATGCGCGCATTGATCCACCCTGGCCGGTCGAACGGTTGCGCCATGAGGCCGAGCGCCTGTGGCAGCGCGATCAGCAGCGCTCTCCGCAGGAGGAGGATGAATCACAGGAGGCGACCGACGAAATCGACGATGGCGATCCAGTGCCGGTGGCATTCACCGAAGACGCCTTGGCCGCCGCTTTCACCCAACAGCATGCCGATGACTGGCGCTTCGTTGCCGGCTGGGGGCATTGGCTGGTTTGGACCGGCTGCCGCTGGGAACGGGAAAGCACTCTGCTGGCTTATGATCTTGCCCGCCGCATCTGCCGGGATGCCGCCGCGACCTGTCGGACGGCCAAACTGCGGACAAAACTGTCGACGGCGGCGACCGTGGCGGCAGTGGAGCGGTTGGCCCGCGCCGATCGTTGTCACGCCGCCAATACCGAGGTCTGGGACCGCGATCCCTGGCTGTTGAACACCCCTGGCGGTGTGGTCGATCTGCGCACTGGCGGTCTGGCACCGCACGACCGGCACCAGGCGATGACCAAGATCGCCATCGCAACGCCGCAGGGGGAGTGCCCGACCTGGCGGCAATTTTTGGTCACGGTCACCGGCGGAGATCATGACCTCCAGTCCTATCTTCAGCGCGTCGCCGGATATTGCCTCACCGGCGTGACCAGTGAGCACGCGCTGTTCTTCCTCTACGGCACCGGGGCCAACGGTAAGTCGGTGTTCGCCAACACGCTGACCGCAATCCTTGGCGATTACGCGACGGTGGCGGCGATGGACATGTTCATGGCCACCACCTCCGAGCGACATCCGACCGACATGGCCGGGCTGCGCGGCGCCCGCGTCGTCACGTCGATCGAGACTGAACAGGGGCGCCGTTGGGCGGAAAGCAAGCTGAAGGCTCTGACCGGCGGCGACAAGATCACAGCCCGCTTCATGCGCCAGGATTTCTTCGAGTTCATCCCTCAGTTCAAGTTGCTGGTGGCCGGTAACCATAAGCCGGCCATCCGCAATGTCGACGAGGCGATGCGGCGGCGCCTGCACATGGTGCCGTTCACCGTCACCATTCCACCAGTTCAGCGTGACAAGCAACTGCCTGACCGGCTGCTGGCCGAACGCGACGGCATCCTGGTCTGGGCGGTCGAAGGCTGTCTGGCGTGGCAGCGAACCGGCCTCAGGGCTCCGGCAGCGGTGATGGCGGCCACGGACGAATACTTCGAGTCCGAAGACGCGCTCGGGCGCTGGCTCGACGAACATTGCGAGCGCGGCGCCAACCACACCGAGATGACAGCGGCGCTCTACGCCGACTGGAAGATCTGGGCCGAGACGAACGGGGAGTTCGTCGGCTCGATCAAGCGCTTCGCGGAAAACCTGACCAATCGGGGCTTTGCGCGGTGGCGGAGCAGCCAGACCAAGGGATTTCAGGGACTACGGCTGCGCGAGGGCAGCGGAACCACCGGCATGATGGAGTTCTGAGCGATGCAATCAAAACAAGAACCGAACGAAATCAAAGCTGTGCCGGATGTGCCAAGTCCTCTCATTATCGGCGTCACGCGGGCGCGTGTGCACGCACATGAAGGGGTTCCGAAGGAACTTGGCACATCCGGCATGATCGATGTGCCGATCCTCGCTCTCGACCTGGGAAGCACCACCGGATGGGCCGTTCGGCTCACCGACGGCACCATTGTCAGCGGCACCATGGCCTTCCGGCCAGGTCGTTACGAGGGTGGCGGAATGCGCTACCTCCGTTTCCGTTCCTGGCTTGATGAGGTTGCCCGCTGCCATGGATCGGCTGTGGTCTATTTCGAGGAGGTCCGCGCCCATGCCGGGACCGATGCCGCCCACATCTATGGCGGCTTTCTCGCGCATTTGAGCGCTTGGTGCGAACAGCGCGGAATTCCCTATCAAGGTGTGCCGGTCGCCACGATCAAGCGGCATGTCACCGGCAAGGGGAACGCCGGCAAGGAAGCGGTGATTGCTGCCGTCCGGGCCCGCGGGCATCAGCCTGTCGATGACAACGAGGCCGATGCCATCGCCATTCTGCTGTGGGCGATCGATACCGCCGGGGGCTCCCGATGAAGTGGCACCCTTCCGGCTTTGGCGGCGAGCGGCGAGGAACCGACCAAGTCAAGCGCGACGGCTGGCAAGAGCAAGGCGTGCTGGTGGTGGCCGAGGATGATCAGCGGCTTTCCTGGCCGGAGCGCGAACTGGTGCGCCAGATCGGCGTCAAGCTGTATGGCCCGAGGCCGACGAAGGAGCCGCCGCATGAATGACATTCATTGGACGCCGTCCCTCGTTGAAACCTACATGGTGGAAGCAGCCGACGTCTTGGGCCGTTTGCCCAACGTGAAGGTGCATGGCTATGCCAGCACATGGCCGCCGATCCTGCGGGAATTCTGGGAATCTTTCGGTTGGCAGGAAGCCGTGCTACGCCGCCCGCCGCCGTCGGCGGCAGCCATCGACCGCATGGATATGGCACTGCAATGGTTGGGATGGCTGGATCCGGTCGATGCCAGGATCATCTGGCTTCGGGCATCGGGAAAGAGATGGAAGGAAGTCTGCTGGACATCGGGGCTGGCTCGTGCCGCCGCCCACCAGCACTGGCTGTTCGCCCTCTGCTTCATTGCCTGGAAGCTCAACGGTCAACGCATCCCGCGCAACATGTCGATGCGGGATCTGATCGCGGCGACCGAGGGGGTGAAGGGGTGAGTGGTCGGGCGAAAATTGTCTGGCAGACACTTTTCGAACAGACAGATTCGGCTCGAAACGGCTATGGTGGCGCCAAGATTGGATTTGTACGCCCGCGAGGAACGCCTCTGCGGGCGTCGTCGTTTCTGGAGCCCTTTCGTGCCGATGAAGCCGCCGGTCCATCGCCCTCCCGGCTGGTCGCCGGCGAAGCGGGGGCGGCGGGACGGCATCGATCGGGTCTACGGTACCCAGGACTGGCGCAAGCTGGCTGCTTCGGTGGTCGCCAGGGATCGCGGCATCTGCCATCTCTGCGGCCAGCCGGGTGCCGACACCGCTCACCATCTGGTCGAGAAGCGACGCGGCGGCACCGACGAACCTGCCAACCTGCGGGCCGTCCATCGCCACTGTCATAACCGTGCCCACGCCCGGAGGGGGATGGGGGATAAAATCCCCAGGGCTTTTTGATGGTGCGAGCGGGTCGGGGTTTTGCGTGTGCGTGGCCAAAATGAAAAGGGGGGGGTATGGCGATGCCGGATGGCGCGGAACGGCGTGATCTGGTGGTCGAATACCGCCCGCTCGACAGCCTGGTCGCCTACGCCCGCAATGCCCGCACCCATTCCGATTCCCAGGTCGCCGAGATCGCTGGATCGATCCGCGAATTCGGCTTCACCAATCCGGTCCTGGTAGCCGAGGATGGCACGCTGATCGCCGGCCATGGTCGTGTCCTCGCGGCCCGTAAGCTGGGTATGGCCGATGTACCGACGATCGTGCTCGCTGGGCTTTCCGAGACCCAGCGCCGCGCGCTGGTCCTGGCCGACAATCGCATCGCTATCAATGCCGGCTGGGACAATGAATTGCTTGCCCTCGAATTGAGTGACCTCCAGGACGCGGGCTTCGACCTTGGCTTGACCGGGTTCACCGGCGACGAGATCGCCGATCTGCATCATTCGGCCATCGACGACGGTGATGACGGCGACGATGTTGCCGACGACATTCCCGAAGCGGTCGTCGATCCCGTCGCGCGGACCGGCGACATGTGGCTGCTCGGCGACCATCGCCTGCTGTGCGGCGATAGCACCAGTCCGGCCGATGTCGCCCGCCTCATGGCGGGGGAAACTGCGGCGCTGTGCTTCACCTCTCCGCCCTACGCGCAGCAACGGGATTACGCCACTGGCGGCATTGGTGATTGGGACGCGCTGATGCGCGGCGTCTTTGGGGGTCTGCCGATGGCTGAGGATGGCCAGATTCTGGTCAATCTTGGCCTGGTCCATCGCAACGGTGAATGGCAGCCCTATTGGACTGACTGGATCGCCTGGATGCGCGAACAGGGATGGAAACGCTTTGGCTGGTATGTCTGGGACCAGGGGCCTGGGTTGCCGGGCGACTGGAACGGCCGCTTGGCCCCCAGCTTCGAATTCGTCTTTCACTTTTGCCGAATGCCGCGCAAGCCCAACAAGATCGTCGAATGTGCGCACGCCGGTGAGAAACTTGGAGGACGCGGTCTTCGCATGAAGGACGGCAGCATCAAGGAAAAGACCGGTGCCGGCCAGGACATCAATGATTACCGGGTGCCGGATTCCTGCATCCGGGTCATGCGGCACAAGGGTGGTCTCGGCGACGCCGGCTCCCATCCTGCTCCGTTCCCGGTGAAACTGGCTGCGTTCGCCATGGAGGCGTACACCAGGATGGGCGCGATCTGTTTCGAGCCTTTCTCCGGTTCGGGGACCACCATCATCGCCGCTCAACAGATTGGTCGGCGCGTGCACGCCATGGAACTTGCGCCGACCTATGCCGATGTCGCCCTTCGACGTTGGAAAATCCTGTTTCCGGGCGCCGAACCGATTCTTGACGGTGACGGTCGGAGCTATGACGAGATCGCCGCCGAACGTCGCATTGCCGGACCTTCCCCATGTTGATGGTCGAATCCTGGCCGGTTGCGCGGCTCATTCCGTATGCCCGGAACCCAAGGAAAAATGATGAGGCGGTCGATCGCATGTGCGCGGCGATCCGCGAGTTCGGGTTTCGCATTCCGGTGGTTGCCCGCTCGGACGGTTCGGTCATTGACGGACACTTGCGTCTCAAAGCGGCGCAACGTCTGGGCCTGGCTGAAGTGCCGGTGGCGCTGGCCGACGACCTGACCGAAGCGCAGATCAAGGCGTTTCGCCTGTTGGCCAATCGCTCGGCGGCTTGGGCGGAATGGGACGATGAACTTCTGGCCCTCGAACTGCAGGATTTGCAGGAACTCGGCTACGACCTGGCGCTGACCGGTTTTGACTCAGGCGAGTTGAAAAGTCTGATGGAGGATGGACCGACAAGCGGTCTGACCGATGAGGATGCAGCGCCGGAACCTCCGGCTGAGCCGGTGTCTCGGCCCGGCGATCTTTGGATCTTGGGTGGCCACCGCCTGCTATGTGGCGACTCCACCGTTGCTACCGATATCGAACGTCTGATGGCCGCTGCCAAGCCGCACCTGTTGGTCAGCGATCCACCCTATGGTGTGGACTATGATCCATCCTGGCGGAACGAGGCTGGGGTGTCTTCCACCAAGCGTACCGGCAAGGTCGCCAACGACGACCGTGCCGATTGGCGCGAGGCTTGGGCGTTGTTTCCCGGCGATGTTGCCTATGTCTGGCACGCCGCGGTTCATGCCACCACGGTGGCCGAAAGCTTGGTTGCCTGTGGCTTCGATATTCGGGCGCAGATCGTCTGGTCGAAGAGTCGCTTTGCGCTGGGGCGCGGTGATTACCATTGGCAGCACGAGCCATGCTGGTATGCGGTGCGCAAGGGTACCAAAAGCCATTGGCAGGGGGCGCGCGACCAATCGACATTATGGTCGATTGCGCCGGCCGGAGCCGAGGATGCCGCCACGCCGCATGGTACACAAAAGCCGGTCGAGGCAATGCGCCGGCCGATCGTCAACAACAGCGAACGCGGCGATCTGGTTTACGGTAATTGCTCACCCCCTCGTGACGGCGGCGGCTGATCCCCGCGCTTTCGGGTAGATATGGTATGGGTTGCGGAGGCACCCTCGCAACAGATTGTTGATCTCCGATAAAATAAGTATTGACTCGGCGGAATCTCAGTGAT
>CAIOJO010000468.1 GCA_903858635.1 uncultured Telmatospirillum sp. | reverse complement strand
GCCATCAACATCGGCGGATGCCGGGTCGGGGAAACTGGCGCGCGGAACAACGGACGCAAGGCGTCAGCGGATTACGACAAATCCGAGGATGGATCGCAGAAGTTCGGCGACTTCGGCGCTACCGCCCGTGTCGATTATGGCATGGGCCGCTGGCCCGCCAACCTCTGCCACGATGGGTCCGACGAGGTGCTGGCGGCGTTCGCGGAGTTTGGGAATGTCGGAGGGAACACGGGAGGTCCCGCGAAGTCGAGCATCGGCGGGAATGGCGCATATGGGGGCGCAAATGCCAGGGTCCCGGTTGGGCATAAGGACGTCGGCACCGCCGCCCGCTTCTTCCAGTCCTGTCCGCTCGACACCGAGGATGAGGAGACGATGCGGTTCTTCTATTCGGCCAAGGCCCAGAAGCGAGATCGCGACGAAGGCCTGGATGATTTGCCTTCTGTTGTGGCGCAGAGCGTCCATGGCCGTGAGGAAGGGAGTGCCGGTAGCCTTTCTCCGTATGCGGGCGTTGGCGGTGGGAGCGTTGGACGTCTTGGCAATGCCGAACGCAAGAACATCCACCCTACCGTTAAGCCCACCGATCTCATGCGATGGCTGTGCCGCCTCGTCACGCCGCCTGGCGGCACCGTCCTGGATCCCTTCATGGGCTCGGGCAGCACCGGTAAGGCGGCACGGCTGGAGGGGTTCTCTTTCATCGGCGTCGAGCGCGAGGCTGAATACATGGAGATCGCCCGGCGCCGCATCGCATGGGCAGAAGCGAAAGCTTCGGAGGGGATTGATGGCACCGAAGTACCATCGGCACCGAATGCCAACATCGACGTTGTGTCCGAACAGGATCCCACTCCCGAGGAAATTTCTGCCGCCGTCGAACAGCCGACATCACCAGCGACGAAGACCGCTTCCAAGTTGGCTCCCGACGATCGCCAGCTCTCTCTGTTCGATAGTCAGGCGGCGTGACGGGAACGAGCGCGTCGGCGTCCATTTCCCTCACGGCGATCACAATCGACGCTGCTTCGCAACTTCTTCCCGGCAGGTCGGGTCGAAGTACAGGATGTCTTCAATCCTAATCGGCCCCTTGGCGAGGCCGAGGCGCATGGCCGGCGTCTTACGGTCGCGGCCCTTCTTCACGAAGTTGTAGTAGCAGCGGTAGATGTCGAGCAGCTTCTGGACCCGGGCCGGGTCGTAGGGGCTGTATCCGCGCCAGACGCGCCCGTCGTTGCTCGGCGTGTGGATGGGGCGCTCCAGAGCCATCAGCAGGCGCCGGACCTGCATGAAGTAGCGGTCGATCGCGTGCATCGACGCCCGGGCGAAGACGATCGCCATCTGCCGCAGCGGCACGGCGACGCCGTCGCGATCGGTGAGCCAGCACACGGCCTTCAACGGCTCGGCCTGGGTGCTCTCGGGATAGACCACCCAGCGATCCCGCGGAGACAACTGCTCCATCGCCGATTGGATCTCCACCTCCAGCAGGAGCACGCGCACCCACCAGTCGCTCATGCCCGGCCGCCCGATGCCGTCCTTGAACTTCTTGAAGCGCGCCGTGGACTGCGAGGCCAGCCGGTTGCGCTGATCGACGTTCAGGCCCTTGTCGATCTTGACGTAGAAGGCGTCGGCACGGCCGGCGCGCATCTCCTCGACGAAGGTGCTGATGCATCCGGCGCGCAGCGTGTCGTCCTGATCCATGAAGAAACGGATCTTGCCGACGTCGCCCAGCATCCGACGCAGCAGGCGGAAGTGGGCGTGAACTGCACCTGCGGCAGTGGCTCGACGCCGAAGTTCTCGCAGTTGATGTTGCGGCAGAAGTTCGACTGGATGCCGCCATCGGCTGGCGGCACGCGCGGTCCGCCGAGGTTCCGCTTGACGTAAGCGCGCTTCGCCTCCGGCGGCTTCGGTGGCAAGTATGGGATGATGTCCGTAGAGGATGAAACGTCGGGCATGGCCAATGTTCCCAGTGCGCGTTCTATTTATGTTCTTATCACATCAAGGCAACTGGAGCAACGGAAGGATTGGCCGTCCAGTCTCGGTAGTCAACGACCCGGAGTACGACAGAGAACGTATAAAGAACACCGGGTGCGGCGTCTGTTTTGCCCTTGCAGACCGCCATAATCGGACTGGACTCCAAGAGATCCGTTGAATAAAATTCCAAATGATTTCACGCGAAGGCCCCATGATTTGGGCATCGCGGCGGACACCATCAAAAAGAGAAAATAACACTCGCGACAATCCAACGAAGATTTCTTCGGGGGCCGTTTCTGATTCTGCCTACTTCAAGATCGCGCGTCAACGCATTGACGGGCCGATGCTATTTGCTCCCGGAAATAGGAAGGCCCCTCATCGAAATGAAGGGCCTCCACACTTATCGCGAACCCCTGGGAGCTTGGTCGGGGAGGTGTTAAGGCTGGGGGCTATTTTCGCCGTGGCGACATAGGTGTCGTAGAACGTATGAACGCTGGCCGGGTCGATATTCTTCAGCCAGGTCGTGGGCTCGGCAAGGAGCCGGATTATCCCGGACTCGATCAGCTTCGCGACCACCTCATGCTTCATGTTCAATGTCGCCGCCACCTCATAGATGGTCATTCCCTGTCTGGGGATGGGTGAGGCGGCCAGACACCAATCGTGGACATCTCCATGATCAAACTGAAATGCCTGCAGCCCCTTCTTGGTGTCATCGATTCCAATGGGCTTGATAGTGCCGCTCGCCATGGCAGCAATCAGCGTGTGCAATTTGGTCCCGAACCGGCCGCACAGGGCGCAAGCCCCATGGAAGCTGAGATTGTTGGCGGTCCCCTGACTTGGCGTGGGGCAAAGATTCCCCCGGATTGATTCGAGGAGATGTTCGACGCTCCTGCGCCTGAATTGCCAGGTCGAAGCGCCACCGTCGCTGTATCTCTGGTGAATGGTGATCACTCCGGCTTCCCCCCAATGCCTTGATCACCTCGGGCTTCACATTGAGCAGGAAGAGAACGTCGGTAATGCCGATGAGATCGGCCGAGGCAGCCACGAAAGCTTCCACGCTTGCCGGGTCGATCATGGTGTAGGTGCGGTGGCCGCTGACCGATTCCTCGGCACGGATTTCCCCGGCCTCAATGGCATGGTGTAGCCGGTGTTCCCCCAGGCCGGTGGCTTCGGCAGCCTCCGCGATGGTCATGAATTTCTGCTTGGCCTGGCGCGCGACAATTACGGTGGCCGGTCAGCGACAATTAGGATGACCGGTATGAGACACCGTCGAGTAGCACCT
>CAIOJO010000467.1 GCA_903858635.1 uncultured Telmatospirillum sp. | reverse complement strand
CGCCGGAACGACGGCGGCCAATGTGGTAGATTTCTTCATGGCGTTGCTCTCCTTTGCGGATTCGACACCCCGAGCCTACAGGCTCAAGGTGAGCAACGCCTGCCCTCCAATTTCAACATCGACCGGGACATCCCCCTGTGCCTCCGACAGCGGCCATTCGGCGGGAACGTCCGCCGTGGCCCCATGGGCCATGAGGCTGCGCAACCGCGTAGCTGCTTTGGCTTGGGAGCAGACGGATGATTTGCCCCATTTTCACGGGAGCGTCCTGGCCAGACGGAACCCCAAGTCGTTGCTCCGGAAGTTGGCAGTGTCACTTGCGCGGTGTGGGGAGCGGAGGCCCCACGGATGGCTGAGCCAGGAGCCGCCCCGAAAGACGCGATCGCAGGAATTGTTCCCTACAGCAGCACTGCCATCGCTCGGGGCTCCGGAGGAACCGATAACATAGCAATCTGCGGTCCATTGCCAGACGTTCCCCACCATGTCGTACAACCCGAACGAGTTGGCCGGCTTGCCGCCGACCGGATGGGTATGGTAGCCGGAATTGTCCTCATACCAGGCATGGTCAGACGCCCCGGCCTCGTCGTCGCCCCACCAGAACTCGCTCGTTGTCCCAGCCCGTGCGGCATATTCCCATTCCGCCTCGCTAGGAAGGCGATAGAACGCCCCCGTCTTGCCGTTTAGCCAGGAAATATAGGCCTGGGCGTCCTGCCACTTGATACAGACTACAGGGTCGCGGTCGGTCTGGCTGAATCCAGGATACTGCCAAATAGCCCATGCCTGCAGGGTCCCTTCAACAGCGCAGCCGTTCTCCGCTGAAGAATAGCCAGTTTCCCGCACAAAGGCAGAGTATTCGCCCCGCGTCACATCATATTTGCCCATTGCGAAGGACCGGATCGAGACGGAATGGGGGTGCTGCTGTTGAACATTCGATGCCCCCATGATGAAAATGCCGGCTGGAATTACCACCATTGTCGGATTGGTTGCCTCCGATGATGTCGGGGACGCCGCCTGTCCTGCCGCCGCAAGTTTGGCTTCCGCCGCCTCCGTCTCGAACCGCCGCTCTTCTGCGGCCTCCGTCTGTTTGGCTTCTTCCTGCTCGGCCTGAACCTGGCTGTCCGCCGCTTCCCGCAAATGCCCCGCGAATAGACGGAGGGCCAGCCCGACAAGCATCAATCCCATCACCGCCCACTGCCAGCGTCCTTGCTTGCGTGGCAGTTCGGATCGCTTGCCGCCGGCCAACGCGGGGCCAGCCGACATGCCTGGATCGGGTAGCGGCGTCTCCGGTTTAGGAAGCGCCGGTTGCTCAGATGGTTTTTGCCCAGGATTTATCAGTCGAGTGATCTGTTCGGCCAGCTTCTCCAGATTGCTATCCCAGTCATCAAATAGATCGATGAACTGGTGACCAGTCAACTGAGCCCAGGTCGGCAGGAAATTCTCGATTCTGACCGGCAGCACTGGCAATTTATGGCCGCTGGCCAGAACCAGTTCCTTCTTCATCTCGTCCGAATTGTTGGCGTTGGCCGAGAAGACCAGCACCATCACCCGCGACGCTTCGACGGCCGCGACGATCGATCCCGCAAAGTCGGCACCCGGGAGCACGTTACGCGACGACATCCAGCAGGAGATGCCTCTGGTCTCCAGGCCGTGGCAGATCTTCTCGGCGGCTTCTCGGTCCTTCGAAGAGAAACTGATGAATGCGTCGTGGGTCATCGGTTCTTAATCCGGATGATGAGGGCGGGCCGGATCGTACATCAGCCTCCGAGGGGCGTCATCGCGGAAATGATCGCTTGTGCTGCGCGGGAAGTCTTAGGCTGCTCGAAGCAAGAACTGCAAGGGGTCCATTCTTGACTGACTCGCGAACAGTGTGTGTTATTTCATGCGTCATGGCGGATTGGGTGGGCACGGTGGGTACGCATGAGCAGAATGCACTATCACTGGATCCGAGGCGGGGATAATATGGAACATTGTTCTTTGTGCGGGGCAGAAGTAGGACAGGGAGCCGTAAAGTGCCCAAGTTGCCAAGCCGAATATGGATACAAGAGCGTCGCGCTTGATGGCATCGTGGGTAATTGCTCACCCCTCCCGATCGCGGCGTGAGCGTGCGGGCGCAGTTTTCTCGCAGCCGGCAGTGTGACGATGCCAGGGATCTTGGTCAGCGACAATTGCGATTGCCGGTTACGG
>CAIOJO010000466.1 GCA_903858635.1 uncultured Telmatospirillum sp. | reverse complement strand
TCGCCGGTCTCGATGACGCGCAACAGCTTCGCCTGCGTATCGAGCGGCATGTCCCCGAGCTCGTCCAATAGCATGGTGCCGTGCCGGGCTTGTTCGAGCATCCCTTTCTTCTCGCTGACGGCGCCGGTGAAGGCGCCGCGGGCATGTCCGAACAACTCGCTTTCGATCAAGGCCGGCGGCAAGGCCGAGCAGTTCAGCGGCAGGAAGGGCTGCCCGGAGCGGGCCGAACGGCTGTGCACGTAGCGTGCGAGGACCTCTTTCCCAACGCCGGTCTCGCCCAGGATCAGCACCGGCTCCTTGCTGGTGGCGGCAATCTCGGCGTCCTGATAGATCTTTTCAAGGGACTTGGTGATGACGGGATTCATTGCCGAGAACACTCACGGAAGCGGCCGCTTTGACAACTTTGTCAAAAAGCCATCCTACATCCGCCGCCGCAGCGAAACCAGCCTGCAAGATGACAGGCCGATCGGCCGGGCGGAGAGGCGACAAGATCCCCCCTCTCCCACGTTCGTGGGCGAGGGACTCCTAGCTTCGGTATTTTTCCGGATCGTCGATGCCGCATTCCCGCGCCTCGGCGTCGAAGGCTTCCCGGTAGAGGGGAAGCGCCTTGGTCTTGGTCATCGGCTGGCCAGTGCGGCTGTCGACATACTCGGCGCGCTCCACCAGAGGATGCGCCGCCTTGGTCGGACAGGCTTCGCTTTCGGCGATCAGCGCCTTGATCTGCGCCGACAGGCCGGCGATGTGGCAGGCATCCAGGTCCGCCTCGGAATGAAGTTCCTCGACCTCGCGGCGCAGTTCGGCGATTTCCCTGCGCAAGTCGTCGAGCTCCAATGCGGCCATCAGGCTGGCCTGGTCGTCGGGGGCGGTTTTGGGGGTATCCATGGAATGTGATCCTGCTCTTTGGCGGTGGAAGCTGTAACGCCGCCGGTGCGTCATGTGCCATGGCTCGGGCCGAGGTAATGCCCTAAGGCGCCATGTCCCCTAGATGTAACCTTTTCCCCGGAAAAACCAAAGGGGTCAGCCCAGTTCCGAACTGCCCCCCTTGAATTTGACCGGTCGCCGAGGAGGCGCCTGAACCTCCGACGCGCGGCTCGTCTCAGTCGGTGGCAAATTCGATGTCGTCGTAGATGCGCACCCCCATCAAGAGACCGCTGCGCCCCCGCTCGTAGACGGCACAGCCGGACTGGGGCGTAATCGGATTGCCGCCGAAGCTATAGACGGTGAATTCAACCGCCGCGCAGACGCCGTCGTCGGTCACCACATTGTCGCGGATATCCATCGCTCCGGACGAGAATAGCCCACCATAATAGGCTTTCACCTGCTCGTAGCCCCAATGCACATAGGGCGGACCGCTCGGCTCGCGAAAATACATATCGGCTTCGAAAGCCTTGGAGATCGCCTCCCAGCTGCCGGAGGTCAGTCCGTGCCAATAGACCGCCAAGACGTCGTCCGGATGCGGGCCGTCCCATAGCTTCTCGTTGATCGGCGGGCGCACGGAATGTTTCTCGCCGAACGGCCAGCGTGTGTAATACAGCCGGATCTGCCGCAATTTTCCGTTTGCCGCTTTGTCCCCGATGACGATGAAGCCCAACTCGAGGTTCTTCCGCGTGGCGGCGCTGGGAACCAGCAGGATCTGCTCGGTGAAAACGCGGCTTTTGGTAATGCGGGTGGCAATGGTCTGAAGCCGTGGCGCCGCTCCGGCAATCTCCCGGAAATGGGCGCTCATCTTCTTCAACTCGGCCGCATCGGTGACATGGCCGAACCAGTGGTCGTAAACGTCGATGCCGTCGGAAAACAGCGCTTCCGCGCCGGAAAGGTCGCCGGCGACGATCGCCGGAAGAAATGCGTCAATCGAATCCGAGGCCATGCGCGGCACAAATGCCGGTGTTGTGGCAACCATGAGCAACCTCCCTGTTGGATCTTATGGGCCGGGATTGCGCCTCAACCCATGGGCGCCCCGTTCGCCTAGCTTGACACATTTCAAGTTGCCGCAATGATAGTTCCTGCGGCACTTACGGTGGGCTGGACATCCTGGTCAATAACGCGGCGGTCGAACAAACCGTATTCCTGACCGATGTGGATTTCGAAGACATGCAGAGGCTGCTGACGGTCAACATCAGCGGCACGGTGCTCGGCCACAAACATGCCATCCGTGCCATGCGTCCGGGCGGGCCGGCGGGGAAAGGCGGCAGCATCATCAATCTCTCGTCGGTCGCCGGCCTGATCGGCACCCCCGGTCTCGGTGTCTACAGTGCATCGAAAGGCGGCGTGCGCCTATTGACCAAGGCCGCCGCCGTAGAGTGCGGGATGCTCGGCTACAAGATCCGGGTCAACTCGATCCACCCGGGATTCGTCGAAACGCCGATGGGCGACAAGTTGATGAAGGACTTTGTTGGGCTCGGGGTTTTCCCCGACGTCGAAACGGCGCGGCGACAGCACTTGGCCAACTACCCGATCGGTCGCATGGGGATGCCAGGCGATGTCGCGGACGCCGCCCTGTTCCTGGCATCCGACCTGTCGAGTTGGATCACCGGCAGCGAATTGGTCGTCGATGGCGGCCTGACGATGAGTTGAGCCCCAGCCTTCTATCTGACCTGCGACCCGCGCACAGCACAAGCGCCCTACCAAATCAGCGCCCTACCAAATCTGGCAGCGGCAGCACCCTGGGCTCGCCCTTTCTTTGCGGTCCACTGGCTTGCATACCTGGCCATCTGGCCCTGGCCATCTGGCTCTAGCCATTTGCGTCCCGCTGGTAGACCTCTGACTGCTCTGCCTTCAACCGGAAGGTCATATCCTGCTTGCTAGGGCAACCGGGCGAGCCAGTTCACAATTGGAGAGCACGATCGGCCTTCCGAGGGAGGGAATTATGATTAAGACGGTTCTCAAGAAGCTTAATGGCAAACACGCACCGTCGGATGCCGCGACCGTCGCTGAACAGCCGCCCGTCGATCTTGAGACGCTTGATCGGTTGGTTGGGTCAATCATTCGGGGTGAATTTGAGCAAGTCGTGGCGGACCAGTCTCCGCTCTCCCGCAGCCTGGCGCCCTTGGTCGAGCATTTGCGGGACGCCAAATTCGAGATGCTGCGCAGTGTGGCGGATATTTGGGTGGCCCAGACGATGCCGCTGCTCGGCATCTCCCGGACCGAAGTCGACATGAAGGCGCTTGGCGACCGGACCCAGGCCATCGCCGCTGCCTCCGACGAACTCCTCGCCTCGATCGAGGAAATCGGCCGCACGACGACTGCCGTGGCTCATAATGCCGCCGAGGTCCTGGCTGGGATGTCGCACAGCGGCGAAGCGGCCGACTTGGCCATTGCCAATATGAGTCGGTCGAGCGCCTCGGTCGGTGAATTGTCGGCCAAGGTTGCGACCTTGGGGGGATCGATCGATCAGATCACCGGGATCGTCAAGACCATTGAGACGATCGCCAGCCAAACCAATCTGTTGGCCCTGAACGCCACCATCGAGGCAGCCCGCGCCGGCGATGCCGGCAAAGGGTTCGCCGTGGTGGCGGGCGAGGTCAAGACCCTCTCCAACCAGACCGCCCGCGCGACCGACGAAATAAGGGGCCGGATGGCCGCCCTCCAATCCGGGATGGATGACATTCTCACGGTCATGAAGGAAAGCGGCAGCACCGTGGAGGCGGCAACGCGGGCCGTTCACGCTGCTGGCGCGTCAATCACCAAGATCAACGGCTCGGTGGATCAGGTCACCGAGAACATGACCACGGTCGCCAGTATCATCCAGGAGCAAATGGCGGCCACGACCGAAGTCAATTCCAGCATCAACGCGACGGCGGGGATGTCCCAGCATGCCCTACGAACCCTGGAAAGTCTGGCCCAATCGATTGACCAGATCGGCAAGGCGGTACTGCCTCGCCTGGCAGAATTTGCCAGGAATCCCGACGATCGAACGCTCATCCAACTGGCCCGGTCCGATCATGCCTCGTTCAAGAAGCGGGTGATCGACACGCTGGTCGGCGTAGGAACCACCCAAGCCTCCGAGCTACCTGACCATCATGGTTGCCGATTCGGCAAATGGTACGACGCCATCAGCAATCCGGCGGTCAAGACGAGCGAAGCCTTCCGCCGGATCAGCAATCCCCATCAAGCCGTTCATGCCCATGGTAAAGAGGCGCTTGCCCTGCGTCATGCGGGCAATCTCCCCGCTGCATTGGCTGCCGCCGAAAAGATGGAGGGGGCATCGCAAGAGGTTTACGCCGCCCTGGATGACATGGCGCGCTTGTTCTGAGCGCCCTCGACGGCATCAAGCGTTCGGTATTTACCTTCTCGCCATCAGTGGCAAGCGGAAGTGCGTGTGCGAGAGCAGGCAGTTCAGCAAGTGACCATCGGCAGGGTGAATTGAAATTTCGACCCCTGCTTGCCGACCGCCGAGAAGGATAGCTTTCCGTCATGGGATTCGACGATGCAGCGGCAGATCGTCAGCCCCATGCCGATCCCTTCGACCTTGGTGGTGAACAACGGCTCGAACAGACGGTCGGTGTTGCCTCGTTCGATTCCGCCGCCCTGATCGATGACGAAGACCTCGATTTCTCGTCCATCCTTCGACATTCGATTGCCCACTGTCAGGATCCGTTGTTCATCGGGCAGGTTCACCATGGATTCCATGCCGTTCTTTAACAGGTTAAACAACACCTGTTGTATCTCAACCTTATTAAGGGGGAGCAGCGGGGATTGTCCCGAGCCGTGTTGAAATTCGCTCGGCAGGCGTCACGGTCTGAACAGGCTACGCGGCCTTGGCGTGCTGTTCAAGATCGGGGTTGATGGAATGCTTGGCCTGATGGGCCAGCAGGGCGGCTCGCAGGGT
>CAIOJO010000465.1 GCA_903858635.1 uncultured Telmatospirillum sp. | reverse complement strand
GCGGAAAAGTGGTCCAGAACGTTCCTCGAAATTGGCGCTTCCGACATGGCGGGCCTCGCTCTTCAACGAAGCCTTCTATGAATCACATTCCGTGTCTTTTGGGATTCCCCTAATTGCCGTTAACCCGAAGCGATCACCGTGCAACCCCGACCTGGACGGTTGGCAGTATCCCATTCGCCGGTTGCGCCGGTACCCGACGGACTGCTACACCTCGGGCGATTGTTGCCAGGCCGTCGGCTTGGCGGTTGATCGCGGGACGAGCGATGCTGCAGCGCCTTTATGATCGGCTGATGAAGCTGGCCAGCCATCGCCACGCCATGTGGTGGCTGGCGGCGATTTCCTTCATCGAAAGTTCGGTCTTTCCCATCCCGCCCGACGTGATGCTGATCCCCATGGTCCTGGCCGACCGGCGCAAGGCTTGGCTCTATGCCGGCGTTGCCACCATCGCCTCGGTGGTCGGCGGCTGGCTGGGCTACGCCATCGGCGCCGTGCTGTTCGAGACGGTGGGACGGCCGATCATCGAATTCTACCATCTGGGGCCAGGCTTCGCCGCCTTCCAGGCGAAGTTCAACGAATACGGCGCCTGGATCGTCCTGATCAAGGGGATGACCCCCATTCCCTACAAGCTGGTCACCATCGCCTCGGGGGTCACCCGGCTGGATCCGCTGGTCTTCACCCTGGCCTCGATCGGCTCGCGGTCCATTCGCTTCTTCCTGGTGGCCGGCCTCCTCTACTTCTTCGGCGAGCCGATCCGCGACTTCATCGAACGCCGCCTGACCCTGGTCACCACCACCTTCGTCCTCGCCCTGGTCGGCGGCTTCGTGGTGTTGCGGTTTGTTTAGCGCCAGCCGATCCGATGGACGAATTTGGAACCAGGCGAAGCCTGGTGACTGGCGCGTTGAGCGCCCCGGAGCGTCAATGGAGGAGCCAAGCCGGCGGATGGCCCCGCCCGGCGCCTGAGGGCCCAAACAAAAAGAGCCACCCCACCCCTTGTCGGGCGGCGCCCGGCGGTGCCATTCTCCTGGCGGTCGAAACCGTTGCGGAAGAACCATGCCCCGTCCTTATTCCCTGCTCATTCTGTTGGCCTGCGTCGGCGCCCTCGGTGCGGCGCTGACCGCGCAATTCGGCTTCGGCCTCCGGCCCTGCGTGCTGTGCATCTATCAGCGCATTCCCTATCTGGTGGCCGGCCTGTTGGCCGGGGCCGCCCTGCTGCCGGCGATGCCCCGCCGGTCGGTGGTGCTGCTGCTCGGTCTCTGCGCCGTCGCCTTCGCGGTCAATACCGGCATCGCCGCCTTCCATGTCGGGGTCGAGCAGCATTGGTGGGCCGGGCTCAACGCCTGTACCGGCGGGGCGGCGCAAGCGCAAAACATCCAGGATCTGCAGGCGATGCTGGCCGGGCCGCCGCCGGCCCGATGCGACCAAATTCCGTGGGAGATGTTCGGCATCTCGATGGCCGGCTATAATGTCTTCGCCTCGCTTGTCCTGGCCTGCTTCGCCGGCTGGTCGGCGCGCTGCGTGAAGGAGCAGGCATGACCGTCCGCCGCCTTGCCGAATCGTCCGCCGAGCGGCCGCCGCCGGCGGCCGCCGATCCCTCGCCGCGCCAGCTGGTCGAGCGGATCATCCGGGTCGACCAGGCTGGCGAATACGGCGCCGTCCGCATCTATCAGGGGCAGCGTGCGGTGCTCGGCCGGCGAGCTTCCTGCGCCGAGACGCTGCGTCATCTGGAAGAGCAGGAACGGCAGCACCTTGCCACCTTCAACCGGTTGCTCGGCGAACGCCGCGTCCGCCCCACCCTGATGCAGCCGCTGTGGCATCTGGTCGGCTTCGCACTAGGGGCCGGAACGGCCTTGCTGGGGGAAAAGGCGGCGATGGCCTGCACGGTGGCCATCGAGGAAGTGATCGACGAACATTACGCCGGCCAGGCGGCGCAACTGGGCGACGACGAAGTCCTGCTGCGGCAGACCGTGGTCGAATACCGCGCGGACGAACTGGCGCATCGCGATATCGGCCTAGCCGCCGGTGCCGAACGGGCCCCCGGCTATGCGATGCTGACCGGCGCCATCAAGACCGGGTCGCGGCTGGCGATCTGGTTGTCGGAAAGGTTGTAGAGAATACGCCGGCAAGATGCCGGCGCCACTTCAGGCGTTGACGGACCGACTCCCGGAACCAGGCTTCAGCCTGGTGACTGGCCCGTTGAGGGCCCGCGCAGCCTTGGCGGAGCGAGCCAAGGGGCCGGATGGCCCCGCCCGGCGCCTGAGGGACAATGAACAACCCCTAGCCCTGTTCCAGTTCGGTATCCCAATACAGGAAATCCCGCCAGCTTTCGTGCAGGTAGTTGGGCGGGAAGGCGCGGCCGTGCTCCTGCAGCAGGAAGCTGGTCGGCTGGGCGGGCCGCACCAGTGGGAACATCCCGGCCTCGCGCGGCAGGCGGCTGCCCTTCAACAGGTTGCAGGGGGAACAGGCGGTGACGACGTTCTCCCAGGTGGTGTGACCGCCGCGCGAGCGCGGCACCACATGGTCGAAGGTGAGGTCGTGGGTGGGCAGCGATTCATCGCAATATTGGCAGGTGAAGCGATCTCGCAGGAACACGTTGAACCGGGTGAAGGCCGGCCGGCGCGATGTCGCGACGTATTCCTTGAGGGAGATCACGCTGGGCAGCGCCATCTCCCAGGACGGCGAGCGGACGGTGCGGGCGTAGACCGAGACGACGTTGACCCGCTCGGAGACGACCGCCTTGACGGCTTCCTGCCATGACCACAATGACAGGGGGTAATAGCTGAGCGGACGGAAGTCCGCGTTCAACACAAGGGCCGGGCAGCTTTCAAGCGCCAGGGACAAGATGCGCTCCCCCTTGAGGTTGGGGTTACAACATATAGGGTATCTAACAGAATCGCCCACCAATCAAGCATAACAATTCCGTGACAACCGCCGGGCGACCCGCCGGCCGCCGGCGGGCTATTGGTCGCTCGGTTCGGCCCCGAACACCTGCCCCACCAGGTCGGTCGCCGCGTCCAGCCCGCGCTCGTCGATGCCGTGGCCGAGATCCGGCAAGGACAGGGTCAGCACCGGCACGCCCATCAGCTCCAGCGCATTCTTGGCCAGGGGCAGGAATCCATGCGGCACCACCGGATCATCCTCGCCGTGGATCAGCAAGATGCGCGGCTTCACCGTCATCTCGGCCGGCAGCAGGTCGGGGGCCGCCAGCATGCCGGAGAACCCCACCAGCACCGCACAGGGGCGAGACCGGCGCAGCAGCACATAGAGGGCCAGCATGGTGCCCTGGGAGAACCCGACCACCACCAGCTGTTCGTCGGTCAGGCCGCGCGCCGCCAGCTCCTGGTCGAGGAAGGCATCGAGCAGCGGGGCGGCCACTTTGATGCCGGCCAGCACCGACTGCGGCGCCGTATCCTGCAGGCTGAACCATTGGCGGCAGCCCTCGGCCATGTCGAAGGGGAAGGGGGCGTGCGGCGACAGGAATTCGGCGTCCGGCAGCCGTTCGGCGAAGTAGGGCGCCAGGCCGATCAGGTCGTCGCCGTCGGCGCCGACGCCATGCAGGAAGACCACCAATTGCTTGGCGGGGCCGCCCGAGGCGGTGGGCACGCTGGGACCGCTCAAGCTGGGAAGCGTCATGCGAGGTCCTCCGCAAGGCGCGCGAAACGGCGCCATTGGCAGTCGTAGCCGAAATTCGGTGCTATTGTCATCCCCGGAGATGGGCAGGCGCCCGGCGTAGAGAGACATGACCACCACCCGCTTCGCACCGAGCCCGACCGGCCTTTTGCATCTGGGACATGCCTTTTCCGCCATTTTCGCCCATGACGCGGCGCGGGCCGCCGGCGGGCGTTTCCTGCTGCGGATCGAGGACATCGATGCGGGGCGCTGCCGTCCGGAGTTCATCACCGCCATCGAACGGGATCTGGCCTGGCTGGGATTGCGCTGGGACGGCCCGCCGCGCCGCCAGTCCGCCCATATGGACGACTATGCCAAGGCTCTGGCCCGGCTCGGCGCCCGCGGCCTGACCTATCCCTGCTTCTGCAGCCGGGCCGAGATCCAGGCCGAGATCGAACGCTCGGGCGTCGCCCCGCATGGCCCCGACGGGCCGCTCTATCCCGGCATCTGCCGTGCCTTGCCGGCGGCGGAAGTGGCGGCGCTGCTGGCCGAAGGGCGCCCACATGGGCTCCGTCTCGACATGGCCAAGGCGACGGCCCAGGCCGGCCCGCTCAGCTGGAGCGACGCCGAACGGGGCACCATTGTGGCCCAGCCCGAGCTGTTCGGTGATGTCGTGCTGGCCCGCAAGGAGACGCCGACCAGCTATCATCTGGCGGTGACCGTCGACGATGCGCTGCAGCAGGTCACCCTGGTCACGCGCGGCGAGGACCTGTTCGCCGCCACCCATGTCCACCGGCTGCTGCAGGCTCTGCTCGATCTGCCGGTGCCGGCCTGGCATCACCACCGCCTGCTGACCGACCCGGCCGGCCGCCGCCTGGCCAAGCGCGCCCGCGCCCTGACCATCGCCGCCCTGCGCGACGCCGGTCACAGCCCGGACGAGGTGCGACGGATGGTTGAACCTTGAAAAAGATGAACCGCCAAGGCGCCAAGACGCAAAGGCGCCGAAGGCGCTGTCCGCTATCTGCGGATCCCTTGCCAAATCGTCTTGGCGTCTTGGCGTCTTGGCGGTTCAGAAAATCCCCTCACCCGTCCTTCTTTTTTGCCAGCGGGTGGTGGTCGGCGACCAGGGCTTTCAGGCGGTCGTCGAGGATATGGGTGTAGATCTGCGTGGTGGCGATGTCGGCATGGCCGAGCATCTGCTGGACGCTGCGCAGATCGGCTCCACCCGCCAGCAGATGGCTGGCGAAGGAGTGACGCAGAACATGCGGCGACACGCGGGATGGCATCAGCCCGGCGGCCACCGCCAGGCCGTCCAGCATGCGGGCGAAACCGCTGCGGCTCAGATGGCCGCTGGAGCCGCCGCCGGGGAATAGCCATTTGCCGGTCTTCGGCTGCCGCACCGCCAGCCAGTCGGCGACCGCCTGACGGGCCGGCTCACCCAGCGGCACCATGCGTTCCTTGGCGCCCTTGCCGCGGACGATCAGCACCGGCTGCTGGCGGGCGACGGCGGACAGCGGCAGTCCGACCAGTTCGGAGACCCGCAGGCCGGTGGCGTAAAGCAGTTCGATCAGGGCCGCCAGGCGCCGTCCGGCGACGCCGGGGCGCGCCCGCGCCGCCGCGATCAGGGCCCCCACCTCGGCTTCCGACAGATATTTCGGCAGCGGCCGGCCGAGGCGCGGCGCGTCGAGGGCCTGGGTCGGGTCGTCGGCCCGCCGGCCCTCGGCGAACAGGAACTGGTGGAATTGCCGCAGCGTCGACAGCCGCCGCGCCGCGGTGCGGGCGGCCAGGCCTTGGGCCGTCATGCGGCCGATATAGTCCCGCAGCGACACCAGGTCGGCCTGGTCGGCGGTGCGGCCGCGGCCGGCCAGGAAACCGGCGAAGTCGGCCAGGTCGCGACGGTAGGCGTCGAGCGTATTGGCGGCGGCGCCACGCTCGGCCGCCATCATCTCGAGGAAGGCTTCGACATGGCGCCCGCCGTCATTAGATCCCATTGGCCAGGGCTGCCTCCACCGCCACGGCGCGGGCATCGGCGTCGAGACCCCGCCCATGCAGGGCGGCCAGGGCGCGATACAGCTCGCTGGGGTCGATCTGGCCGAGGCCGGGCTCGCCCAGGGTGAGCAGCCCGAACAGGGCGATCCCGCCGCTCTGCCGCTCCTCGGCGGCGATGCGCAGGCCCTGCCAGGCGGCCGGACGCGGGTGCGGGCCGGTCGCCAGGAGAGGGCCGTCGAACAGCGGCAGCCAATCCTCGGCCGGCAGCTTGTCGCCGAACGCGGCGAGCAGGCTGTACAGCAAGGCGGTGCGCCGCTGCACCGCCTCGGGCGTGCCTTCACCGCGCAGCTTGCGCCAGGCGGCCAGCAGCGGGGTGGCCGGCGGTCGTTCGGCATCGGCGCCGGACAGTCGGGCCAGCGGCCATAACAGGGTGTCGGCACTGGCCGCCGCGTCATTGGTCGCCGCTTGGCCGCGCAACAGGTCGAGCCAGGGCTTGGCGGCGCTCGGCTGCTGGGCCACCAGCAGGGCCCGGCCCGCCGGCAAGGCGAAGCCGAGCAGCTCGGGGGCGGGCGGCAGGGCGGCGATCTGTTCCGCATAGAGGCGCGCCGCGGCGGCGTAGAGGCCCTGGTCGGTCGCCATGGTCAAGGCCTTGGCCATGACTTGGGCCTTGCCGGCCGGCAAGGCCTGGATCTGGGCCGCCCGGTAGAGGAAGGCGCGGCCGCGGGCCGAACGGTCGCTGCTGGGGAAGCTCAGCGGCGCCGCCAGTTCCTGTTCGCTGAAGCCGACCGACTGGTAGAGACGGCGTAGCGCCTCGGTGTCGACCGCGCCGGCGGCCTCCGCCCGCTCCATGGCCAGCAGGCGGGCCTCGATGGTGGCGCTGGGGGTTTCGGCGATCACCCGCAACAGCGGCAGCGGCAGGGCGCCGCTCAGGGCGGCCTCCGACAGCGGCAGCTTGGCCAGACGGGCCATGGCGAAATTGAGCGGGGTGGCCGGGGTCAGCCCGTCGATCTTGCCGGGCGCCAGTCCGGACATGGCGTCGGCGGCCATGTAGAAGGCGGCGTCGGCCACCTTCTGCTCGCGCAGCAGGTCTAGCCCGAGCCCCGCTTCGGTGCCCTTGCCGGCGGCGAACTGGCAAAACACCTGCAGCTTGGTGGGAAAGGGATCGCTCGGCAGCAGGCTGCGCAGCAGGGCCACCGGCTCGCAGGCGGTGGCGTTATCGCCGGTGACCAGCGCCACCTCGACCTGCAGGCGGCGCAGCTCGGGTGTCATCGCCGGGTTGGGCACCAACTTCAGCAGCGCCGCCAGGCCTTCCACCTCGCCCAAGGCCCACAGCTTGTCGGCCCGCAGCTTGATCAGCGGTTCGCCGCCCGGCCGGCCGGGCGGCAGCGCCGCGGCGGTCAGCAGCAGCTTCCGCTCGAGCCGGGCCAGGCTGCGCCACGGGGTCGGGGCCGGCAACAGCGGCAGCACTTTCTGCAGGGTGGCCAGGTTGCCGCCGGCCCACATTTCGCTGTCGAATCCGCCATGGGACTCGTCGAGCACGCCAATGGCGTTGGGGTCCAGCGTCCCCAGCTCCTGCACCAGCACGTTGGCGGCGCGCGGCTGGCTTGGTTCGGTCGCGCCGTCGCGCAGCCCCCCCGCCGGGCTCGCCGTCGGGCCGGCGGCGGGGCCGGGCAGCAGCGGGATCGGAGCGCCCTGGGCCAGCACCGCGGCCGGCGCCAGCAGGCTCAGCAGGGCGGCAAGAGCCCAGCCGATGGCCTTGGGCAGACTGGCCGAGTGGTCAGTGTTGGAAACGTTCATCCGGGATGACCTTTTCGACCTTGGACGATGGTGCCGGAATGTCCCACATGGCGAGGGCGGCGATGCCGCCGATCACGACGATCAGCAACAGGACGGCGACGATGCGGGTCAAACTGCTCATAGGACTGAACTGCCTTATGCAAGACGGTGGACAGGTCCGGGAAAGGACGGGTACAAGGCCGAGGCGCGCCTCGGGCGAAGAAGCGGGGCACGCATACACTGCGACTGCGGCCGTATTGTGGTAGGCTTTGGTTTCAATATGGCGAACGAACGGAAGTTTATCGGCAGGACGAGCAGACTTCAACGGCGCCGGACAGCGGCCGGGTCGGGCGATGGCGGCTGAGCCCTTGCGTGTCGATCGAACCGTGGTGCTGGTTGGCCTGATGGGCGCCGGCAAGACCTGTGTCGGCCGGCGGTTGGCCCAGCGGCTCAGCCTGCCCTTCATCGACGCCGATGCCGAGATCGAGTCGGCGGCCGGCTGCAGCATCGGCGAGATCTTCAGCCGTTATGGCGAGCCGGCCTTCCGCGACGGCGAACGCCGGGTTGTCGGCAGGCTCTTGGCTGGCAGCCCGGCCGTACTGGCCACCGGCGGCGGGGCCTTCATGGACGCCGAGACCCGCGCCCTGATCGGCCAGAAGGGCATCTCGGTATGGCTGCGGGCCGATCTCGAGGTGTTGTTCAAGCGAACCGTGGGCCGCGACCACCGCCCATTGCTGAAGACCGGCGACCCCAGGGCGATCCTGCAGAATCTGATTGGACAGCGTTACCCGGTCTATGCCCAGGCCGATATCGTGGTCGATTCCCTCGATCAGCCGCCCGACATGACGGTCGACGCGGTATGGCGGGCGCTGGCCACCTACCTGATGAGCCCCCGGCAAACCGCGCAAGGCTGACTCCTCCTTGGAAGTTCCACCATGACCCCTGCCATTCGCGTCGCCCTGGGCGACCGCTCCTACGAGATCCATGTCGGTCCGGCCCTGCTGGCCGAAGCCGGACGGCTGATCCGCCCGCTCCTGAAGACACCCAAGGTGTTCGTCGTCACCGACGAGAACATCGAGCCGCTGCATCTGGGGACCCTGACCGCGGCACTCGACGCCGCCGGCATCGAGAACCACGGGGTGGTGCTGCCGGCCGGCGAGCAGACCAAGGACTTTCCCCATCTGGAAGGCCTGGTCGACGCCATGTTGGAGGCCCGCTGCGAGCGCGCCACCACGATCATCGCCTTCGGCGGCGGGGTCATCGGCGACCTTACCGGCTTTGCCGCCAGCATCCTGCTGCGCGGCGTGCCGTTCGTGCAGATCCCGACCACCCTGTTGTCCCAGGTCGACAGCTCGGTGGGCGGCAAGACCGGGATCAACACGCGGCAGGGCAAGAACCTGGTGGGCACCTTCTACCAGCCGCGGCTGGTGCTGGCCGATATCGACGTGCTGAACACCTTGCCGTCGCGCCAACTGCAGGCCGGCTATGCCGAGGTGGTGAAATACGGCCTGATCGACGATCCGGCCTTCTTCGCCTGGCTGGAAGACAACGGGGCCCGGCTGCTGGCCGGCGACGCCCTGCTGCGCCGCCAGGCGGTGGTCACCAGTTGCCAGGCCAAGGCCCGGGTCGTCGCCGCCGACGAGCGCGAGACCGGCCGCCGCGCCCTGCTCAATCTCGGTCACACCTTCGGGCATGCGCTGGAGGCCGAGGCCGGCTTCGGCGACGCGCTGCTGCACGGCGAGGCGGTGTCGCTCGGCATCGTGCTGGCCTTCACCCTGTCGGTACGGCTCGGCTTCTGCCCGGCCGCGGACCTTGTCCGGCTGTGCCGCCATCTCGACGGCCTCGGCTTGCCCACCCGGCTGCCGGGCGACCGCGCCTGGGACCGGCGGCGCCTGATGGCGCATTTCGCCACCGACAAGAAGGTCAAGGACGGCCGGGTGGTATTCGTCCTGGCGCGCGGTATCGGCCAGGCCTTCCTCTGTTCCGAGGTGGCGGTGGCGGCGGTCGAGGCGGTGCTGGACGAAGCCATCGCCGGCGCCGCCGGGGCGGCGCCATGACCGTCGACTTCTGCCTGATCGGTGTGCTGCTGTTGCTGCTGTTCTTCTTCAGCAGCGCCGAGACCTCGCTGACCGTTTTCTCCAAGCCGCTGATGCATCAGATGGATGTCGAGGGCGACCGCCGGGCGGCCCTGGTCAACCGCCTGCAGGGCCGCAAGGAACGGATGCTGGGCTCGATCCTGCTGGGCAACACGCTGGTGCAGATCCTGGCCTCGGCGATCGCCACCTCGCTGGCCATCCGGGTGGCCGGGGATGTCGGCGTGGCCTATGGCACCGCGGCGATGACCGTCGTCGTCCTGGTGTTTTGCGAAATCCTGCCCAAGACCATCGCCATCCACCACGCCAACAAGCTGGCCCTGGCCATCGCCCCATTCATGCGGGTGGTGGTGTGGCTGCTGGGCCCGCTGATCCAGGCGGTGCAGGCCCTGGTCAACGGGGTCTTGCGGCTGTGCGGGGTACCGCTCAGCAGCCAGGTCGACATCGAGGCGACGCTGGCCGAACTGCGCGGCGCCATCGACATCCACACGGTCGAGCAGGAGGTGCGGCACGAACGCAAGATGCTGCGCTCGATCCTCGATCTGGGCGAAGTCGAGGTCGGCGAGATCATGACCCATAGGAAGAGCGTGGCCACCATCGATGCCGGCCAGCCGGTGGCGGCGATCCTCGACCGGGTCACCGAAAGCCCCTATACCCGGCTGCCGTTGTGGCAGGGCGATCCCGACAACATCATCGGCGTCCTGCATTCCAAGGCCCTGTTGCGGGCGGTGCGCGATCACGAGGGCGATATCGATCACATCGACATCGCCGGCCTGGCCACCCCGCCATGGTTCATCCCCGAATCGACTTCGCTGCAGGACCAACTGCAAGCTTTCCGCAAGCGGCGCGAGCATTTCGCCCTGGTGGTCGACGAGTACGGCACCCTGCAGGGCGTGGTCACGCTGGAGGACATCATCGAGGAGATCGTCGGCGAGATCTCCGACGAGCACGACGTGCGGGCGTCCGGGGTGCGGCCGCAGCCGGATGGCAGCCTGATCGTCAACGGCGACGTCACCATCCGCGATCTCAATCGCGAGTACGACTGGCGCCTGCCCGACGAGGACGCGGCGACCATTGCCGGTCTCTTGCTGCACGAGTCGCGGATGATCCCCGAGGCCGGCCAGGTGTTCCTGTTCCATGGCTTCCGCTTCGAGGTGCTGCGCCGCCTGCGCAACCAGATCACCTCGATCCGCCTGACGCCGCCGCAATCGTCCCTGCACGAAGGAGGCTGAACCTTGCCGCTGTCTTCTCCGGTACCGCGCCAACATCTGCATACGCGGCGGATCATTTGCGAGGGCTTTCGCCGCGATGACGGGCTGTGGGACATCGAAGGGCACCTGACCGACGCCAAGACCTATTCCTTCCCCAACAGCGACCGCGGCATCATCGAGGCCGGCGAACCGGTCCACGAGATGGTGGTGCGCCTGACCGTCGACGACAGCCTGACCATCCAGGCGGTCGAGGTATCGACCGAGCATGCGCCGTTTTCCATCTGCGGCACCATCGCCCCGCATTTTCAGGGACTGCTCGGGATTTCCATGGAAAAGGGCTACAAACGCGCGGTGCAGAGCCGTTTCGGCGGTGTCCACGGCTGCACCCATATCGTCGAATTGCTGGGGCGGATGGCCACCGCGGCCTGGCAGACGATCGTTCCGTTGCGCGCCCGCACCAGCGGCACCCAAGGCCCGCCCAGCCTGATCGACACCTGCCACGCCCTGGCCGCCGACGGCCCGATCGTCGCCCGCAAATGGCCGGAGCACGCCAAGAAGTAGGGCCCTAGCCCTGGACCTCGCCGGGGCTTCGGGTGGACAGCGACAGGGCGTGCACGCGGCCTTTCAACTCTTCGGCGAGCAGGCCGTAGACCAGGCGTTGGCGGGCCACCGCGGACTTGCCTTCGAAGGCGGCCGACACGATCTCTATGGCGAAATGGCTCTCGCCTTCGGGGTGGGCTCCGCCATGTCCCGCATGGCGATGGGATTCGTCCACGATGACCAATCGCTCAGGGGCCAATCCGTCGATCAGCTTCCGTTCAATCTGTTCGCGCACCAGCATGGAGTGGAGGTTCCTCGGGGTCTCGGGACGGCGTCTCGGCACCGTCCAAGGGGGTCGACGAAGAGTGGTGAGATTGTTGCCAGCGTTGAGCCTAACGCTCATAGTGAGCCATCATGCACGGACATTCACGGAAATTCTGGCCGTCCCCGGGAAGAGCAGAACCCGCCGCCCAGACCCGTTCCTGTGACCATCCCGGCTGTGCCGAGGCGGGAGAATTCCGCGCGCCGAAATCCCGCGAGACCTTGCAGGACTATTACTGGTTTTGCCTCAATCACGTGCGCGCCTACAACGCCGCCTGGGACTACTATGCCGGGATGCAACCCGACGAGATCGAGCAGGTGGTGCGCTACGACACCACCTGGCAACGTCCGACCTGGCCGCTGGGGCGCCGCACCAGTTCCGGCTACCGGATCGACCCCGAGCAGATCCGCGATTCCTTCGGCCTGTTCGGCGACACCGTCTGGGGCCGCCCGTCCGAGCGCGCGGTACCGCCGACGCCGGAAGAAAAGGCCATGCGGGTGATGGAGCTGAAGGCGCCGATCACCGTCGAAACGCTGAAGACCCGCTACCGAGAGTTGTGCAAACTGCACCACCCGGATGCCAATGGCGGCGATAAAGGCGCCGAAGAACGCTTCAAGCGGATCGGCCAAGCTTACAAAACCTTGATGGAAAGCCTAAATCCCTGAATTATGCGGCGGTGCCGTCGGCCGCCCCTCCCTACACGTCGGAAGCAAGACCCTTATGAGCGACATCATCACGTCTTCCCTGACCGCGCATCCTTTGGCGATGCCGGATATCCAGATCTCGGTGCGCCAGACCTTCGGGTTGGATTCCGACATGATGGTGCCGGCCTTCAGTTGCGGCAGCGAGCAGGTTCCCGACCGGGACGACGCCTATCGGTTCGACCACGACACCACGATGGCCATCCTGGCCGGCTTCGCCCACAACCGGCGGGTGATGATCCAGGGCTATCACGGAACCGGCAAGTCGACCCATATCGAACAGGTGGCGGCACGCCTCAACTGGCCTTGCATCCGGATCAATCTGGACAGCCATGTCAGCCGCATCGACCTGATCGGCAAGGACGCCATCGTCATCAAGGACGGCCAGCAGATCACCGAATTCCGCGAGGGCATTCTGCCCTGGGCATTGCAGCATCCGACCGCCCTGGTGTTCGACGAATACGATGCCGGGCGCCCCGACGTGATGTTCGTCATCCAGCGTGTGCTCGAGGTGGAGGGCAAGCTGACGCTGCTCGACCAAAGCCGGGTGATCCGGCCGCATCCGTCGTTCCGCCTGTTCGCCACGGCCAACACGGTCGGCCTGGGCGACACCACCGGCCTCTATCATGGCACCCAGCAGATCAACCAAGGGCAGATGGATCGCTGGAATATCGTCGCCACCCTCAACTATCTCGAGCATGACGCCGAGGTCGAGATCGTCCTGGCGCGCTTGCCGGTCTACGAGAACAAGGACGGCCGCGAGGCGGTCAGCAACATGGTGCGGGTCGCCGACCTGTCGCGGCAGGGGTTCATCAATGGTGACATCTCCACCGTGATGAGCCCGCGCACGGTCCTGACCTGGGCCGAAAATGCGCAGATTTTTCAGGATATCGGTTTTGCCTTCCGCCTGACGTTCCTCAACAAATGCGATGAAACCGAACGTCCGGTGGTGGCCGAGTATTACCAGCGCTGTTTCGGCGTCGAATTGCCGGAGACGATGGCGCGGGTCGCCTTGGGTTAACCTTATGGAGCGTCCTCCCGAGCGGCGGTTGTTCGGTGGCGCCGACGAGGCGCCGACCGAGCTCGTCAAGCGGACCACCGCGTCGGTGGTGCGGGCCCTGGCCGGCCGTGCCGATCTGGTGGTCAGCTATGCCTCGGGAGGGGCGGCCCTGCGCGGCAACCAGGTGCGCCTGCCGTTGCCGCCGCGGCAGATGCATGCCGACGATCTGGCGCGGTTGCGCGGCGCCGCCGACGCCGTCGCCCTGCGCCTGCGCTTCCACGACGAGGCCCTGCACGACCGCCGGATGCCGCACGGCCAGGACGCCAAGGATATCTATAATGCGGTCGCCCAGGCCCGCGTCGAGGCCATCGGCACCCGCCTGATGAAGGGCGTTGCGGCCAATTTGTCGGCGGCCCTGGAGTCGCGCTACCGGTCTGAAGGGTACGCCTCGCTCACCCAACGGGACCAGGTGCCGCTGGCCGAAGCCGTGCGGCTGATCGCCCGCGAGCGTTTCACCAATCTGGCGGTGCCCGCCTCGGCGCGCCAAGCGGTGGATCTGTGGCGGTCCCATGTCGAGGGCAAGGCGGGGCGCAAGTTGGCTGCGCTGAAGGATCTGCTCGGCGATCAGGAGGCGTTCTCGCGCGGCTTGCGGGAAGTGATCGCCGCGCTGGACGTCGAGATGGTCGACGAAGACACCGAAGAAGAAGGCGGTGAGGACGACCAGCAGGATGCCGAGGGCGGCGCTTCCGGTCCGGACGAGCGCTCGCAATCGGCGGAAAGCTCGAGCACCGCGTCGGAGGGCGGCGAGGCAGCCATGGGCGAGGCCGAAAGCCAGGGCAGCCAAGGCGGTGAGGAGCAGGACGGGCAGCCGATGCTGATCCCCGGCCACGGCACCGAGGAACCGGGGGGACCCTCGCAACATCGGCCTGGCCAGTGGCCGCGCAACGAGCCGCATGAGAAGGCCTATATTCCCTACACCAGCGGCTTCGACCAGGTGGTGGACGCCGGCGAGTTGTGCGACCCCGACGAGCTGCACCGGCTGCGCCATCAACTCGACCAGCAACTGGTGCATTTGCAGGGCGTGGTCAGCCGCCTGGCCAATCGCCTGCAGCGCCGCTTGATGGCCAAGCAGACGCGGGCCTGGGCCTTCGACCTCGAGGAGGGGATGCTGGATGCGGGCCGGCTGGCGCGGGTGGTGGCCAATCCGATGCATAGCCTGTCGTTCAAGCAGGAAAAGGAGACCGACTTCCGCGATACGGTGGTCACCCTGCTGATCGACAATTCGGGGTCGATGCGCGGCCGACCGATCACCGTGGCCGCCATGAGCGCCGACATCCTGGCCCGCACCCTCGAACGTTGCGGCGTCAAGGTCGAGGTGCTGGGCTTCACCACCCGGGCGTGGAAGGGCGGGCAATCGCGCGAGAAATGGGTGGCCGAGGGCAAGCCGGCCAATCCCGGTCGCCTGAACGATCTGCGGCATATCATCTACAAGGCGGCCGACACGCCGTGGCGCCGGGCCCGCAAGAATCTCGGCCTGATGCTGCGCGAAGGCATTCTGAAAGAAAATATCGACGGCGAAGCGCTGCTATGGGCCCATGCCCGCCTGCTGGCACGACCCGAACAGAGGCGCATCCTGATGGTCATCTCGGATGGCGCTCCGGTCGACGACTCGACGCTGTCGGTCAATATGGGCAGCTATCTGGAACGCCATCTGCGCCAGGTGATCGCCTGGATCGAGGGATCGTCGCCGGTCGAACTGGCGGCCATCGGCATCGGCCACGACGTGACCCGCTATTACCGCCGCGCCGTCACCCTGATGGACGCCGAGGAACTGGGCGGCACCATGCTGCAGCAGCTGACCAGCCTGTTCGAAGAGGAAAGCCCCGCCTCGCGTCGTCGCGGCGAGGCCACCCCCGCCTGGCGCCGCGCCCACGGCCCCTGAGGGCGTCGGCAAAAGAAAACGCCGGCGGGGACGCCGGCACCACTAACAAAATTTCCGGAACCAGGCGTCAGCCGGGTGACTGGCCCATTGAGCGCCCCGCAGCAAAGCGGAGGAGATCCTATGAGGCGCCTGAGGGCCGGATGGCCCCGCCCGGCGCCTGAGGGACATTGAAAAAGAAATCCGGGCCGCCTTGGGGGAAGGCGGCCCGGACCACTTGTCCGAGAGGGGGATCTCTGACTAGTTGGCCGGGCCGGCTAGTCGGGGAGGGTTGGGGGGACGCCTCGCCTCGACTGCCGAAACCCAACCATTCGACCGTTGCCGACCTTCCTGGGGTACGCTGGGGGAGCGCTTTAGGACGGCGACCGGTCGACGGTACCGGAGGGACGATTCCTTACCGGATCGATCTCCAGGATGACGGACGCGAGGTGAATGTCAGCTGAACGCCTCAGGTGGGGGGGACGACCAGCAATCCGGCTGACTAACGTTCGACGCTCGATCCGTCTTCAAGGAAAAACCTAGCGGCCGAGTGTGGCGAGATTAGAGCGCGTTGACATTCAAGTTCCTGTCCGCGGAGCCTGCTCGCTGCAGGGCCCCTCTGCTTAACAATAATCCGCAGATTTTCGCAGATGTACGCAGATCAAGAACGAGACCGACCT
>CAIOJO010000464.1 GCA_903858635.1 uncultured Telmatospirillum sp. | reverse complement strand
GTTCCGCCTCGACTTCTGACCCCCATCCTGTGGCAGCCGCGTGCTGACCCCGTAGAGAAGCATGAGACCTGGGGCGGGAACGAAAAATGGTTTGTCGGAAGGCAGTTTGCGGGGTTGACACCGAAACCCCAATTAGAGAAGCGCCCGCCTTGGGCGGGCTCTCGCAGTTTCGATCGGTGCCGGCCTGTGCTATCTTACGGTCTATCGATCGATCGGAGATACGTAATGCGCAGGAAAGACACGGCGAAGCTTTCGACCAAATTCCAGATCTCCATTCCCAAGGCCGTGCGAACCGCTCGGCAGTGGCAAGCGGGGCAGGAATTCGCCTTCATTCCCAAAGGTGAAGGGGTAATGCTGGTGCCGGTACCGACGATGGGGCAACTCGCCGGCCTGGCGCGCGACGCAAATCCCGAAGGTTATCGGGACCGGACGGAGCGCATCTGATGCGGCTGGTCGACAGCTCGGCCTGGATCGAATGGCTGGTCGGTTCGCCGGTCGGCGACACGGTGGCAGCCGAACTGCCGGAACGCGGGCAATGGCTGGTGCCGACCATCGTGCAACTGGAACTGGCGAAGTGGCTGACGCGGGAGGTCGGCGAGGACAAGGCCGATCAGGTTGTCGCATTTACCGAAACCTGCATCGTCGCCGATCTCGATACGGCCATCGCTTTGTCGGCGGCCGATCTATGCGCCCGGCGCAAGCTGGCGACGGCGGACGCCATCGTCTATGCCACGGCCTTGGCGCATGGCGCCGACCTGCTTACCTGTGACCGCCATTTCGAGGGGTTGCACGGTGTTCGGTTCCTGCCCAAATCGAATGGCTGAGCGCCGCCATCGGTTGCTCAGGGCGACGGCTTGGCCTCTCGCTCGACCAACGGAATCCCATTATCCGCACACCATTCGCGTAGTGCCCGTTCCTGGGCGTCGGTCTCGAAGGCATACCACTGCTCCAATAGGCCTTCGGACGCCAGCAAGTCCTTGAATCGCGAATAGGCACCCTTTCTTCGGAAGAAATCCGCAACCTGATCATATCGACCGGGCAACACCTCGTCCGCAAACCGCAAGACGAGGTGTTGCCCAAGGTCGAGCCCGTTCTTGTGCGGAATCGCGATGAAGCGATCGTTGTCGAACTCGACATCGTCCGCATCGGTTTCGCCTTCATCGTCCCAATCCTTGTCGTCGAACTCGGACCGGTACTCGATGGCGCCCGTTGCGAGCGAAATGTAGGCGCGATTCTCCAACGGCATTCCACTGCTGACAAAGTCGAATGCCATTTCCAACTCGTCATAGTTCACGGGAGCGATGGGGCGGGGATTCGCTTCATCGCCGTCACGCTCGAAGTCCCCGCTCTTGGCTTCCGCCGAAGAGGAACCTGCCAATTGGCTCTCCAACTGCTCCAGGACGAACGGCCAAGCCTGTTCATGCCGCTGTCGCGACGCGTCATCGGCAAATCCGGCATGCGTCAGATGCAGGACCGTGCCACCGTCAACCGGCGCCAGCGCCACCGTCACCACGGTTTCGGCGCCCTCGGTGCCGCCGGCGCCCGTCACCCAGGTGAGTTCGATCAATCGATCGGGCTCCAGGCGCAGGATTCGGCCATAGTGAGGATGGCGTTGGCCCGCATGCGTCGTCTCGAAAAAGAATGGCGCATTGACCTCGGGGCACATGAGGACCGATTGCGGCGCCGCGAACCAGCAGTCGAGGCGCTCGGTCCAGGCCTCGAACAGGTCGGCCGGCGGCGATGCAAACCGCCGTTCGACGGCAAGCGAAAAGGGACGGCCGGACAGATCGGGCGGGCAGATGGTGCTTGGCTTTGGCGACATGGCGGTCTCCACCATGCGGATACTTAGCATGCCGGCTCCGACGCGCAATACCTGCGGATCATTCGCCCTGTAGCACGGCCTTGCAGGCCTCGGGCGGCGGGGGTCTCGGCTTGCCGCTCGGCTTGGGGACGGCGGCGTCCGCGGTGAACCACCAAGCCAAGTCGTCGCCGCAGCCTTCGCCGGCTGGAATCGGCGGACCGGCGATACAGTCGCGATCGCCCGGCGGACAGGCGATGCGGACGTGGAAATGCTCGTCATGGCCCCACCAGGGGCGCAGCTTGCGCAGCCATTGGCGGTCGCCGGTCACCAAGCCGCAGAGGGCCCGTTTGATCGCTGGATTGACGAAGATCCGTTCGACCCGTGGATCGGATGCGAAGGTCTTGACCAGGGCAGTCTGGGATGCGCTCCAGCGCACCGGGTCGAGCCCCCCGGCCGCCGTCACCATGCTGTCCATGGCGGGTGCCGAGCGCTCCTCGTCGCTGAGCGGGCCGCTGGCCAGGCGATAGAGCAGATCGGCATCGACCCCGGTCTGGTGGCTGCCATGGCTCGAGGTCATGTGGCCGCCGCGCGGCTGCGCCATGTCGAGGACCAACAGGCGTCCCAGCGACGCGGTGCGCCGGGCCATGTCCTCGAGAAAGGCGACCAGCGCCGGATTGCCCCAGAAGCGGTTGCGCAATGGGCGCATCACCTCCCATCCGGGGCCGGACAGGGGCAGCGCCTGTGCCCCGGCCAGGCATCCGTTGGCGGCACCGCCGATCGAACGGGCGGGCCCCGGATAGGGAGTCGTCGGGATGCTGTCGGCAGCCCCTGCCGCCCCGCCGGCGATCGCCATCCCCCCCAGCAGGACGATGCCCGCCGCCCGGATCCACATGGCGGCGGGGCGCCGCGTCACGAGGCGTCCGCGCCGTCGCTGACCCCGCCTTCGATGCGGGCCGCCAGCGAGGCGGCCAGGAAGGCGTCGAGGTCGCCGTCGAGCACACCGGCGGTATCCGATGTTTCCACCCCGGTCCGCAGGTCCTTGACCATCTGATAGGGCTGCAGCACATACGAGCGGATCTGGTGGCCCCAGCCGATATCCGTCTTCAAATCGGCCTCGGCCTGGGCCACCGCCTCGCGCTTGTGCAGCTCGGCTTCATACATGCGGGCGCGCAGCATGTCCCAGGCCACTGCCCGGTTGCGATGCTGCGAGCGGTCGGCTTGGCAACTGACCACGATGCCGGTCGGGATATGGGTGATGCGGATCGCCGAATCGGTCTTGTTGACGTGCTGGCCGCCCGCCCCGGAGGCGCGGAAGGTGTCGATGCGGCAATCCGATTCGTTGATGGTGATGTCGATGGTGTCGTCGATCACCGGATAGACCCAGACCGAGGTGAAGCTGGTATGGCGCCGCGCCGCCGAGTCGAACGGTGAGATGCGGACCAGGCGATGGACGCCGCTTTCCGTCTTCAGCCAGCCATAGGCATTGTGGCCGGAGATCTGCAGCGTGGCGGATTTCAGGCCGGCCTCTTCACCGGCGCTCTCTTCCAGCCACACCGCCTTGTAGCCATGCTGTTCGGCCCAGCGGGTGTACATGCGCAACAGTATCTCGGCCCAATCCTGGGCCTCGGTACCGCCGGCCCCGGCATGAACCTCCAGATAGCAGTCGTTGCCGTCGGCTTCGCCGGAAAGCAGGCTTTCCAGCTCCATCTTGCGGGTCCGCTCCTTGAGCTCGCGCAGAATGGCCTCGGCATCGGCGGCGACGCCGTCATCGCCTTCCGCCTCGGCCAGTTCGATCAGACCGAGGGAATCCTCGAGTTCGCGTTCGATCCCACGGACGGTGCCGGTCGCCTGGTCCAGATGGGTCCGCTCCTGCATCACCTTCTGGGCCTGGGCCGCGTCGTTCCACAGCTCGGGATCCTCGGCGCGGGCATTCAGTTCGTCGAGCCGGCGCAGCGCATTATCCCAGTCGAGATGCCGCCGCAGCAGTTCGAGTGACTGTCTGATGTCTGTCGCGATCGCCTCGATTTCGGCGCGCATGGATCTTCCTATGACCTCGAGGGAATGGTGCGACGGCCGTTTTAGGGGAAACCGCCAGGGCCCGCAAGCCCTCGGGATGGCTTCCCCGGTCGGGGTATTGCCGTGGCGCCCCTAATAAAGGCCGCCGGCCTGCGGTTCGATCGGCGGAAGCGGCGGGGATTTCTGGCCGGGGCCAGCCAGAGTCGGCGTCATCTCGATCACCGTATCCGGTCCGGAGTGACTCGGGGCCACCGAGACGCCCGGCGTCGCGTCGGGCATCACCGGAGCGGACTGATCCTCGGTGGCGCCAAGTCCGTTCAGATTGCCATAGGGCATGCTAGACACCGCGGAAGAGGCATCGAGGACCTGCTGCTCGCCGCCGGAGGGCACGGCGTCGGGCTTGAAGGCCTCGTAGATGATCGTCTTGTCCCCCGGCTGCGCCGGCTTACCGGTGGCCGCGTTGACCCGCACCAAGCGGATCCCCGGCGGCACCCGGAACGGCGTCGGCGGCTTGTCCTTCAGCGCCTCCATCATGAAATCGCGGAAGATCGGAGCGGCTACCAAGCCGCCGGTCTCATGCCGGCCCAGGGTCGAGGGATCGTCGAAACCGACGAACACCGACACCGCCAGGTCGGGCGAAAAGCCGCAGAACCAGGTGTCCTTGGAGTCGTTGCTGGTGCCGGTCTTGCCCGCCAAGGGCTTGCCCACCGCCAAGACAGACCGGCCGGTGCCGCGCTCGACCACGCCTTCCAGGATATGCACCATCTGGTAGGCGGTCATCGGATCGGTGACCTGTTCGCTGGGATCCGGCACCTCGGGCATGTCCTGGTTGGTATAGAAGGTCGCTTCGCAACCTTCGCAGTTCCGCATGTCGTGGCGATAGACGGTCTTGCCGTTGCGGTCCTGGATGCGGTCGATCAGGGTGGGCGTGATCTTCTTGCCGCCGTTGACGATCTGCGCATAGGCCGCCGCCATCCTGAGCGGCGTGGTCTCGCCCGCGCCCAAGGCCATGGCCAGTTCGTGCGGCAGCTTGTCGACCACCCCGAACCGCTCGGCGTAGCTGGCCACCTTCGTCATGCCGATCGCCGCCGCCAGGCGGATCGTTACCAGGTTGATCGACTTCTCGATGGCCACGCGCAAGGTCGTCGGCCCCAGAAACTCATGCTCGAAATTGACTGGTCGCCATTTGGGCAGACCCGGCCCCTGGTCGAATTCGACCGGCGCGTCGAGGACCAGCGAGGACGGTGTGTAACCGCTGTCCAGCGCCGCCATGTAGACGAACGGCTTGAACGACGAGCCGGGTTGGCGCAAAGCCTGGGTGGCGCGGTTGAATTGGCTGCGGGCATAGGAGAATCCGCCCTGCATGGCCAGGACCCGCCCGGTATGCGGGTCGATGGCGACCAGCGCCCCCTCCACCTTGGGCGGTTGGCGCAAGGCGTAGCTGTCGGCGCCGTACTGCTCCTTGCCGTCCTCGCTTTTGGTCACCGGCTCGACCGCCACCACGTCCCCCGGCTGCAGGACCTCGGCCGGCCGCTTCGGCACCGGTCCAAGAGTCTGCTGGGGCAGGTTGGGCCGCGCCCAGCGCAGCTCGCTCATCGGAATACGGCCCTTGTGGCCGTCCGCCAAGCCGATTTCGGCCGAGCTTTCGCTCACAGCCAGCACCGCCGCCGGCAACCACGGGCGAAGATCCGGACGGACAGGCAACGCAGCGAGGCGCTTGGGCCAGCCCAACCCCGGATCGATCCGGGTAAGCGGACCACGCCAGCCATGACGCCGGTCATAGGCGACCAGCCCATTGCGCAACACCACGGTGGCGATCTCCTGGAGCGCCGGATCGAGGGTCGAGCGCACCGACAGGCCGCCCTTGTACAGCGAGTCCTCGCCATATTCGTCGGCCAGTTCGCGGCGGATATCCTCGGCGAAATACTCGCCGCCGGAGACCAGCACCGCCTCGCCGCGCGGCCGGATGGTAAGCGGCTCGCTTTGCGCGGCGCGGGCCTGGGCGTTGCTGATATAGCCATCCTCGACCATGCGGCCGATCACCCAGTCGCGACGTTCCTTGGCCGCCTGGTAATTGCGCGACGGGTTGTAGTTGTTGGGACCTTTGGGCAGGGCGCCGAGGTACGCCGCCTCGGCGATGCTCAGTTCATCCAGTCCCTTGTCGAAGTAATTGAGCGCCGCCGCGGCCACCCCGTAGGAGCCCTGGCCGAGATAGATCTCGTTGAGATAGAGTTCGAGGATGTGCTGCTTGCTGAAGGTCCGCTCGATGCGGAAGGCGAGAATCGCTTCCTTGATCTTGCGTTCGAGGGAGACCTCGTTGGACAGCAGGAAATTCTTCGCCACCTGCTGGGTAATGGTCGAGGCCCCCGCCGGCCGGCGATCGCCGCCCATCCCGCGGTTGCGCAGGTTGACGATGACGGCCCGGGCGATGCCGATCGGGTCCACCCCGGAATGGGTGTAGAAGTTCTTGTCCTCGGCCGCCAGGAAGGCGTTGATCACCCGCTGCGGCATCGCCGCGAACGGCACGAAGCTGCGCTTCTCGACCGCATATTCGGCGACCAGGCGCCCATCACCGGCGTAGACGCGGGTGGTCACCGACGGCTCGTAATGGGCCAGTTGGTGGTAGTCGGGCAAATCGCGCCCATAATGCCAGAACACACCCAACACCCCGGCCACGCCGACGATGGCGAACAGGATGAGCGTGCTGAATAGCAGGGCGATGAACCTCAACATGAACGGCACGATCCTAGTGGGTGACGGACGGCGACAGGCCGAGCTTGAATTCCAAATGTGGCAAAACTTGTACCGGCTTTCACATCCCGCGCCGGGCGCGCAAACGGGTGCCCGCGTCCCGACACTACGGCCAGCCTCCCCTTCATTAGCGCGATGCCCGACGCCGCGCCGTGTTCTCCATCACTCTCTAAGGAAAGCACGCCGACGCAATAGCAAGGATTCAAGAGCGTCGCGCCTTTGGGGCCGGGGCAAAATAGCGTTCGATCGCCCGAGCCAGGGCGGTGGCCAATTTGGCGCGGTATTCGGGCCGGCGCAACATCTGCTCGTCCCGTTCGTTCGAAAGATAGCCGGTCTCGACCAGCACCGAGGGTACGTCGGGCGCCTTCAGCACGGCAAAGCCGGCGAAGCGATGGGTGTTTTGCAGCAACTGATGGGTCTCGCGCGAGACTTCCTGGATGACATAGTTGGCGAAGACGGCGGAATGGTTCATCGATTCGCGCTGCACCAGATCGATCAGGATATTCGTCACCTCGGGCGATTCGTTGGATAGGTCGAGACCGGCCACGATATCGGCCTTGTTTTCCTTGTCGGCCAGCGCCTGCGCCTCGGCATCCGAGGCGGTGCGCGACAGCGTATAGACCGACAGGCCGCGGATCTCGGGATCGGCCACCGTATCGGCATGCAGCGACATGAACAGATCGGCATTGGCCGAACGGGCGATGCCGACCCGTTCCCGCAGCGCGATGAACACGTCGCGCTCCCGCGTCAGCAGGCACTGCACCTTGCCGCCCTTGTCGAGCTGGGTTTTCACATCGCGGGCCAGGGCGAGCACGATGTTCTTCTCATAGGCACCGCTCAGGCTGGTCGCCCCGGGGTCGACGCCGCCATGACCGGGATCGATCACGACCACCGGTTTGCCCCGGTTCTTGCGACCGGCGCGGGCCGGCTGGTCGGTCGGCGGAGGCCCCGGCAGGGCCGCCGGCACCAGCGGCGGCGCGGCAGCCGGGGGCGGAACGGCCGGCGCCGCCGGCGAACGGGGCTGCGGGGCGGGCACCGGTCCCCGCGCCACCGGGTCGCCCTCGGCATGCTTCAGCACCCCATCGACCGAGGCAAGGACCGAAGCGGCTTTGATCGCCAGGGGCGACACGGCCACCGTCTGGGCTTGCGACGACGGCGGCGAATGGGCCGGCGCCGCGCCGAGCGGGGCCACCTCGACCGGCGGTCCCACCGGCGCCGTGACGGATGACATGGCAGGTTGGGGGGCCGCGGACGGCAGCGGGCTTGGGCGAGGAACGGGCGCCGCCGCGGCGGCCGACGGCAGAGTCGCTGGCGCCAGATCGAGCACCAGGCGGTAATTGGCGGTTTCCCCTGGTGGAATCAGGAATGCCTTCTTCACCGCGACCGGCCGGCCGGTATCCAGCATCACCCGCCCGGGCGAATAGCGGTAGCTGCGCACCAGCCCGACGCTGCGGGCCGGGCCCTTGGCGCCGACCCGCCAGTCGATGTCGGGAAGGTCGACCTGGACCAGGGCGGGATCGCTTTGCGCGGTGACGTTGAAGAGAATCGGTCCGCTCAGGTCGAGGACGAAGCGGGTGATCCCGTCATGCTCGGCAATGCGCAAACCGGTCACCGCAGGCAAGTCGGCAGCTGCGGCCCTGCCGCCCATCAAGGGCAGGCCGGGGCACGCCAAACACAGAAAGCCGAGAATAAAGCCGAACCAGCGGCCCATAATTGCGCCGTCCTTACAGCAAACGCGCCCCCATATAGCCAAAACGATTCGCCCCATTCAATGCAAAACCCCTTGATTCGGAAAGATGTCGGATCGCCTTTCAGGGTAGGCCCCGGAACTTTCGAGGTATTGGGGCACCGAAGAAGATCATTGCTCGAGCCGGTGAGCTGCGGTTATCTTGAGGTTGCGAAAACCGCAGTGGCCGACCTCCTCCGGGAGCGCCTGCCAAAGGGTGGTGGTTTCGGATCCCGGCGAATCTTGCCTGTCATGGGCGCGATTGGTCGGCCAAGCACCTCCCCAACCGCTGTGTTTCCGCTTGTGCAAAGATTTTCGAAGCCGGGCGTGCAGCCCGCTAGGGGTTTCTCCCAACATGCCCTTTGTCATGAATACGACCAAGACGCTGACCCAGGAGACCGCAGGCGCCGCCGGCTTCGTTGGATCGTTCTGCTGCGTGATGGCGCCTTGGGCGCCCGCGACAGCGTCTTGGAGCTTTGAGTTTAATGGCAAAACGCATGTTGATCGACGCGACGCACGCGGAAGAAACCCGCGTGGTCGTGGTATCAGGGACACGTCTCGAAGAATTTGACGTCGAAACCTCTACCAAAAAGCAGCTAAAAGGAAACATTTATCTCGCGAAAATCGTTCGGGTCGAGCCGTCGCTGCAAGCGGCGTTTGTCGACTACGGCGGTGGGCGCCATGGTTTCCTGGCATTCAGTGAGATCCATCCCGACTACTACCAGATTCCGGTAGCCGACCGGCAAGCTCTGATCGCCGAACAGCGCGAGGTGATCAAGCAGAGCGCCACCGCATCCTCGGCCGATTTCGGTGATGCGGACAGCGACGACGGCGGCGCCCGGGCGGCGACGCGCGAGGTTCCCGCCGAACCGGAGAACGGCGGCGAGGCGGCGGACGGCGAACCGGCGGAGGCGCCGGTCGAGCTGTTGGGCGGCGACGATACGGAAGAGCTCGAGCGCCGCCGGCCGATGAAGAGCCTGCGCCACTACAAAATTCAGGAAGTCATCAAGCGCCGGCAGATCGTACTGGTGCAGGTGGTCAAAGAGGAACGCGGCAACAAGGGTGCCGCCTTGACCACCTATCTGTCCCTGGCCGGCCGCTATTGCGTCCTGATGCCCAACACCGCCCGCGGCGGCGGCGTCTCCCGCAAGATCACCAATGCGGTGGACCGCAAGCGCCTGAAGTCGATCGCCAACGAACTCGACATCCCGGACGGCATGGCGGTGATCATCCGCACCGCCGGTTCGGAGCGGACCAAGCCGGAGATCAAGCGCGACTACGAGTACCTTCTGCGCCTGTGGGACAGCGTGCGCGACCTGACCCTGAAGTCGACGGCCCCGGCCCTGGTCTACGAAGAGGCCAATCTGATCAAGCGGTCGATCCGCGACCTCTATTCCCGCGACATCGACGAGATCGTCGTGGATGGCGAGGAAGGGTACCGCCTGGCCAAGGACTTCATGCGCATGCTGACGCCCAGCCATGCGCGCAAGGTGCAATTGTACCGCGACCCGACCATGCCGCTGTTCCACAAGGCCCAGGTGGACGCGCAACTCGACGCCATGCACAGCCCGGTGGTGCAGTTGAAGTCGGGCGGCTACATCGTCATCAACCAGACCGAGGCCCTGGTCGCCATCGACGTCAATTCCGGTCGCTCGACCAAAGAGCGCCACATCGAAGAGACGGCGCTGAAGACCAATTGCGAAGCCGCCGACGAGGTGGCACGCCAATTGCGCCTGCGCGACCTAGCGGGCCTGATCGTCATCGACTTCATCGATATGGAGGAACTCCGCAACAACCATACGGTCGAACGGCGGCTCAAGGAGGCGATGCGGTTCGACCGCGCCCGCATCCAGCTGGGCAAGATCAGCGCCTTCGGCTTGCTCGAGCTGTCCCGCCAGAGGCTACGACCCAGCCTGATGGAGACCAGTTTCCAGCCCTGCTCGCATTGTGGCGGCGCCGGCGTGATCCGCTCGGTCGAATCGTCTTCGGTGTTCGTCTTGCGGGCCATCGAGGAAGAGGGCATCCGCCGGCGTTCCAGCGAAGTGACGGTGACCGTCCATCCCAGCATCGCGCTGTATATCCTCAACCAGAAGCGGGTGGCGCTCGGCGACATCGAGGCCCGTTACAGCTTCCACGTCCTGCTGACGGGAGACGACTCGCTGATTCCGCCGGCCTTCCGCATGGAGCGGGTCAAGTCGGAGGTGCCGATCGAGGTCGCCGCGCCGAAGCCGATCCAGGTCGAAGTGGAGATCCCCGAGGAGGAGATCGAAGAGGAAGAGGTGGTCGAGGAAGAGGTCGAGGCCCCAGCCGCCGCCCAACCAGTCGAGTCGCAGTCCCATGACGAGGCCGGCGAGGAAGGCGATGCCGGCCGCCGCCGCCGCCGCCGCCGCCGCCGGCGTGGCCGCCGCGACGAGGCCGGGCAACCCATCGCCGGCGAGTCCGAGGACGACAACGGGCCGGCCGAGCCAGGCGAAGCGCCGATCGAGACCGGAACCGAAGGCGCCGAAGCTGTCGAAGCTGTCGAAGCTGTCGAAGCTGCCGAAGCAACCCCTGCCGAGTTGATCGAAGGCGAGACGGACAGCGAAGCCGAGGACGAAGAGGAAGAAGGTGCGGCTGGACTGGGCGACGGCCAGGCTTCGCCAAGGCGGCGGCGGCGCGGCAAGCGGGGCGGGCGTCGGCGGCATCGGCGCACCGATGGACTGCCGGAGGTCGGCGACGAGTCCGCCCAGGATGGCTCGCCTGCGGAGCCCGGGGAAACCGAGGAAGCGGTGGTGGCCGACACGCTGGCCGGCGCGGCGGAGACGGCCGAATTGAGTGCCGAACCAAGCGGCGAGGCAGCCGCGGAAGCTCCGGCCAAACCGAAGCGCAGCCGCAGTCGCAAGAAACCGGTGGAAGCCGTGGCAGCGGAAGCCACCCCGGAAATCGCCGTCGAGGCGGTGGTTCCGCAAGCGGAACCGGAAGCGGAAGTGGCGGCCAAGCCGAAACGCAGCCGCAGCCGCAAGAAGGTCGAGCCGGTGGCCGCCTCGGAAGTCGAATCGGCCACCGCGGAGACATTGCCGGCCGCTGCCAGCGACATCCCTGCGCCTGAGGAAGAGGCGTCGGAGCCGGTCGCTTCTGCCGCTGCCGCGGAAACCCCAGCCCCCGAGGAAGAAGCGTCGGCAACTGTCGCGCCACCGTCGGCCGAAGAGAAACCCGAGGACGCCAACGCGCCGCGCCGTCGCGGCTGGTGGAACCGCTTCCTCTAATGGTCCAGCCATGGAGGGGGCGAACGCCCCCTCCATGGTGAAGCGGCGGCATCAATTCCCACCGTCATCCGCACCTTCGAGCGTGTGAAGCAATTGCTTTTCAGTGGGACTGGGACGATCCCTTCGCGGTGTAGCGTCCGACCGTGTCGGCGATCGCCTGCACGACGCTCGTCGAATCCCGTTCCATCTAGGCCGCCTGGCGCAACACCTCGCCCAGTTTCGCCAGCAGATTGAGGTGGACCTTGTTGGGAGCCACCGGGTCGGCCGAAATCCGCATGACCAGGCTGACCAGGCTGGCGGCCAGTTCCGCCAGATGGTCGAAGCTGGTGCCGCGGTACCGACTCACCAGATCCTGGCTGAGGGCCACCATCCGGTCGAGATCGGTGCGCACCCGCTCGACGGTGCCCTGCCCCTCGTAGAAGGCGAGGACGCGGCGGATCGCCCGGCTGATGGCCAAGGGCGTACTCCGCACCTTCATTTCGCCGACCCGAACGACCCCGTTGCGGATCATCCTCTCCACCTGCATCTCGCTCACCTTGTCGGCCAGCTTGCTGCGCATGGTGTTGGGGGCCTGCATCAGATTATCGTCGCTATCGTCGACCCGTGGGTTCGAGCGACGGCTCGGGCCCACATAGGCATCGGTCGCCACGAAAGGACGGCGCGCATCCGACAATTGCGCCACCTGCTCGAGCACCATGCTCATCGGCATCGGTTTGCGCAGAACGCGGTCAACGCCGGAATTGATCACCTTGCGGATATGGCCGAGCGAGGTGTCGCTGACGGTGGCGATGATCAGCACGAAGGGATTGCGTCCCAGGTTGTTCTGACGCACCTGCTGGACCAGTTGGCAGATATCGACGCCGGGAAGGTCGACGTCCACCAGCAGAAGATCGACGATCTCGGACTTCAGGGCATCCAGCAGCGTCTGGGCATCCTTGCAAGACACCACCTCGCGGATCCCCTTGCTGAACAACGCAGCCTGAATCCCCGAACGCACAACCGGGTTGGTCTCCGTCAATACGGTCCGAACGTCCGCCTGAAGCTGGTATGCCATGGCTAGCCTTCCGGTACGACCCCCAACATGGACACAGCTTACGCTCCGCGACGAGCCACGGCTGTGACATACGTCACATCTTAGACAAATTTTAAGAGAATATCACGCACCGATACGACCTAGAGTAGCCCTTCCCTCGATGCAGGTATTGGCCGCAACTATTTGATGAGGGCGATCAAGGCCTTGAAGTCCGCGGTACCGGCCACCCGCAGCCACTCGAATAAGGCCATCTCGAGGGATACCAGCCCGACGCCCGCATGGCGCAGCCGAGCCCAGGCCAGCTCTTCGCTGTCCGGCCGGCGCGATGCCGAGGCGTCGGCCACGACGAAGGGTTCGAAATCATTGTCCATCAGGCCCAAGGCGGTCTGCAGCACGCAGACATGGGCCTCGAGACCGGCCACCACGGCCTGTCGCCGCCCCGCATCGCGCAAGGCGAGCAGGCGCGGGGCGATCACCGGATCGTCGGTGCAGGCAAAATGCAGCTTGGCATGCGCCCCGTCGGCGGGCAGCCATTCCCTGAGGTCGAACATGGTCGGACCGATGCCCGCCGGGTATTGCTCGCTGACCACGATCGGGATCCCCAACTGCGCGGCTGCCCGCATCAGCAAGGCGCAACCGCGAATCACCCGCCGCGGATCGGTCATCACCGGAGCCAGCCGCTCTTGAACATCGACGATCAACAGGAACGAGGTCTCGGCGCGGATCAACATTGCTTCCTCCTTGGGCCACCCGGCCGCACTCCATTCGTATCCCCGGCAACCATATATTTGACACCTCCGCTTGACCCACTATTATCCGGCTGCACATGATCCCTATTTCATTTTCGAAGATTCCGTGCCGCGTCACGGCCATACCCGGACAAAATCATCCATGCTGTTCGCCGACCTGGGCTTAGGCCCCGAAATCCTCAAGGCCGTCGAGGAGGCCGGGTATCTCCAGCCCACGCCAATCCAGGAGCAAGCAATCCCCGTGGTTTTGATGGGGCGTGACGTGCTCGGCGTGGCCCAAACCGGTACTGGCAAGACCGCCGGCTTCACCCTGCCGATGATCGAGATCTTGGCCGGCAGCCGGGCCAAGGCGCGTATGCCGCGCTCCTTGATCCTGGCGCCGACCCGCGAGCTGGCCTCGCAGGTTGCCGAGAACTTCGAGAAATATGGCAAGTACCACCGGCTGACGATGGCCAAGCTGATCGGCGGCGAGAGCTTTTCGGACCAGGAAAAACTTCTGGACCGGGGCGTCGACGTGCTGATCGCCACGCCGGGGCGACTGCTCGACCTGTACGAGCGCGGCCGCATCCTGCTGAACGACGTCAAGATCCTGGTCATCGACGAAGCCGATCGCATGCTGGACATGGGCTTCATCCCCGATGTCGAACGCATCGTCTCGTGGCTGCCGAAGATCCGTCAGACGCTCTTTTTCTCGGCCACCATGGCGCCCGAGATCCGCCGCTTGGCCGATGCCTTCCTGATGAATCCCAAGGAAATCTCGGTTGCCCCGCCCGCCTCGACGGCGGCCGGAGTCGAGCAGTTCCTGGTGGTCTCCGAGGAAATCGACAAGCGGGAAGCACTGCGTCACCTGATCCGCGTCGAGGAAGTCAGCAACGCCCTGATCTTCTGCAACCGCAAGCGCGACGTCGACATCCTGTGCCGCTCCTTGGCCAAACACGGCTTTGATGTGGTGCAGCTGCACGGCGACATGGCGCAGTCGGCGCGCACCGAAACCTTGGACAAGTTCCGCCGCGGCGAGGTTCGCCTGATGGTTTGTTCCGACGTGGCGGCGCGCGGCCTGGACATCATCAATCTGTCCCATGTGTTCAATTTCGACGTGCCGCACCATTGCGAGGATTACGTCCACCGCATCGGCCGCACCGGGCGCGCCGGCAAGCTGGGCCGCGCCTTCACCCTTGCCACGCCGGCCGATGGCAAATTCGTCGGCGACATCATCCGGTTGATTGGCAAGGAGATACCCCGCGTGCCGATCGAGGGACTGCCCGAACTCGCCCTCGACATGGAAGGCCGACGCCGTTCGCGGGCGCCAGAGGGGCGCCCGGCGCGCGGCGGCCGCAAGCCGGGCCACGACCGCAATGCGGGAGGCGAGCGCAAGAGCATCCGCGAGACCGACAGACCGACGCCGGCGCCGCAGGAAGAGCGGCCCGAGCGCAAGGCGGAGGCCGAGCGCAAACCGTCCCGCGAGGTGGCCCGGCCAGCCCCGGTGCGGCACGAGGAACGGATCGCCGAGGCCGTCCCCGAGCGCCCCCGCGAAGCGCCGCGCGGCGGTCGCGACCGCAGCGATCGCGGCGATCGCTTCCGGCGTGACCGCCGGCACGAGGAATACCATGGCATCGGCGAGATGTCGCATGCCGACCAGGTGGTGGGATTTGGCGCACATATGCCCGATTTCATTCGGCAAACGGTGAATCTGCCAGCCCTGGTGGAGAAACCGGCAGCAGTGGAAAAGCCGCTGCCGAAGGCCGTCCCGGCCGAACCGGCGCCACCGGTGAAGAAGAAGGCCGCGGCGAAGAAGAAGGCCCCGGCGAAGCCGGCCAAGAAGGCGGCGCCGACCGAACGACTGCCGCCGACGGAACCGGACGAGCCGGCGCCAGCCTCGGAAGCGGCCGCCGAAGTGGCCCCGCCCAAGGAAAGAAAGCGTCGCGTTCGCAAGGCGGTAGCGGCACCAGGCCCGGCCGCGGCCGAAGCGCCGGAGACCCCGGCAAGCGAAGCCAGCGCGGACCCGGTTACCAGCGAAGACTGAGCCGCATGACCGGCCGGTTGGCGGACCACGACGCAGGCAGAAAAAAACCCTAGAAAGCGGCCGAGGAATCGTGGCAACCGGCGCCGGGTTTTGCTACAGTGCGTCCCGCCGAAGGGGGGTCCCCTCGGCAAGCGGCATCTTTTCCTGTATTTCTCGCACTGCGCGACACCGGGCAACCAACTTCGCCCAAGGTTTCGTCGCTCGCGAGGCAAGCAAGGAACTGCCGTATCCTTTTTATTCCCTGACCCCCGCCCCGGTCGTTCCCGATCCGGGCGGATGAGGTCGTGCGACAGTAGCGAGGGGGGCAATGGTAGGAAAATCTGTTTCAGTTGCATTGACGGGTAGTGGCGGCGCCGGCGCGATGACGTCTGGCCAGATCTTGCTCGATGCAGCGTCAAAGGCCGGATATTTCGGCCTGATGACACGGTCCATGGGACCGCAGATCCGAGGCGGCGAAGCAGCCGCTTTGCTGCGCATCTCGGCAACCCCCGTCTCCTCGCTGGATGACCATTACGACCTGCTGGTCGCCTATGACTGGGGCAACGTCAACCGTTTCGCGGCCGAACTGCCCCTGGCGAAAACCAGCCTGGTTCTGTCCGATCCCGAGCACGGTGCGGTGCCCGACGCCATTGCGTTGTTCGGCGCCCGCAGCGCCGAGCTGGCCATGAAGACTTTGGCGGCCGAGGTCCCCGGCGGTCGCGTCAACATGATCGGCCTGGGCGCCGCCGCGGTCCTGATCGGTCTGCCGCTCGAAGCGGTGCTTTCGGTGCTGCAGGACCAGTTGGGCCGCAAGGGCGAAGAAGTCCTGGCCTCGGCGACCGCCTGCCTGAAGGCAGGCGCCGAAGCGGCCACCAAGCTGCCCGAGGTGGCTCGTCTGCCGCCTTCCAAGGCGGATGGCAGCGTGCGCTGGAACATCAGCGGCAATGAGGCGGCCGGCCATGGCGCCTTGAAGGCTGGCATCAAGTTCGTCGCCGCCTATCCGATCACCCCGGGCACCGAAGTCCTCGAATACCTGGCTCCGACGCTGGAGAAGACCGGCGGCGTTCTGGTTCAGGCCGAGGACGAATTGGCCTCGATCAACATGATCATCGGCGGCTCGTTCTCCGGTGTGCCGTCGTTGACGGCGACCTCGGGGCCGGGCTTGGCGCTGATGACCGAATCCATCGGCTTGGCGATTTGTTCGGAAACCCCGATCACCATCGTCGACGTCATGCGCGGCGGTCCGTCGACCGGTATTCCGACCAAGTCCGAGCAATCGGACCTCAACATCGCCTGCTACGGCATGCATGGTGACGCGCCGCATATCGTGGTGGCGCCGAACACCATCGTCGATTGCATGTTCTCGACCCAGTGGGCGGTTTATCTGGCCGAGGCCCTGCAGACGGCGGCGATCGTGCTGTCGGACCAGGCCATGGGCCAGGCCCGCAACGTCGTCGCCAAACCGGCCGATGCGCCCTACGTCGCCAAGCGCCGGGTCGCCGCGCCGAACGCCGAAGGGTACAAGCGCTACGCCTTGACCCCCGACGGCATTTCGCCGATGGCCATCCCGGGCAACCCCGGCACCAACTACGTGGCCGACGGCTTGGAACATAACGAGCGGGGAACGCCGTCCTCACAGGCCAGCGATCACCACTCGCAGCTCGACAAGCGGGCGCGCAAGCTGGAAATGTTCGACTACGGCGATCACTGGGCCGATATCGAAGGCGACGGCGAGATCGCCGTGGTGACCTTCGGTGCCAGCACCGGCCCGGTGCAGGAAGCCCTGGAGCGGATCCGGGCCAAGGGCGGCAAGGCGAAGATGATTTCGCTGCGTCTCCTGATGCCGGCCCAGACCAAGAACATGGCGGCCGCCCTGAACGGCGTGAAGAAGCTTCTGGTCGTGGAGCAGACACATAGCGAGCAGTTCAACAAATATCTGCGCGCCCATTTTGACCTGCCCCCCGCGGTAAAGGTATTGAGCCGTCCCGGCCCGCTGCCGATCCGCCCCAACCAGATCGAATCCATCATCGCCGACTGGAAGTGACCGCCATGAACGCTCCATGCCAACTGACCCACCAAGATTTCAAATCCGACGTCAAGCCGATCTGGTGCCCTGGTTGCGGCGACTTCGCCGTGCTCAGTTCGGTGACCAAGGCGTTGGCCGATCTTGGCAAGCCGCGTGAAGAGATCGCCTTCATTTCCGGTATCGGCTGCTCATCGCGCATTCCCGCCTATACGCAGGTCTACGGCTTCCACGGCGTGCATGGTCGCGCCCTGGCCATCGCCGCAGGCGTCAAGCTGGCCCGCCCGGACCTCACCGTCCTGGCGGCCGGTGGTGACGGCGACGGCCTGTCGATCGGTGGCAACCACTTCCTGCATGCCTGCCGGCGCAACGTCGACATGACCTACATCATCATGGACAACGAAGTGTACGGCATGACCAAGGGCCAGGCCTCGCCGACCACGCAGCCGGACTGGACCAAGAGCAAGCTGACCCCGGAAGGGACCGGCATCTCGGCCGTCGAGCCGGTGCGCTTGGCGCTTGCCGCGGGGGCCAATTTCATCGCCCGCGGCTTCTCCGGCAACCCGAACGAAGTTGCTCGCCTGATCTACGAGGGAATCCAGCATCCCGGCTTCTCGTTCATCCAGGTCCTCAGCCCCTGCGTGACCTATCGTCCCGAGGAGCGGGAATGGAAGAACCTGGTTCATCCCGCCGAGGGCAATCCTTCGCAGGTGATGGCCGAGGCCATGCATCGTCTGGCTGGCGACGACGGCTTCAGCACCGGCGTCCTGTTTGCCGGCAATCGGGCCCCGTTCAAGCCGCCGAGCCGTAATGTGGCGACCGTGACCGACTTGGAGAGGAAGTTCGCATCATGAGCGAAGTCGCGACCTTCCTCGCTCATGCCGTGGCTCTCGAAGCGGAGGCGGCCGAGCGTTACGACGAGCTGGCCGATGCGATGGAAGTCCACCACAACCAGGAAGTCGCAGACCTGTTCCGCAAGCTGGCGAAGTTCTCACGCCTGCACTTGGCCGAGGTCAAGGACTCGGCCAAGGGGATCGATCTGCCGCATTTGAAACCCTGGGAATATCAGTGGTCCGAGGCCGAAGGCCCGGAAGCGGCTCCGGTCGAGCGGACCCATTACATGATGACGCCGTACCATTGCATCCATCTGGCTCTGCATAACGAGAAGCGCGGCCATCAGTACTATGCCGACATCGCCTATAAGTCACCCGATGCCGATGTGCGGAAGCTGGCCCAGAAATTCGCCGAGGAAGAGGCCGAGCACGTGGTCATCCTCGAGAAATGGGCGATCAACATAAAAGCCCCGGAACCGGACTGGGATCTCGATCTCGATCCGCCGGTGGTGTCCGACTAAAGCGGTTCGAACAAACGCTTACTCGCGAGGGGCGGCCCGATCTTCGGGCCGCCCCTTGTCGTTCAGGACCCCTTTGTCGTTCAGCACATGAGCGAGCTTCATTGCCAGGATGAAGCCGGCGAGAGCCAAGGTCACCAGGTTGGCGATGATCACCGGCCAAGCCCCGACCAGGATGCCGTAAACCAGCCACAAGGCGACGCCGAGGCAAAACGCGGCAAACATGGCCAGCGAGAGATCGCCGGTCGACCGGGTCCGCCAGATCTTCAGGACCTGCGGCAGGAAGGCCAAGGTGGTGAGCAGCCCGGCAGCCGCTCCGATGAGGTCTGCCAGGCCGGGTTCAAGCCCCCGCATGGAATCAGGAGCCGGCGGTGATCAGTTTGCGGATGGCCGCGGTGTTCCAGCCCTTCGCCAACTCCACCAGGACATCGTCCTTGGCGATCTCGGTGCCTTCGATCTGCAAAAGGACCCGGCCGCCGATCACCATCATGATCTCACCGGCCCGAGACGCCGCGTCATAACGCATCAAGGCGTCATCGCCACCCAGCTTGAGCCGGCTCCAGCCGGGTTGGCTGGCCACCTGAGGGGCCGACTGGAACATCGCGACCGAGGCGGCCACCGACGGATTGTCGACGATCAGGGCGGCATTCAGGGTCGCGTCGCCCTTGGTATAGGCCCGCGTCAGGCTGATCCCGCCGCCGATCGTGTCCAGCGTCTCCTGCTCGGGCGCGCCCGATTCCCAGCCGGCGAGCGGCGCTGGCAGGACCTTGGAAAACTGATCCGACAACCGTCCATTGAGCAGGGCGACGGCGGCCTGAAGCGAGGACAGGGTATGCAGGGCATCGCCCTTGAGGTAGGCGGCGCGGGCGGCATCCATCTGGTTGGCGACATCGTCGGCGAGAGCCGGCCGCGTCACCGCCAGCGCGAGGGCGAGGCCGATGGCGAGGGCGAGCCCGACGACCACACCGTTCAATCGCATCACCTCGCGCACCTTCGACCCCTTCCTGCCCTGGAGTGGCGAGAGTAGCAGAGGGCGCCGCATCGGCACAACCGGGCCCGATTGACGGCGGCGCGCCGCCCTCCTAGAGTTTTGGCCCGTTACCGCAGCTATTGGGCCACCCGCGCCGTTGTGGATGGCCTTCAGGCGCTCCACATCCGGGGAAAAGCACCATAAAAGATTAAGATGCGAAGTGGACGGGTCGCGGGCATGCTCGCTTCCGAATTTACCAGAGGATGCAAAGCCTTCATGAAACGATCGCGCAAAGCCAAGATTGTCGCCACCTTGGGTCCCGCCACCTCGAGCCAGCAAGCGATCGAGGAGCTGTTCCTGGCGGGCGCCGACGTTTTCCGGCTGAACTTCAGCCATGGGTCGCATGCCGACCACCAAGCCCGTTACGACATCATTCGTGGTATCGAGCAGAAATTTGGGCGGCCGATCGGCGTGCTGGCCGATCTCCAGGGGCCGAAGCTGCGGGTCGCCAATTTCGCCGATGGTAAGGTGCAGCTGAAGGCCGGCCAAGCCTTTCGCCTCGACCTCGACACGACCTTGGGGGATGACCGACGGGTCAACCTGCCGCATCCGCAGGTCTTCGCCGCCTTGCAGGTGGGCAGCGAACTGCTGTTGGACGATGGCCGGGTGCGGCTCAAGGTGCAGCGGCACGGCCCGGACTTCGCCGAGACCGTGGTGCTCACCCCCGGTGAACTCAGCAACCACAAGGGGCTGAACGTCCCCAATGTGGTATTGCCGCTGTCGCCTCTGACCGAAAAGGACCGTACCGATCTCGATTTCGCGCTGGCCATGGGGGCCGACTGGGTCGCCCTCTCCTTCGTGCAGCGGGCCGAGGACGTCCTTGAAATGAAGCGCCTGGTCGGGGACCGCGCCCGCATCATGAGCAAGCTGGAAAAGCCCTCGGCCATCGAGCATCTGGATGCCATCATCGAATTCTCGGACGGCATCATGGTGGCCCGTGGCGACCTCGGGGTCGAATGCCCGCCGGAAACCGTGCCCATTCTGCAGAAGCGCATCATCCGGGCGGCCCGCAAGGCGGGCAAACCGGTGGTGGTGGCGACCCAAATGCTGGATTCCATGGTACACGCCCCGGCTCCGACCCGGGCCGAAGCCTCGGACGTGGCCACCGCCGTCTACGACGGCGCCGATGCGGTCATGCTATCGGCCGAAACCGCCTCCGGCGACTTCCCGATCGATGCGGTGACCATCATGCACCGCATCATCGAGCGGGTCGAAGAAGACAGCGAGTATCAGCTGATCCGCGAGGCCTCGCGGCCCTTGCCCACCGGCACGACGCGCGACGCGATCAGCGCCGCCGCCCGCCAGGTGGCGCATACGCTCGCGGTCTCGGCGGTGGTGACGTTCACTTCCTCCGGATCCACCACCTTGCGGGCCGCCCGCGAACGGCCGGACGTGCCGATCCTCTGTCTCACCCCCGATGTCCTGGTGGCCCGGCAAATGGCCCTGGCCTGGGGAATCCACAGCGTCGTCGCCCCGGATGTGCGCAGCTTCGCCGAAATGGTCGCGGTGGCGGTCGACATCGCCCATGAACAGGGCTTCGCCAATTGGCGGGAGCAGATCGTCATCACCGCCGGCGTCCCGTTCGGCACCCCGGGCACCACCAATATCCTGCGGGTCGCGGTGGTCGAGGAGCCGTAACGAGGAACGAGCGGGCCGCCACGACACCAGGGCTGTCGCCTGCGAAAGCAACCATGGTAACACGGACGAACACAGATGCCGCTTCGCGGCGCACGGACGACACGGGCAAAGGCACAGCAAAACCATTTCGTCCGTGTCCGTCCGAGGATGTCCGTGTCCGTCCGTGTTGCTGAAGACGCATCCGCCCAACCTGGCAGCCGGAAGGCTGTGAGAAGTCCTAAACCGGCTGGCCCGACAGGCGATCGCGCAGGCGCATGACCTCATCGCGCACCGCGTCGAGATAGGGATTGATCGCCAGTGCCGCTTCGAAGGCGTGCAACGCCGCCTCATCCCGGTCATACAGCAACAGAATGTGCCCCAGCCCGGCCAGGGCACTGAAATGACGGGGTTCGATCACCAGCACCCGCTGGATGTCGTCCAACGCCTCGCCATACTCGTCCCGCATGGCATGAATCAGGGCCCGCTGGTTGTAGCCCTCGGCGAAGGCCGGAGCCAACTGCACCACGCGGTCGAGAATCTGCAGGGCCCCATCGAGTTCGCCGGTATGCGCCATTTCAATGCCATGCAGCATCAGGACGTCGACCTCCGGTTTCCCGGAATTGGCCCACTCATGCATGATCGCCAGCTCGATATGGTGTGCCTCATCGACGCTGGCCGTCGCTCGCAGCCGCATAAACAGATCGTCGAGTTCACTATGCGGCTGGCCGCCCCTCGGTGCCGAGCAGGCCAGCAGCAGAGCCAAACACATCAGCAAGGACAAAGGAGCGAGGATTTGCCTCATGTCTGCGGATGTGGGCATTTCCCCAGGGCCGACAAGATACCCGAGGCGGAGAGAAGGGTTGAGAGGACCGGTCTTTCGAACACCCACTCGGGGCGGATCGCCACTCGGACGAGGCGGCTCGCCGAATCGGCAACGCCAAAGGGCCGCAAAATGCGGCCCATTGGCTAGTCGGATCGATGGACGAGCGTCTTGCGTCCCGAAGGACGCTTGGCTCAGCCCTGCCGAGCCTTGTAACGCGGGTTGGTCTTGTTGATGACATAGACGCGCCCCTTGCGGCGGACCACCCGGCAGTTCTTGTCGCGCAGCTTGGCCGACTTCAGGGAGTTACGAACTTTCATTGCCCTCGTTCCTCGACACCGTGGGAAGAGCACGGATAAACCGCCGCGCCCAACCGGAGGCGGGAAGATACGCAACCGTCCCGCTCCTGTCAACGGCGGTTTGACGGTGAAATGCCGTCTAACGCCGGTTACCGAACGTGACGTTCAAATCGCTGCCGGGAAAGGCGGAATTGCCATAGCGATTGAAGGCCGGGGACGAGGCGCTCTGCATCTGCATGCCATAGGTGAACGAGCCCTCGACACCTTGGAACCTGCGGAGGCTCGGCTCGCCGTCACGATTCGTCGTCACCGCCGTGTCGGGATCGGTGAACCGCGCCGTGCCGTCCGCACTTGTATTGTCGTCCTGCACCGTGGTGAAGGCAGCGGCTCCCCCTCCCGCCAGCGGCAACAGCAACAAGAGCAGGGCCAAGGTCCGAAGAACGGGGGGCATGACGACCTCGCGAGGCAAGAGGGACGAATCATGTTAGTGCATCGGCGCATTGGGGAGCAAGCCCGGCCCGCCGGCGCCCCACGGTGATCGCTTCGGGTTAACGGCAATTAGGGGAATCCCAAAAGACACGGAATGTGATTCATAGAAGGCTTCGTTGAAGAGCGAGGCCCGCCATGTCGGAAGCGCCAATTTCGAGGAACGTTCTGGACCACTTTTCCGC
>CAIOJO010000463.1 GCA_903858635.1 uncultured Telmatospirillum sp. | reverse complement strand
GTTGCACATGGATTTCCCGTTCGCGGGCAGCCGCATGCTGCGCGACCTGCTTGCCGCCGAAGGCATCAAGGTCGGCCGGCTGCACGTCTCGACGCTGATGAAGAAGATGGCGATCGAGGCGATCTACCGACGGCCGAACACCTCGAAGCCGGCGCCGGGACACAAAATCTATCCCTACCTGCTGCGCAAGCTGGCGGTGACGCGGCCCAACCAGGTGTGGGCGACCGACATCACCTACATCCCGATGGCGCGCGGCTTTGTCTATCTGATCGCCATCGTCGACTGGTTCAGCCGGCGGGTACTCAGCTGGCGGCTCTCGATCACGCTGGAGACCGATTTCTGCATCGAGGCTTTGGAGGAAGCGCTGACGCGCTTCGGGGCGCCGGAGATTTTCAACACCGATCAGGGCAGCCAATTTACCAGCATGGCGTTCACCGCAGTCCTGCAGCGCGAGAAGGTCGCGATCAGCATGGACGGCCGCGGCGCCTGGCGCGACAACGTCTTCGTCGAGCGGCTGTGGCGGTCGGTGAAATACGAGGAGGTCTACCTCCGCGCCTATGACACCGTCGCCGACGCTCGCGCCTCGATCGGCCGCTACTTCAGCTTCTACAATTCCAGACGGCCGCACTCGAGCCTTGACCGAAAGACCCCAGACCAAGCCTACTTCATCAATCAACCGCACGCAGCCGCAGCCTGAGCAGGACGCACAATCCACTTATCCAAACCGAAACGCTGTTCACACGAGCGGAGCCACCTCTGACCTCTGCTGGATCGGCCACCGTCACGGTCAGCACCGCGCCCGCCGACGTTTCATCGGCCTTGAACGCCCACCCACCCACACCGTTCATCGTCGCGGCATGCGCCATCACCATGCGGCGGATCGAGCCACAGACCGGATCATTGCCGCTAACCTGGAAACGGACGCCGCCGGCGATCGGCTCAGCAACCGCCGTGGCCTCAAGGGTAACGGCATTCATGTCGATGAGGTGCTGGCGCAGCGCCTCGATATTGACCTTTGACCAGTCCGTCGCAGGATCGGCTTCCAGCAAAGCAACGATCTCCTGAATGGCGGCAAATGCCGACTGCCCGGCCTCCGTCGGGTGTGCTGCCATCTGGGCAGGCCCGCCCGGCATTATTCCATGCATCATCGTTGGGCTGTGGGCGGGTGCCGGTTGAGCCTGCGCGAGACAGGGGGCAAGCAGCAGAGTTGCCGCAAGGACGATCGACTTCATGAGGGGACTCCAGACGCTAAGTTGACTGCCACTATTGCAAATGCTGGCCACAGGCTGACATGATCCCTATCATGTCCCGGCCACTCTTTGATCTCTTGCTCGATTGTGCGGGCCGCGAGTTGTCTGCCACCGTCGGCGGATACGTATTTCACGCTGGCGACCGGGTCACGACGCTGTATGTGGTGATCGAGGGAGAAGTGAGGCTGATCCGGCACCAGTTGGATGGTGGCGCGCAAATTTTGCAGCGCGCACGACCCGGTGGCGTCCTTGCTGAGGCATCATTGTTTTCACCACGATATCACTGCGATGCGGTGACCGGTGGTCCTTCACGTTTGATCGGCTTCACTGTGCGGGAGATCAGGGACAGATTTCGCGCTGATCCGGAATTTGCGGAAGCATGGGCGATCCATCTCGCCGGGGAGGTTCAGATGGCACGATTCCGCAGCGAAGTTGTGGCATTGCGGACAGTCGCAGCACGTCTGGACGCTTGGCTCGCCTGGCGCGGAGACCCCATCCCACCGAAGGGCGCATGGAAACAGATTGCAGACCAGATCGGGGTGACCCCTGAAGCACTCTACCGTGAAATTGCCAAACGCCGGCACACCGATGTTCTTTTTGGAAGCGCTGAAAGCGAGGGCAAGACCTAGCCTCAGCCCCCCAACACCCGCTTCAGCACATCAATCACCGATCCCTCGCCGACGAGCAGCAGGAGCACGATGACGCCCAGCACGATCTCGATCCGCGACAGGCGAGTGTTGGTCTGTTTCCAGCGTTCGGCGCAGACGGCCCGCGTGCCGGCGAGCAGTCGGGCCCAAAGACATCGTCTGCCAGCAACTCAATCGAGGCAGCGAGAAAGGTTGGTGCACCCCTCATCCGGCAAGGGCGACGCGCGTCACCAACCTCAATCCTCACATCAGAAAGCCGGCGCCGTCGTGGCAACGACG
>CAIOJO010000462.1 GCA_903858635.1 uncultured Telmatospirillum sp. | reverse complement strand
GGCAGGATCTCCTTTTCGGCGAAATCCTTCGCCATGTCCTGCATCAGCCGTTGCTCGTCCGTCAATCCGAAGTCCATGGGGCGCTCCTAGGGGTCACAAATCCGTTTGCGGTGCGTCGAGGTGCATTTTTTGGGCGATATTGAACGATCGTTCAGTCCTGTTCAACGGCGGAATCGAACGTCGACCGTGCGACCGCGCCAAGCCTATGCCTCGGGCCGGAATCGGCCGACCTCTTTGCGGCGGCGACCTGGCTCCGGCCCGGTCCTTATATTGCGGTGCGTAATTTCCTGCAAATAGCGTTTTCATCCCCCGGGCGACGCGGCGGTCCAGGGAGCCGGACCGATCCGTTGTCAGCAAGAGATCATTAAAGAGGAAAATTATCATTTACGGAACGGTCGCACTTGCGGCATGTTCCAGCGCCGGAATACACCCACGGGGACCTCCAGGGGGCCCAATTGGGGGCGTCGGCGACGTGGGGATCGCGGTGTTCCTGCCGATGGTCACAAGAATTTACATGAGAATACAAGTTGGTTTCCTGGGCCTCGGCAATCCACGCTCGGCGATGATTTTTGAGCGAGCAATCGGGAACTGTCAGCGGCATATCGGCCGGGCTTGCAGCGACGGATCGTTCACGTAAGGCGCTACTGCGAAAGCAAAGTGGGCACGTGGGATATGAAAGACATTGTGATAAATGGCTTGGCCGTCATCGGAGCGGTGTCTTGCCTGAACTGGATGTTCAAGTTCGTCAGGGATTGGACAGCCAGAGGCGGGACGGCACCCGACTCGACGGCCGATAGCATCCCAGAGAGCCCCGCCGACGAAGATATCGCCGCGATCGCCGCCGCCGTTTACGCCATCCTAGGTCCGCACCGCATCGTCGACGTGAAGCGAGCGGAACCGCGCGACCACCATACCGCCGCCATCGCGGCCGCTATTTGCGCCGTAATGGACACCCCGCACCGCATCGTTCACATCGGAAATGCCGACGAGGCCTTGCTTCATTAGTCAAGGAAGAAGCCATGAGAAAGTTCAGAATCACTGTTGACGGTCGAAGCTATACCGTCCTGGTCGAGGAATTGTCAGGCGATGCCGTCGCCGCTCCGGCTGTGGCCGCACCGGTCGCGGCTGCCGCGGCACCACCCGCAGCGGCGAAACCGGTGAAGGCGGCTGCGCTGAAACCGACGGCGGCACCGGCAAAGGCAGCGGCGGCAAGCCCGGCCCCGGCCGGCTCGGAACATCAAGTGGTGGCGCCCCTGGCGGGTGTGGTCGATTCGATCGACGTGCGGGTCGGCCAGACCGTCAATGTCGGCGACCTGGTTGCCGTCGTTGAGGCAATGAAGATGCAAACCGAGATTCTCGCCAAGACCAGCGGGACCGTGGAAAGCATCGCCGTCAAGGTAAAGCAGAGTGTCGACACCGGCCAGGTTCTGCTAACGATCGCCTGAGAACCAGTTCGCGGGAGGCAACATGATAGTCCCAGATTCAGTATATGGCGCCGTTCTGCTTAGCATTATCGACTTCACTCTCAGCATTATCATGATTACTGGAATCGGTGTGGTCTTGGCGCTGTTCCCACTGCTTAATCGCCTGGGAAAGCTTGATGACGAGAAGATCCGGAAGGCCAGCCACTAGTGCCGCGATTCGATCACCGCACTAGCAAGATGGCGTGAGGAGAGGGCTGATGTTCGAACAAGTACTGGGCTTCCTGCAGGCGATGGCCGACCAAACGGGCGTTGCCCATTTCTGGTGGGGCAACGTGGTGATGATCGCCATCGGCTGCGCCATGATCGGCCTGGCCATCGTCAAGAAATACGAGCCACTCCTTCTCGTCGGCATCGGCTTCGCCTGCGTCATTTCCAATGTGCCGGGATCGGATCTGATCCTGCCGGGCGGCCTGTTCAATTACGCCTACCATGGCATCGAACTCCTGATCATTCCGCCGTTGATCTTCTTTGGCGTGGGCGCCATGACCGACTTCGGTCCGATGATCGCCCATCCGAAGCTTGTCATCTTGGGGGCGCTGGCCCATCTCGGCATCTTCATCTCGCTGATCGGGGCCAAGATGCTCGGATTCAGCATCAATGAATCGGGCGCGATCGGCATCATCGGCGGAGCCGACGGCCCCATGGCCGTGTTCGTCTGCGTGAAACTGGCGCCGCATCTGCTGCCGCAAGTCGCCGTGGCCGCCTATTCCTACATGGCCCTGATGCCGCTGATTCAACCGCCGGTGATCAAGCTGCTGACCAGCAGGGAAGAGCGTCTGATCCGGATGAAGCAGATGCGCCCGGTCAGCCGCCTTGAGAAGATCGCCTTTCCGATCGTCATGGGCATCGTCGTCAACCTGTTTTTCCCGCCGGTGGCGCCGCTAATCACCATGTTGATGCTCGGCAACCTGTTCAAGGAGTGCCTGGTCACCGACCGCCTTTATAAGACAGCCGCCAACGACCTGATGAATGTCATCATCATCATCTTGACCGTCGGCATCGGCTCGACCATGAACGCCGAGAAGTTCCTCACCTTCCAGACCATCGAGATCATTGTTCTCGGGCTGATCGCCTTCCTCGGCGGGACCGCCTCGGGTGTCCTCGGCGCCAAATTCATGAACCTGTTCCTGACGGAAAAGATCAATCCCTGCCTCGGTTCGGCTGGCATCGCTTCGGTGCCGATCGCCGCGCGCGTCGCCCATATCGTCGCCGCCAAGGAAGACCGTGAAAATCTGCTGATCTACCACGCCATGGGGCCCAATCTGGCGGGCGTGTTCGGAACGGCCATTTCCGGCGGCATCATGCTGGCTCTGCTGGGCGTCAAGTAGGAAGGCGCCACTTCATGGGATTATCGCTGCGGCTCCTGTTGGGCATTTTGTTGATGCTCGCCGCCGGTTATGGGGCCTATGCCAACAAGATCCGTCGCCCCGAGGTTGGGGAGAACCTGTTTTCTTTCTTCCTCGCCAGCGAGAATTTCAATGATTGGGGCCGCGTATGGCGGCTGGTGACGCTGGTGTCGTTCCTGGCGGTGGTCGGCGTGGCGACCATGAAGATGGTGGCCACCCTGTTGGGTGGCCCCATCATCGACCTCGATAAATTCGGCTGAGCCGGTCGCCGTCGGTCACGGCGGTGGCGGGCGGGACGCCCACCCCACTGCGAAAGGTTATTCACGCCTCCGGCCAGAACCGGCTGACGTCGACGTGGTGGCGACCCGGTTCCGCTTCGGTCAGCGGCTCGCACGGCCGCAAGGTCTCCAGGCAGCGCGCGGCCAGCCGCTGATAAGCCAAGGTGCCCCGGTTCTTCCAGGCGATCTGCTCGGCCGTCAGCGGTCGCACCACCACCGCGGGCACGCCCGCCGCCAGATGGCGGGGCGGCACCTCGAAGCCGGCCTTCACGAAGGACAGGGCGGCGACGATCGCCTCTTCGCCGATCACCGCATCGTCGAAGATCACCGCGCCGATGCCGATCAAGGCACTCCTGCCAATATGGCAGGCGTGGATCACCGCGCCGTGGCCGATATGGCCGCCATCCTCGATCATCGTCACCCGGCCTGGCGTGCCGTGCACCACGCAATTGTCCTGGATATTGCAGCCTTCACCGACCACCAGCGAGGCGAAATCGCCCCGGAGGCTGGCCCCGGGACCGATATAGCAATGCGGGCCGAGGCACACATCGCCGATCACGACGGCCGCGGGATGAACGAAAGTCGTAGGATGGATTACCGGAACCATCCCTTCGAAAGAATAGATGCCGCCGCTCACATTTGCCTCTCAAGGATATGCGCGCATTTCGCGCCTGATGACACGCTGGCGAACCCGCCAACAAGACCCTTCGTCGCTGCCGCCGATCGCTGTTGTTTCCGAATCCTGGCCCAGACCGCATGAAGAAAGAAACGGGGCCCCTGGCAGAGGCGAACGACGATATGCATATAATCGGAGCCAAAGGCCAAAGAAAGAAGAGGATTCATGGGCGAGATCGGCCAAAAAGACCGTAAGAACCCGGGGCTGCCCAAGGGCCGCGTCACCAACCCTTCGACAACACAAGCAGTGCTTGAGGTATTGGGCCAGGCGCCGTTGCGGCGAGACCTGCTGATCGAGCACCTGCACCGGTTGCAAGACCGCTTTGGCCATCTGTCGATGTCCGTCCTCGCCTCCTTGGCCCAGGTGATGAACCTGCCGATGGCCGAGCTGTTCGAGGTGGCATCGTTCTACGCCCATTTCGACATCGTCGCGGACGGAGAAACGCCGCCACCGCCGACCACGCTGCGCCTGTGCGGCGGCCCCAGCTGCTGCATGGCCGGTGCCGCCGGGTTGGCCGAAGCCGCCGCCGAGGTCCTGCCGAAGCAGGTCCGCTTGCAGCTGGTGCCGTGCATCGGCCGCTGCGACCAAGCTCCGGCGGCCACCGTGACCAAGGCGGCTGGTGGCCATCTGCTGGTCGATCGGACCACCATCGACGGCTTGGTGGCGGCCGCCACCCAGGTGCCCGACAAACCGATGCCGCTTCCGGCTTCGGTCTTCGCGGCGTATCGCCAGGACGGCGGCTACGCCCTGCTGGAGGCCTGCGCGGCGGGGAAGCACAGCCCCGAGGGCATCATCGAAATCCTCGATCAGGCCAACCTGCGGGGCTGCGGCGGCGCCGGCTTCCCCACGGCCCAGAAATGGCGGGCGGTCAGTCGCTATGAGGGGCCGCGGTTGATGGTGGTCAATGCCGACGAGGGTGAACCCGGCACCTTCAAGGACCGCCATTATTTGGGCAGCGATCCGCATCGCATGCTGGAAGGCATGCTGATCGCCGCCTGGGCGGTCGACGCCGAAGCGATCTACATCTATCTGCGCGACGAATATCCCGACCTGCGCCTGCGCCTGCTGGCCGAGATCGCCGCCCTCGAGGGCGCAGGCCTGCCCCTGCTGCGGCCAATCCATCTGCGGCGCGGCGCCGGCGCCTATATCTGCGGCGAGGAATCCGGCATGATCGAGAGCATCGAGGGCAAGCGAGGCCTGCCCCGCCTGCGTCCGCCCTTCGTCGCCGAGCGTGGTCTGTTCGGCCGGCCGACCCTGGTCAACAATGTCGAAACCCTTTACTGGATCCGCGACATGGTGGAACTGGGGCCGGCCCATTTCCAGGGCATCGGCCGTCGCGGCCGCAAGGGGCTGCGCAGCTTCTCGGTGTCGGGGCGGATCCGCTCGCCCGGAGTCAAGCTGGCGCCGGCAGGGATCTCGGTGAGGGAACTGATCGACGAGTTCTGCGGCGGCATGGCGCCCGGCCATCGGCTGCAGGCCTACCTGCCCGGCGGTGCCTCGGGCGGCATCTTCTCGGCCGAACAGGCCGACCTGCCGCTCGACTTCGGCACCTTCGAACCCCTGGGCGGGTTCCTCGGCTCGGCTGCCGTCATGGTCCTTTCCGACCACGACGACGTGAAGGACTTCGCCCGGCAACTCATGGACTTTTTCGCCCATGAATCCTGCGGTCAGTGCACGCCTTGCCGACTCGGCACCAAGAAGGCCGCCGAATTGCTGCGCCGCGACCATTGGGACGCCGCGCTGCTGGGCGAATTGTCGCGGGTCATGCAAGACGCCTCCATCTGCGGGCTCGGCCAGGCCGCCCCCAATGCCTGGGAAACCGTGTTGCGCAATTTCGCCAGCGAGGCCTGACCATGGGCATCCAGACCGTTCATTTCACCTTGGATGGCCGCGCCGTCGAGGCCGCCCCCGGCGAAACCATCTGGCAGGTGGCCAAACGCCACGGCTTGACCCTGCCCCACCTGTGTTATCGCGATGCGCCGGGCTACCGGCACGATGGCAATTGCCGGGCCTGCATGGTCGAGGTGGAGGGCGAGCGGCGGCTGACCGCCTCCTGCGCCCGCCAGCCGCAGCCCGGAATGGTGGTCCGCACCGACAGCGACCGGGCCCACAACGCCCGTCGCGCCGTGCTCGAGCTGCTGGTCGCCGATCAGCCGGAGGCGGCGCCGCAGGAGGGAACGGCCCTGGCTCGTTGGGCGCGCGCCCTCGACGTCCCCACCGGTCGCTATCCGGGTGAAAAGAAGCCGGCGGCCGATCTCAGCCACGCTGCCATCGCCTTCCAGCCGCAGGCCTGCATCAGCTGCGGCCTGTGTGAACGGGCCTGCCGCGAAGTGCAGGTCAACGGGGTGATCGGCATGGCATGGCGCGGGGCGCACAGCCAACCGGTGTTCGACCTGGCGGATCCGATGGGGCTCAGCACCTGCGTCGGCTGCGGCGAATGCGTCCAGGCCTGCCCGACCGGCGCCCTGATCGAAAAGCGCATTGCCGCCACCCAGGGCGTCAGCGAAACCCAGACCGATTCCCTGTGCCCCTATTGCGGGGTGGGCTGCCAAGTCACCTATCGGGTGCGCGACGACCACATCGTCGGGGTCGATGGCCGCGACGGGCCGGCCAACCATAACCGCCTCTGCGTCAAGGGACGCTTCGGAGGCGACTATATCCACAGTCCGCAACGTCTGACCAAGCCACTGATCCGCCGCGCCGACATCCCCAAGGAGCGGAGCCTCGACTTCGATCCGGCCAACCCCATGGCCCATTTCCGCGAGGCGAGCTGGGAGGAGGCGATGGCCGTGGCGGCCGAGGGCTTGAGCCGTATTCGCCAGCGACATGGCGGCGCCGCGCTGGCCGGCTTCGGATCGGCCAAGGGCTCGAATGAGGAGGCCTATCTGTTCCAGAAGCTGGTGCGGGCCGGCTTTGGCACCAACAACGTCGACCATTGCACGCGGCTTTGCCATGCCTCTTCGGTAGCGGCGCTGATCGAAACCATCGGTTCCGGCGCGGTGACGGCGCCGGTGGCGGAATGCCTGAACTCCGACGTCATCTTCGTCATCGGGGCCAACCCGACGGTCAATCACCCGGTCGGCGCCACCTTCATGAAGAACGCGGCGGAACGGGGCGCCACCCTGATCGTCGCCGATCCGCGCGGCCAAGCCTTGGACCGGCACGCGACCTATAGCCTGCGCTTCCGTCCCGGCAGCGACGTCGCCCTGCTCAACGCCCTGATGAACGTGATCGTCACCGAGGGCCTGGAAGACCGGGACTACATCGAACGCTTCACCGAAGGGTTCGACACCTACCGCAAGCATTTGCTGCCCTTCACCCCCGAGCGCATGGCCTCGGTCTGCGGCATCGATGCCGAGGTCTTGCGCCAGGTCGCCCGAACCATCGCCCGCGCCCAGGGGGCGATGATCTTCTGGGGCATGGGCATCTCGCAGCATGTGCATGGCACCGACAACGCCCGTTGCCTGATTGCCCTGGCCCTGATGTGTGGCCATGTCGGCAAGCCGGGCGCCGGGCTGCACCCGTTGCGCGGTCAGAACAACGTACAGGGAGCGTCCGACGCCGGCCTCGTTCCGATGTTCTATCCAGGCTACGAAGCGGTCGACAACGCGGCAATCCACCACCGCTATGAGAAGGCCTGGAACGCTTCCCTGGACGGCAAGCGCGGCCTCACCGTGGTCGAGATCATGAACGAGGCCTTGGCGGGCCGCATCAAGGGCATGTACATCATGGGCGAGAACCCGGCGATGTCCGATCCCGACCTGAACCATGCCCGTGCCGCCTTGGCTTGCCTCGACCACCTGGTGGTACAGGACCTGTTCCTGACCGAAACGGCGGCGTTCGCCGATGTGGTGCTGCCCTCCTCGGCCTTGGCCGAAAAGAGCGGCACCTTCACCAACACCGACCGCCGCGTGCAGGTGGCGCGCCCCGCCCTGCCGCCGCCGGGCGAGGCCCGCCAGGATCTCGCCATCATCCAGGACATGGCCCAGCGCCTCGGTCTGGCGTGGGATTACGGCGGCCCGGCCGAGGTCTACGAAGAGATGCGCGGGCTGGTGCCGGCCTTGGCCGGCATTTCCTGGGACCGCCTCGAGCGCGAGGATGCGGTTACCTACCCCTGCGCGGCCGAGGACGTTCCGGGCGACGAGGTAATCTTCGGCGACGGCTTCCCGACCCGGAGCGGGCGCGGCCGGTTCGTTCCGGCCTCGCTGGTGCCGCCGGACGAACTGCCGGATGAGCAGTACCCGATGGTCCTGATGACCGGACGGCTGCTGGAACACTGGCATACCGGCGCCATGACCCGGCGGGCCGATGCGCTTGACCGGATCGAGCCGACGGCCATCGCCGTGGTCTCCCCCGTCGACGCCGCCGCCATGGGCATCGAACCCGGCAAGCGGATCGCCGTGAGTACCCGGCGCGGCCGCATCGAATGTGCCGCCCGGATCGATCCGCAGATGCAGCCGGGCACGTTGTTCGTCCCTTTCTGCTTCTGGGAGGCGCCGGCCAATATGTTGACCAACCCGGCCCTCGATCCCTTCGGCAAGATCCCCGAATTCAAGTTCTGCGCGGTGCGGATCGAACTGGCCAACACGCCGGAGCCGGTTTAGGGCCTTGATTTCCAGTGGGGTGGGCGTCCCCGCCCGCCACCGCCGCGCAGCGGCGGAAAAGCTTGGAGGCCGGCGCCACTCGTTCTTGGCTCAGTCTGGACCCAATCCGCGCGTGTCCATGGCAACTACCTCTGGGGCGCCCCGAGCGATCCAGGTCGCAGTGGCGCGGATTGCCGTTTCCACGCCGGCGATGAGCCCCGCCCAGTCGGCGTCGCCGTCTTGACGGCAGGCCAGCTCGAGCCGCGAGAGGGCATCGGGCAAGGCGACGAAGCCGAGATTCTTCGCCGCCCCCTTCAAGGAATGCGACACCCGTTGGGCCTTCTCGCGCTCGCCCGCCGATAACGCCTGGCGCATTTCGGGAAGCGCGGTCGCCATCTGGCGGTCGAGTTGTCGCAGCAAAAATATGAATTCCTTGGCTCCGGTGATCTCCGCCAGCTGGAGCTGGAACGCCTCGTCGATCAGCCGCGCCGAGGCGTTCCCGCTGGCCGTCGCTTGCGGCTCCGACACCCCCGCGGCGCCGTCGGCGGAAGGCGGCGCCGATTCGAGCCGATCAACCCACCGGTCCATCATGTCGCGCAGCTCGCGCCGTTTGATCGGTTTGGCGATGTAGTCGTTCATTCCGGCGGCCAGGCAGGCTTCACGAGCCCCACTCATGGCGTTCGCCGTCATCGCGATGATCGGCAGGCCGGCACGGCCGTCCGGCAGTTGCCGGATCATCGCGGTGGCGGCGATGCCGTCGAGACCGGGCATTTGCAGATCCATGAAGATCAAGTCGTAGGATTGCTCGCCCAGGGCTGCAATGGCTTGGAAGCCGTCGCCGACGACGTCGGTCGGATAGCCGAGGTTCTCGAGCAGGCCCTTGGCGACGTATTGGTTGATCTCGTTGTCTTCGACCACCAGGACGCGCAATCCGCGCTGCCCGGCCTTTGACCGCGGCAGGGCCACAAGAGTTGCTTCGACCGGCTCGGGCGTCACCGTAGCCAGGGCCTGGGGCAGCTCGATCCAGAATGTGCTGCCTTGGCCTTCGGTGCTGGTCATGCCGATGGCGCCGTCCATGGCCTCGATGATGCGCTTGCTCAAAGCCAGGCCGATGCCGGTGCCTTCGACAGCAGCACTCAACTCGACCAGGCGATGAAACGGCTGGAACAGTTCGCCGGCGCGCCCGGCCGGGATTCCCAGGCCGGTGTCGGCGACCAGGATACGCACCCGTCCGGGAGCCGCAACCGCGGCGTCGACGAACACCGTGCCCTGTTGCCGATTGTACTTCACCGCGTTGCTGACCAGGTTGATCAGAACCTGCTTGAGCCGGGTACGGTCGGCCTGGACGGCAACTTCGCCCGGAATGCGCAGGACCAGTTCGATGCCGCGTTTCTCGGCCATCGGCGACATCAGGATGCGACACTCTTCCTGCAACTGGTCAAGGGTGACCGGCTCGATGGAAAGCGCAAGTTGCCCCGATTCAACCCGCGCCAGGTCGAGCACTTCGTTGATCAGCTCGAGCAGATGGCTGCCCGCCTTGAAGATGCTTTGGATATTCTTCTTGTGCCCGTCATCGAGATCGCCGTCCGTCTCCATGATCTGGGACAGGCCGAGGATGGCATTGAGCGGGGTGCGCAGCTCGTGGCTCATATTGGACAGGAATTCGGATTTGGCGCGGTTCGCCGTCTCGGCTTGATGGCGTGCCTCTTCCAATTGCCGCTCGGTCCGTTTGCGGATGGTGATGTCGGTATAGGTATTGACCACCCCACCGCCGGCGATCGGACTCCGGATCACCTCGAAGATGCGGCCGTCCGGCATAATGTCTTCGTATGACATCGGCACCTCGATATGCCGATAGCCGGCAAGCCGCGCGGCGGCCAGTTCCTCCGCATCACCCGGCCCGTAGTCGCCCCGCTCGGCCCGCAGACGCAATAGGGTGAGAAACGGCATCCCCGGATACATGATGCCGGACGGGAACTGGTGGATCTCTTCGATCTGGCGATTGAACACCCGAAGGCGCAGGTCGCTATCGACCATCAGCAAGCCGCCCGCCATCGACGCCAGTGCCGCCGTCAACTGCCGGTCCTTCTCCCGCGCTTCCGCTTCGGCGAATTTGCGTTCGGTGATGTCCTGCAAGGTTCCCTGGATCATGGAGGGCCGGCCCGCTGCGTCAAGGACGGCGCGCAGCTGCCGTTGCACCCACCGCAGCGAACCATCGCGGCGCAGAATCCGGAAGTCCTCCGTTACTGCACCCCCGCCCTGGACGACCCGATCGAACGACGCCGCCACCATCGGCCGGTCATCCGGGTGCACCGCCGCCAGCATGCGCTCGCGCGATGGCGCCAGCGAACCCGGCTCGTGCCCCAGGATGCGGAAGAACTCATCGGACCATTCAAGCTTGCCGGTGGCCAGGGTTTGTTGCGAGCTTCCCAGATGGGCGATGGCTTGCGCTTCCTTCAGCTGAATCTCGCCCCGGAGGGCGGCCAGGCGAGCCTCCACTCCGGCCCGCCAATGCCGATTGACCTGCCAACCCGAACCGAAGGTGACGGCAGCGAACAGGAGCGCCAGCAGGACCGTATCCCGAAGCTCGCTCCGCCAGCGGGCCAGATAGTCTTCCTCGGCCATGCCGGCGACGACCCACAACGGATAGCCGGTCACCTTGCGCATGGCGAACATGCGGCTGGCGCCGTCGATGCTGGAGAGGGAAAAATAGGTCCCGGCCTCGGCGCCGGATTCGATCAGGGCCTTGAGCTGCGGCACGGTTGGCGCCGCCCCGATCAGGGATTGGTTGTCGGGATGGCGGGCCAGAACGCTGTTGGTGTCCCACAGGGCGACGATCCCATGTTGGCCGAGATCCAGGGCGGAAAACATCTGGCTGAAGGTGGCGAGCGGCACCACCGCATGCACTTCGCCGGCGAAGGATCCATCGGCCCGCTCGAGGCGTCGCGCCATGAGCAGGATCCAGTCGCGGGTGACCCGCCCGAACACCGGCTCGGAGATCACCAGCCCGGCCGCCGGATCATCGCGTGCCTTGAGGAAGTGAGGGCGGTCGCCGACACTGGCGCTCCCCGGCGCAATGTCGCTGGTGGAATAGACGAACTGTCCCTTGGCATCGGCGATGCGCAACCCGCGGATATTGGGCAGGCGGGCGGCCTGCCGGTCGAGGAAGGCGGCGAAGACCGCATCTCCCGGTGTGCTGATGGTGGAGTTGCGGGCTTCCTCGTCCGCCACCGTGAGCAGGATCAGGTCGACCTTTTCGACCAGGGTGCGCAGATTGCCTTCCAGCACGCTGGACAGGTTGGTCACGGCGACGATGGCCGCTTGCCGGTACTGGGTCTTGCTGCGCTGGAGGGCCAGGCCCAAAGCGGCGTCGAAGGCAAGGTTGGCGACGATCCCGGCGCAGATCAGCCAGGCCAGAACCCGGCGATACAACGCGCGGCCCTGCGATGCGCGGTCCGTTCCAGGCAGGTCGGTAACGCGACCGGCGTTCGGGCCTTGGTGCGGGTCGATCAGGCGAGCCCCCCTCGTTGCAACACCGTCGCCACGAAACTGCGGGCGGGGTGCTGGTCCATGATAATGCAATTAAAGGTCGTTGAAACATTCCAGAATTGTCTTCTCCGACTTGACGCGCCATTTTGGCTATTATATAACTAACTGGTCAGTAATTTAGGCCAGGTCCGATGCCCAATACCGCCGGCCGCTGGAAGCGTCGCAAGGAGGCGAGACCCAAGGAGATCCTGGCCGCCGCCCTCGATCTATTCACCGCGAAGGGCTTCGCCGCCAGCCGCGTCGACGACGTGGCGGCGCGTGCCGGCGTCACCAAGGGCACGGTCTACCTCTACTTCCCGACCAAGGAAGACCTGTTCAAGGCCGTGGTCCGCGATGCGCTGTTTCCGGTGATCCACGCCACCGAGCAACGGGTCGCCACCGCCCCCGAAGATGTCTCGGCGGCAACGCTGCTGCGTTCGGTCGTGCAGGTGTTTCCCCAGCTTTCGGCGACGCCGGCCGGCGCGGTCATCAAGATCATCATCGCCGAAGCCGGCAACTTTCCGGACATCGCCCGCTTCTACCTCGACGAGGTCATTCGGCGCGAACGCCGGGTGCTCGGCGCGATCATCGAGCGAGGCATCGCCCGAGGGGAGTTCCGCCCGGTCGATGTGCCGTCGACCATCCTGTGCCTGTTCGGCCCGGCCGCGCTCGCCCTGTTGTGGCAGCACACCTTCGCCCCGTTCGACGATGTTTCCCTCGACATGGCGACCGTCTGCGCCACCCTCTCGGACCTGGTGATCGGCGGCCTTTGCCGTTTGGACGGTGACCCATCATGACTCGTCGGCTTTCCCTCATCCTGGCCTTGATGCTTGCCCTGCTGCTGGGCGGCGGTGCCTGGCTGCTGTTCCATCAATCGGGGCGAATCCAGCCTCTGGTGCTGCAGGGGAATGTCGACGTCCGCCAAGCCGATCTGGCCTTCAAGGTGGCAGGACGGTTGGCCATCATGCGGGTCCAGGAAGGTGACGCGGTGAAGGCGGGGCAGCCCCTGGCCGAGCTGGAACGCCGCGACTACGAGGCCGAATTGATGCAGGCCCAGGGTCAGATGGCGGCGCAGGCGGCGGCCTTGGCCGAATTGGTCAATGGGTCGCGTCCCGAAGAGATCGACCAGGCACGGGCCCAAGTCGCCGACGGCGAGGCCACCCAGGTCAATGCCCAATTGACCTTCAAGCGCCAACAGCAATTGGTCCAGAACGACATCACCACGCGCGCCAATTACGAGCTGGCCCAGGCAGCGCTGCAGCAGGCCCAGGCCCATCTGGCCTCGGTCAAGGCCGCCTTGACCTTGGCGCTCAAAGGGCCCCGGCAGGAACGTATCGATGCCGCCCGCGGCCAACTCGAACAATCCAAGGCGGCCACCGTCTCGGCCGAGCAACATCTGGCCGACACCCTGCTGGTGGCTCCCGACGACGGCACCATTCTGGCCCGGGTCCGCGAACCGGGCACCATCGTCGGGGTCGGTGACCCGGTCTACAGCATCGTTTTCACCCATCCCACCTGGATCCGTGCCTATGTCGCCGAACCCAGCCTCGGTCGCGTCCGCCCGGGCATGAAGACCGACATCGTCACCGACGGCGGACGGACCTATAGCGGCCAGATCGGCTATATCTCGCCCTTGGCCGAATTCACCCCGAAGACCGTGCAAACGCCCGAACAACGGGCCGAACTGGTCTACCGTCTGCGCATCCTGGTGACCTCGGCCGATGACGCCCTGCGCCAGGGCATGCCGGTGACCGTGCGGCCGGTGGAATGACCATGGACCCGCTCATCCGCCTCGAGGGGGTGAGCAAGCATTTCGACGGCCAGGAGCGGCCGGCCATCGGCGCGCTGTCGGTGGCATTGGAGGCGGGACGCATCAACGGGCTGGTCGGACCGGACGGAGCCGGCAAGACCACCCTGATCCGCCTGATGGCCGGCCTATTGGCGCCATCCGCCGGCAAGATCCGTGTCGCCGGTCTGGACCCGGTGGCGGCGCCTTCGGAACTGCGCCGCGTCGTCGCCTACATGCCGCAGCGCTTCGGTCTCTACGAAGACCTGACGGTGCTGGAGAACCTCAACCTTTACGCCGACATCCGCGGTGTGGTCGGCGCCGAGCGGCGCAGCCGCTTCGACGAGCTTCTGGCCTTCACCGACCTCACCAGCTTCACCGGACGCTTGGCCGGACGCCTGTCGGGCGGGATGAAGCAGAAGCTCGGCCTGGCCTGCGCCCTATTGAAAGTGCCGAAACTTCTGCTGCTCGACGAACCAAGCGTCGGCGTCGATCCGATCTCACGGCGCGAATTGTGGAAGATGGCCGCCGACCTGGTCAGCCAAGGAATCGCCGTGGTGTGGAGCACCGCCTATCTCGACGAGGCCGAGCGCTGCGACGAGGTGCTGTTGCTGAACGCCGGTCAAGTGCTGTTCGCCGGCCCGCCCGGTCGCCTGACCGGCGAATTGGCCGGCCGCAGCTACCTGGTGCATGGTCTGGGTGGAAGCCGCCGCGCGGTTCTGGAACGGGCGCTGGCGCTGCCATCGGTCATCGACGGACAGATCCAGGGGGCCAGCCTGCGACTGGTGGTCGCCGACGGCGCCATGCCGCCCTCTCCGGTCGAGTTGGAGGCACCGTCCGACGCCACCGTGGTCGCCACCGAGGCGCGCTTCGAGGACGCCTTCATCGCCCGCTTGGGCCAGCGCGTCCGGCCGCATTCCCCCTATGCCGAGCGGCCAGCGGTCGGTGCCGCCGGCGGCCCCACCGTGGTCGCCGAGAAACTGACCAAGCGCTTCGGCGCATTTACCGCGGCCGACGACATCAGCTTCAGCATTTCCGGCGGCGAGATCTTCGGCTTGCTCGGTCCCAACGGAGCCGGGAAATCAACCACCTTCAAGATGATGTGCGGCTTGCTGAAGCCGAGCGCCGGCCACGCCACGGTGGCGGGCTACGACCTGCTGCGGGCGGCCGCCCAGGCACGGGCGCGAATCGGCTACATGGCCCAGAAATTCTCTCTCTACGGCGACCTGTCGGTGCGCCAGAACCTCAACTTCTTCGCCGGCATCTATGGGCTCGGCAAGCGGCGGGCAACGGTGGTCGGCCGCATGGTCGAGGCGTTCGGCCTGGACCCCTATCTGGATAGCGACGCCGGCCGCCTGCCGCTCGGTTTCAAGCAGCGCCTCGCCCTGGCCTGCGCCACCATGCACGACCCGACGGTGCTGTTCCTCGACGAGCCCACCTCGGGCGTCGATCCCCTGACCCGCCGCGAATTCTGGGGCCATATCAATGCTCTGGTCGGCCGCGGCGTGACCGTGGTGGTGACCACCCATTTCATGGACGAGGCGGAATACTGCGACCGCATCGCCCTGGTCTACCACGGGCGGATCATCGCCGAAGGCTCGCCCGACGCTCTGAAGGCCTCGGCGCGCGCCCCGTCGCGGCCGGAGCCGACCCTCGAAGACGCCTTCATCGCCCTGGTCGAGGGCCAGGAGGCCGCAGAATGAACTGGCCGTGCCGCCTGCTCGCCCTGGTCCGCAAGGAATCGCTGCAGATTTTGCGCGATCCCAGCAGCATCCTGATCGCCGTGGTCCTGCCTGGGATCCTGCTGTTCCTGTTCGGCTACGGGGTAAGCTTCGACCTCAAGGACTCGCCGATCTGCGTGGTCGTCCAGCAACCGAGCGGTCCGGCGGCCAGCCTTGCCGCCTCGTATCAGGCGTCGCGCTTCTTCAAGGTCGAGACCGACACGGTGACCAGCCGCTGCAGCGCCGAGCTGGTGGCCGGCCGCATCAATGCGGTGGTGGTGATTCCCGCCGACTTTGCCGATCGCCTGGCCGGCGGCGACCCCGCCCCGGTGCAGATCCTGGTGGACGGCAGCGACCCCAACACCGCCGGCCTGATGGAGAACTATCTGGCCGGGACCTTCCGCACCTGGCAGGCCATCGAAGCTGGGGCCGAAGGCCGACCGAGCTTCACCCCGATCTCGGTGGTGTCGCGCGTCTGGTACAACCCGGAGAAGGAAAGCCGGCGTTTCCTGCTGCCCGGCCTGGTGGCCATCATCATGACCCTGATCGGCACCATGCTGACCGCCCTGGTGGTGTCGCGGGAATGGGAACGCGGCACCATGGAAGCGATGATGGCGACGCCCTTGACCCGGGCCGAACTGCTGCTCGGCAAGCTGATCCCCTATTACCTGTTGGGCATGGCGGCGATGGCCGGCACCTCGGCCATCGCCATGCTGCTGTTCGGGGTGCCGTTCCGCGGCTCGATCTGGGCCTTGGCGGGGGTGACCTCGGTCTTCCTGACCAACACCCTGGGGCAGGGCCTGCTGATCTCAACCCTGGCGCGCAACCAGTTCGTCGCCACCCAGGCGGCCCTGTTCAGCGCCTTCCTGCCCGGCTTCCTGCTGTCCGGGCTGGTCTACGAGATTCCCAGCATGCCCTTGCCGATCCGCCTGTTCACCTATCTAGTGCCGGCGCGCTACTACGTGCCCAGCCTGCAGACCCTGTTCCTGGCCGGCGACGAGCCCGGGGTGCTATGGCCCAACACATTGGCCATGCTGCTTATCTCCGCGATTTTATTCACCGCCGTGGTCAGGAAGACTCCGCATCGACTGGATGGGTGATATGTTTTGGGAACGGATAAAGACGCTGGTGGTCAAGGAGCTGTGGGCGGTGTGGCGCGACCCCAAGAGCCGCACCATGCTGATCGTTCCGCCGATGATCCAGTTGGTACTGTTCAGTTTCGCCGCCACGCTCGAGGTCAAGAACGTCCAGATCGCCGTCCTCAATCGGGATATCGGGGGCCATTCGGTCGAACTGGTACAACGTATCGCCGGTTCGAAGGACCTGGTCAAAGGGGTCCATCTGCTGCATGGCGACCGCGAGGCCGGCGACGCCTTGGCGGCGCAGGATGTGCTGATGGTGGTCCGCTTCCCGCCGGACTTCTCGCGGGCCATCGACGGCGGGAAGCCCACCGAGATCGAGCTGATGCTGGATGGACGACGCTCCAACGCGGCGCAGATCCTCGAAGGCTACGTCACCGACATCATCAGCCAGTACGCCGCCGAGTTGCCCGGCCGCCCCGGCCGCGGGCAGCCGCTGCTGGCCCCGCGCGCCTTCTTCAATCCCAACCTGGAGAGCTCTTGGAGCACGGTTCCCAGCCTGACCGCCATCCTGACCATGCTGGTCGGCTTGGTGGTGACCGGGCTGTCGGTGGCCCGCGAGCGCGAGTTGGGGACCTTCGAACAGCTTCTGGTGTCGCCGGCCTGGCCGGGCGAGATCATCCTCGGCAAGACGGTGCCGGGGCTGCTCATCGGCATCGCCGAGGGCAGCCTGATCATCGGCTTTGCCCATTTCGTCTTCGGCGTGCCGCTCACCGGTTCGGTCCCGCTGTTGTATCTCGGTATGGCGGTCTATCTGGCGGCGGTCATCGGGGTCGGGCTGTTCATCTCGTCCCTGGTGGCGACACAGCAGCAGGCCATGCTGGGCGCCTTCACCTTCGTCGCCCCCGCCATCCTGTTGTCCGGCTTTGCCACGCCGATCGCCAACATGCCCGACTGGCTGCAGACCATCACCGTGATCAATCCGGCCCGCTATTTTTTGGTCATCATCAAGGGCGTGTTTCTCAAGGACATGCCGGCCGGCGAGGTGCTCGGGCAGATTTGGCCAATGGCGGTGATCGCCCTGTTCACCCTGTCGGCATCCTCGTGGCTGTTCCGACGGCGACTGCAATAGCGCCCCGTCGCCAAACAGCCAGCCCAATCTTCTACGGAATATCTCCCCAGATTTACTGTAAACATTGTCACAATTGACCTCATTGTTTTTGGCGCTAATAGATTTGACGGGGATTCCAGCGCTAAGGTATAAATCCTTTTGGTTTATACTCGCGTTTCTGGGCTATCTGCTCAGACGACGATTGGCGCCGAACCGACGGCGCCGCGGGGTATGACGCACGGCACTGTTTGCCACCGGGACTCAAGGAATCTGTGATGCGGCTGATCGACAACCTGCGAATTCGTTCGAAGATCCTGCTTATCGTCTTCGGATCGTTTGTCGGAATGGCGCTGATCGCCTGGCTGGGGCTTTCCAGCATGAAGGCGGAACTGGTGTCCGGACGACAGATCAAGGTGCAGCAGCTGACCGAGAGCGCCTACAGCATCATCGCCCGCTACGAAGCGGAAGTGCGCGCCGGACGCCTCTCCGAAGAGGCGGGCAAGAGCGGCGCCATGGACGAACTGAAGGCCATGCGCTACGGCAACAACGACTATTTCTGGATCAACGACATGACCCCGCGGATGCTCATGCATCCGATCAAGCCCGAGCTCGACGGCAAGCCCGTCGCCGACATGACCAGCCCGGACGGCTCGCACATCTTCACCGACATGACTCAGCTGGTGAGCAAGGACGGTGGTGGCTTCTATTCCTATTACTGGCCGAAGCCGGGCTTCCAGGACCCAGTCCGCAAGATCTCCTATGTAAAGGGCTTCGCCCCGTGGGGCTGGATCGTCGGCACCGGTATCTATGTCGATGACATCGATGCGGCCTTCCGGCGGAAGGCCTTCGAGTTCGGTACCCTTGGCCTGATCGTTGCCGCCCTGGTGATGGCGCTGTCGCTGTTGGTGACGCGCCGTCTGACCCGGCCGCTTCACCTGACCACCGCGGAAATGGGCCAACTGGCGAGAAGCGACGTCGACTTCACGGTCACCGGCACCGAGCGGCGGGACGAAGTGGGCGAAATGGCGCGGGCCCTGGCCATCTTCCGCGACAGCGAAGCGGCCCGCCAGGCGCTGCAGATCGAACGGCAGAAGGAACAGCAGCTGAAGGATCGCCGAACCGCCGCCATGGAACAGCTCACCCAGGACTTCAACCAGAGCGTCCGCGGCGTGCTCGACATCATGACCCGGTCCTCGCAGGAACTGCGCGACGTCGCCGAGGCGATGGCGGGCGTCGCCGAACAGACCAGTTGCCAATCCACCGTCGTCGCCGCCGCCGCCGAGCAGGCCTCGGCCAATGTGCAGACGGTGGCCGCGGCGGCCGAACAGCTGGCCGCCTCGGAGGGTGAAATCTCCCGCCAGATAAACCGCTCCACCGAAGTGGCCACCGCCGCTTCGGACGACGCCAATCGGATCACCGGCATCGTCGGCGGCCTGACCGAGGCGACCCGGCAGATCGGCGATATCGTCAGCCTGATCAGCAACATCGCCAACCAGACCAATCTGCTGGCGCTCAACGCCACCATCGAAGCGGCGCGGGCCGGCGAGGCGGGCAAGGGATTCGCCGTGGTGGCCACCGAAGTGAAGAACCTGGCCAACCAGACGGCGCGCGCCACCGACGAAATCAGTTCGCAGATCACCGCGGTCCAGGCCGCCACCGGCGATGCGGTCAACGCCATCTCGGGTATCGGCAACACCATCATCGAGATCAACCAGACGGCCACCGCCATCGCCGCGGCGGTCGAACAACAAACCGCCGCCACCCGGGAAATCGCCCGCAACGTGGTCGAGGCCTCGAGCGGCACCCGGGACGTGACTTCGAGCATTTATCAGGTAAAGGAAGGGGCGACGCGCACCGGAGCGACCGCAAGCCAGGTTTTCGCCACGGCCGATCAACTGCTCAGCCAGTCCAGCAAGCTGGCCGGAGAGGTCACCGACTTCCTGAATGCCATCAAAACTGCCGGCGACCGGCGGCGCTTCGAACGGATCCAGGTCTCGCTGGCGGTCAGCGCCGTGGTGAACGGCAGCCGGATCGAAGCCAAGCTGGTCGACATCTCGACCGGTGGCGCCAGGTTGGATCGCGATATCGGTGGGGCCGAGGGGGCGCCGCTCGTCATGACCATCGCCCATTGGCCGCAGGTCAGCGGCCGCTTGCTCGGTGTCGTCAACGGGCAGAGCCGGATCCAATTCGCCCTCGATGGGGCGACCCAGGAACGCCTGGCGCGCGAGCTGTCGAGCCTGGCCGGCCATTCCCTGGCCGCCTGACACCGGCGACGCCACAGCCTTGAACCGACAGCGCTGTCAACGTCAGTTGACTGCGCTGCTGCCGTCAGGCCGGATCGAGGATTCGCAAGAGGCGGCGAAAGACCAGGCTCAGCCCGAACAACAGGCCCCCCACCCCGATGAACAGGGGCGGGTAGTCGATCACCGTCAGGAGGCGGCCGGCCAGCCACACGCCGCCCCCTTGCCCGAGGAAGAAGCCGGCGGCGAACAACGACACCGCCATCCCGCGCACCGTCGGTGCCATTTGGGTGGCCAAGGTTTGCAAGGTGTTGTGGAACAGGAAGAAGCCGAAGCCGCACAGGGTGATGGGGAGCGGCAAGGCGAGCAACGGCGGTTGCAGCGCAATGGCAAGGAAACATAAGGCGAGCAGCGCACCACCCACCACCACCATGTTGCGTTGGCCGAGCCCGGCGACGATCTTCGGCGCCAAAGCCGAATAGAGCAGCGCCCCCAACCCGAAGCAGGCGAGCAAGCCGCCGATGGCGGCAAAGCTGATCCCATAGGCGCTGCGAATGAACGCCCCGACAAAGGCGAAGGCGCCGAAGAACAGGCTGCCTTCACAAAACACCGTGCCGGTCACGACGCGCACCCGGAACGACCGGGTCAGCTCGGGAATCGACGCCACCAGATCGAACAACTTGACCTTGCCATGGGTCATGCTGGCCCGCCCGGAGCGGATCTCGTTGACCAGCAGCAAACCGACCAGCAGATAAAGCCCGGCCAGGACCACGAAGACACCGCGCCAACCGAACAATTGGCCAAGAATGCCGCCGCTGGCCTGTCCGGCGATGGCGCCCAGCATGGTCCCGGCCAGGAAGCGGGCCAGCACCGCTTGGCGCCCGGCATAGGGCACCGTGTCGCCAATATAGGCCATGGCCAGCGGAATCAGCGCCGCCGCCGTGGCGCCGCTGGCCAGCCGCAGGAAACCAAGCATCGGCAGCGTGTCGGAAACCGCCGCCAGGCCGGTGGCGATCGCCGACAGCAAGGTCATGACGGTGACCACGGCATATTTGCCGTAGCGGTCACCGACGGGTCCGTAGATGACCTGGCACAGCCCGTAGGCCAAGGTGAAGCCGGTGACGACCACCGAGGCCTCGGCCACATGGGCCGAGAACTCCTCGGCGATCAGCGGCAGCAGCGGATCGGCGATACGGGTGGTGGCCGACGAAGCGAAGGCCGCCGCCCCCAGCAGCATGATCGGTCGAAGCTGAGCCGGGCCGCGGATATCCGCCGAATTCATTGCTGTCGCTCTGAATCAGTAGCGCCGACCCGAAGGTCGGCGCTACGGAACCGGAAAAAGCCGGGCCTCTCGGCCCGGCCGTCGTCACGGCTTAATTGGCCGGGGCCGGATTGAACTTTGGCCAGGGGTCCTCGACCATCGGAATGGTCTCGAACTCGACATTGGCGTAATGCCCGTCGACCTTCTCCAGCTTGCGCAGGTATTCGTTCTGCACCACGTCACGGGTCACCGGGTTGATCTTGACCGGACCGCGCGGGCTGTTGTCGTTCTTCCAGTTCTTGAGCAGCGCCATGGTCTTGTCGGGGTCGATCTTGCCGTTCTGCGCCTTGATCGCCGTGTAGATGGCATCCATCCCGTCCCAAGCCTCGACCGCCAGGTCGGTGGGAACGGCGTCGGCGCCGAACTCCTTCTGCCACATGGCGACGAAGGCCTTGTTGGCGGGACGCGTGGCGGCGGCCGAATAGTGGAACATGGTGACCACCCCGGCCGGCAGATCGGTCATCTTGGCGATCTGGTCGTCGATGGTGAAGTCGCCGGGGCCGATCAGGCGGACTCCCGCCCCCGACATGCCGAGTTCGCTGTAGGCCTTGAGGGCGGCGGCCGGGATAGTACCGGTCGGCGTCATCAGGAACATGGCGTCGGGCTTGGCTTCCATGATTCGCTGGAAGTAGGGCACGAAGTCGACGTTCTTCAGCGGCACGCGAACCGAACCGATGATCTGGCCGCCGGCTTCGGTGAAGCCTTTGGTGAAGGCCGCCTCGGCGTCATGGCCGGGGGCGAAGTCCATCACCGCCGTATAAACCTTGTGGATGCCGTTCTTGGCGGCCCATTGGCCCAGCACATAGCTCGACTGCCAAAGGGTGAAGGCGACACGGACGAAATAGGGCGACAGACGGACGGTGGCCGAGGTCCCGGTATGCATGATCACGGTCGGGATCTTGGCCTCGGTGATCAGCGGCGCCACCGCGTTGGCATTGGGCGTCCATAGGAAGCCGGTGAGGAAATTCACCTGGTCGCGGGTGATCAGTTCCTGGGCCGCCCGACGGGCCGAATCCGGGTTGGGGCCGCCGTCGTCGCGAATGGTAACCTCGACCTTGTTGGCGCCCAGGTCCTTGTCATGCATCTTCATATAAAGATGCATTGCCCGATCGGCCATTTCGCCCAACGAGGCGTCCGGTCCGGACATTGTCAGAATGGCGCCGACCTTGATGGTTTCGGCACCGGCTGGGGTCATTCCCAGCGCGGCCACTGCGGCCACCGCCAGGAAGAATCCGCGAAATCTCATCGTTCCCTCCTCGTCGCTTGTTGTCTGTCGTGCACCGGAGCTATCGGCGACATGGACCCTTGCCCGTCATGTTGACCGCAACCCGCGGTCGTGGCAATGGGGTCGCGCTGCCGACCAGGCTGCACCGATCCGCCTTCCCATCTTCCAATACGGCGTGATGGGCCGCCTCCAAGGACTTGGATACCGGCCTCGATCAAACCTCCCATTGTGCCCGCCTATTCTGGAATGCCTAAAAGGCCGACGTCATTACGAGCGTCCGGGTCGGTTAACGCTAGCAATCCGACAGTACACGGTCAATATGCTTGATCTTCGGATTATGTTTGGCTTGAACCTTTGGGACAAATTGCCGCGGCTGATACAAACGGCAGCAGTGGGTCTCCGGCTGGCCGCGCTGCCGCGGGTCGGACCAAAAAGGACGGTTCCGACGAAGATGCAAAGTGAAAAAGATGACAGTATACTGCCTTTCCATAACGACCATTAGATGGCGCGGCCCCGCCGCGGTGAGGCATGACGGACACTGAGACGGAGATGGTCGAGGAGGCGGCCGAGGATCAACTGGCCATCTTCGATCTGCCGGGACATTTGGCGCGACGCCTGCACCAGATCGCCGTCTCCATCTTCATGGAAGGGGCGCGCGAGTTCGGCATCACCCCGGTCCAGTATTCCGCCCTGAGCGCCATTCGGCATGTCCCCGGCATCGATCAGCGTCGCCTGTCGCGGATGATCGCCTTCGATCGGTCGACCATCGGCGACGTGGTGCAACGGCTGGTCAAGAAAGGCCTGGTGGCGGCCGAGCGCGGTACCGCCGATCGACGGACCAACCGCCTGTTCATCACCGATGAGGGTTCGGCCGCGATCGATGCCATGCAGCCGGCGGTCGACCGAACCAACAAGGACTTGCTGAAACCGCTCTCGGATGGCGAGCAGGCGATCTTCATGTTCCTGCTACAGAAGCTGGTCCATCGCAACAACGACATGAGCCGGGCGCCGCTATTCCCGTCGGAGGGCCGGCAGGGAACGGCCCGCGCCAAGGGTCCGGCCGGCGACGAGTCCCCTTAAGGTCAGGCGGCCGCGAATTCGACGGGCGGCCCGCGTTCCAGCGCTCGCGCCTATTTCACCGCGGGCGAGAATGGCGTTGCGCGGCCTGACGCAAGGCGCCACATGCATGGTCTCGATAGGCGCCATGGGGGCAAGGGCTCCATAAAAACCGACAGTATGCTGCCCATTTATCAGGGCGATTTGCCCGGCCTGGTCGGTGTGACAGCCGGGCGCGCACGCCGATTACGCCGGATTACAGCCACTTTCCTTTCAACAGGGCCGAATACCCACAAAATTCAGATTGACAGTATACTGTCTGATGTCTAGCCTAGGATCAACAACCGGCTTGCGATCGCATTTCCGAACCAACGGACAGCCAGAGGCAAGCCACGGGAGGACGTGAACGCCCTATATCCCGTCATCGGATAAGACGGACGCTCAGCCCCCCCCACAAGGCCGCACCAGAGTCCTGCTTCGTTGACATGTCAACGTTTGCATGTCAGTTTTTTGTTCAGAAAGCGACGTCGATCGCGGCGATCCACCGATGTGTCAGGCGGACCCGCAGCCGGGGCCAAGGACGTCCAAGGAGGCGATAATGACGGATATGAACGACGAAGAACGGCAGTTGGTCGACAGTTTGGCCGAGATGCGCGAGGACGAGGCCTTGCCGCTGGCCAACAAGATGCTGCTGGTCGACAACAAGGATCCCATCCGCGTGCTGGAATTGTGCCGCACCGCCATGGACCTGGTCGGCAAGCGCTTCGAGGAGGGGGAATATTTCCTGCCCGAACTGGTCCTGGCCGGCGAGATGCTGGAGACCATCGGCGCCATTGCCAAGCCCCTGATCAAGTCGAAGCCCGGGGAAGAGCCGAAGAAGCTGGGCAAGGTGCTGATCGGCACGGTGCATGGCGACCTGCACGATATCGGCAAGAACATCGTCACCTTCATGCTCGACATCAATGGCTTCGAGGTCAAGGACATCGGCATCGACGTGCCGGTGCAGACCTTCATCGAGGAAATCGCCAAGTTCCAGCCGGACGTGGTCGGGCTGTCGGGATTCCTCACCCTGGCCTTCGATTCGATGAAGGAGACCATCGACGCGATCGCCGCGGCCGGACTGCGCGACAAGGTCAAGATCATGATCGGCGGCGGCCAGATCGATGAGACAGTGCGCAACTACACCGGAGCAGACGCTTTCGGCGTCAATGCGGTGGAAGCGGTCGCCCTGTCGAAGGCCTGGATGGGAGTGGCGGCATGACCGCCGAGGCGCCGGTGCAGACAGCCGAAGCCAAAGCGGCCTATGACACCCGCTGGAAGCGCGTCATGGACTGCGTCGAATTGCGCCAGCCGGACCGCATGCCGGTGGCCATGCTGGCCACCTTCTGGCTGGCCAAATACGGCAATATCTCGCACCGCCAGTTGATGTACGACTACGAGAAGACGGCCGAGATCGCCACCCGCGCCGTCCTCGAATTCGAGCCCGATATCCATGCGCCCTTCATCCTGGCCATTGCCACCGGCAATGCGCTGGAGGCCATGGACTTCAAGCAGCTGCAGTGGCCCGGCCACGGGGTCGGCGAAGACCACCCCTATCAGTATCTCGACCGCGAATACATGAAGGCGGACGAATACGACGAATTCCTGTTCGATCCCACCGGCTTCTATCTGCAGAAATACCTGCCGCGTGTCGCCGGCTGCTTCGAAGGCATCGACGAGCTGCCGATGTGGCCCGGCTTGCACTATTTCCGCCTGGTCGGCGCCATGCGCGCCTTCGCCAAGCCGAGCGTCAAGGCAGCGTTCGAAAAGCTGGTCAAAGCCGGCGAAGAGGCCGAGCGTCTGGCCAACCACCATGCCGCTTTCACCGCCAAGATGGCGGCCCTTGGGCATCCCGGTTCCTATGTCAGCACCGCCGTGTCGCCCTACGACTACATCGCCGACTATTTTCGCGGCGCCCGCGGCATGATGACCGACTTGTTCCGCAACAAGGACAAGCTGCTCCAGCTGCTCGACAAGGCGCGGCAGTTCCTGACCAAGATGACCATCAATGCGTCCCGCGCCTCGGGCAATCCGGTGGTGTTCATACCCATTCATTGGGCCCCCGACGCCTTCATGTCGGACAAGCAGTTCCGCGAGTTCTGGTGGCCGCCCTTCCGGCAGATGCTGGTCGATCTGATCGAGGCCGGGGTCATTCCCATGCCGTTATGGGAAGCCGACTGCACCAAGCGCCTCGAGATCATCAAGGACATCCCGCCCGGCAAGTGCATCTACTGGTTCGAACGCACCGACATGGTCAAGGCCTTCGAGGTGCTGGGCGATGTGGTCGCCCTGCGCGGCAATCTGTCGCCGTCGATGATGACCACCGGCACGCCGCAGGAGGTCGATGCGGCGGTCAAGCATCTGGTCGACAATGTCTGGAACAAGGGCGGCAAGCTGATCCTTGACTGCGCCTTCGGCATTCCCGATGAGACGCCGATCGAGAATGTGCGGGCCATGTTCGGCGCCGCCCGCAAATACGCCGGCTGAGCGGCATGCCTGCGGCCCAAGGCCTCGACGTACTGGAGACGGTGGCCGCCGCCAAACCGCGGCGGTCCCTGTCACCGGTGGCCCGGAGACTCCGGCAGCAGGCATTGGACCTGGCCGCCGCCGAAGGCCTTGGCCAAGGCGCATTCTGTTTTCACATCCTGCCGCTCGATGGCGTGGACGGCGAGGTGCTGTGCGTCGCCGGGGAACGGCTGGCCGCAGCAAAGCTTCTGCCTGCCAGCGGAACCCTGACCGCCCTGGCTTGCGGCGTCGGCACCCTCGGCACGGGTCTGGAGCAGCGGGCTGCCGAATTGTTCGGCCTGGGCCGGCGTTCCCTGGCCTTGGCCCTCGACAGCCTGGGCAACGAATTGCTGTTCGCGGTGTCGCAGCGCATGCGCCACCGCATGGCGGCCGAGGCCGGACGGCAGGGCCTGTCGATGGCCGGCGAACTGCGGGCCGGCGATCCCGGCCTGGCGCTGGAGGCCCAGGGCGCCGTTCTGCGTCTGGCCGATAGCCGGCGGATCGGCGTTCACCTGACCGACGGCGCCATGATGCATCCGGTGAAAAGCACCTCGGTCATCTTCGGGGTCGGCCTCAGCCTTGCCGAAGTCGACTGGTCACGCTGCGACAACTGCAAATCGGCAGCCAAATGCGGCTTCGTCGCCGAACCGGCCCTCGGGGCCTGAAGGAGCCGGCGATGTCGAAACTTCCCCCACGCACCCATCGCCTGGACTTCCCCGATCTGGGGCGCGACCTGGTCGCCCACGACGGCGAAACCATCTTCCAGGCGGCGCGGCGCAGCGGAGTTCGCATCGTCGGCGCTTGCGGCGGCCGCGGCACCTGCGGCTCCTGCATGGTGCGCATCCCCGAAGGCCATGTCGAAGACCTCGAAGGAAAAGGTCAGTCCTGGCGCAAGAGGTGGCAGCGGGCCTGCCGGATTCAGGCGAAGAGCGACTGCACGGTCGAGATCGCGCCGCGCTCGCTGGCCCCCGTCGCCCGCGCCGAGATTGGCCATGACGGCGGCCAATGCCTGACCGCGGCGCCCCGGGTGAGCGCCGTCGAAGTCGCGGTTGCGGCCGCGACCCTGGCCGACCCCAAGGCCGATCTGGAACGGGTCACCGAAGCCTTGGCACGGCCGATCGGAGCGGTGGAATTGTCGGCCGCCCGCCAGCTTCCGGCCCTCCTGCGCCAGCACGGCTGGGCGGTGCGGGCGCGCTTCCTCGACGACACGGTAATCGGCTTCGCCCCGCCGGGAAGCCCCAATCTCGGCCTGGCCGTCGATCTCGGCACCACCAATCTGGCGGCCTTCCTGGTCGACCTCGACGATGGCAAACGCCTGGCCGGCATCGGCGTCGAAAATCCCCAGGTCGGCTGGGGCGCCGATCTGATCAGCCGCATCAACTACGCCAGCCGCAGCGCCGAGGGCGCGGCGGAACTGCGGACCGCGGTGCTGAACGGCCTCAATGGGCTGGCCCACGACCTGTGCCATGCGGTGGGCGCCGACCAGGCGAACATCGTCGACGCGGTGATTTGCGGCAATACCGCCATGCATCACCTGCTGGCCGGCCTGCCGGTCCATCAACTGGGCCGCGCCCCCTTTGTCGCCGCGTTGCAGAGCGCCATCGACATCACCGCAGCCGAACTGGGACTGGATATCTGCCCCGGCGCCCGGGTGCATCTGGCCGCCAATATCGGCGGCTTCGTCGGTGGCGACCATGTCACCGCCCTGTTGGCCACCGAGGACCGGTGGCAGAGCGGCACCAGCCTGGTCATGGACATCGGCACCAACACCGAGATCTCGGTGATCCATGACGGCCGCATCCTGTCGGCCTCCTGCCCATCCGGTCCGGCTTTGGAAGGCGGACATATCTCCTGCGGCATGCGTGCCGCCGACGGCGCCATCGAGCGGGTGTCCCTGGTCCAGGGGCGCATCGCCGTCAAGACCATCGGCGGCCTGCCGCCGGTCGGCCTGTGCGGCTCCGGCGTGCTGGACGCGGTGGCCAGCCTGCATCGCGCCGGCATCGTCGACGATCGCGGCCGCCTGTCGGCCGGCCATCCCGACGTCGCCCAAGTCGACGGCAAGCGGGTCGCCGTGCTGGGGCCCGAGGTTCATTTCAGCCAGGAGGACATCCGCGCCGTGCAGCTGGCCAAGGCGGCCATCCGCACCGGCACCGAACTCCTGCTGCGCCAGGCCGGAGTGCAGGAAGCGGATATCGACCGCTTCATCATCGCCGGCGCCTTCGGCAGCTATATCGATGTCGCCAGCGGCATCGCCATCGGCCTGTTTCCCGATTTGCCGCGCGAGCGCTTCGAACAGGTGGGCAATGCCGCCGGTCTCGGCGTCTGCCGCATGCTGGCCTCGCGCCACGATCTGCAACGAGGCCGGGAACTGGCGGCGGAAGCCCGCTACGTCGAGCTGAGCACCATTCCCCAGTTCCAGAAGGCCTTCCTGAACAATATCGGTTTCCCCACTCAGTCTCATTCGAGGATAGCGTCGTGACCACACCCAACGGCTTCAAGGTCAATATTATCGGCGAGCGGATCAACCCCGGTTTCAAGAGCACCAAGGCGCTGTTCGACAACTCGGATATTCCGGGCATCCAGGCCTTGGCGGTCCGGCAGGCGGAAGCCGGCGCCGCCTATCTCAACGTCAATATCGGGTCGCGGGCCCGCACCGAGCCGCAATTCATGGCCGAAGTCATCCGCGCCATCCAGGCGGTGGTCACGGTGCCGCTGTCCTTCGACTTCCCGAGCCTGGAAGTCCAGGAAATCTGCCTGAAGGCCTATGATCCGTCGCGCGCCGACGGCAAGCTGCCGATCGTCAATTCCATCACCGAACATCGTTGGGACCTGATGGACCTCTACAAGTCGTTCAAGTTCAAGGTCATCATGATGGCCTCGGAACGGGTCGAGGACGGCACCGCCAAGAGCAATCGGACCGCCGACGAAGTGGCCTCGACCGCCAAGCGGGCGGCGCTGCGGCTGAAGAACGAGCACGGCATGCCCCTCGACGACATTTTCATCGACATGTCGGTCAGCGCCATCATCGCCGATTCCGAGGGCCTCAGCCGCGGCACCATCGACGCCATCAAACGGATCGGCAGCGACCCCGACCTCAAGGGCCTGCATATGATGGGCGGCTTGTCGAACATCGGCCAGCAACTGCCGCCCAAGGCGGTCGACGGATCCGACCTCAAGCATGCGCTGGAATGCGCCTTCCTCACCCTGACCGTGCCGCATGGTTTCGACACCCTGCTGGGCACGCCGTGGCGCGGCTACCATCCCCTGCCCGACGATCATTACGTGCTGAGCACCTATCGGGCCTTCCTCGAACAGACCGGCACCAACGCCATCCGCGTGGTCCGCAAGTTCTACCGAGCCTAGGAGCAAACCATGGTCGGCGCCGATTCCGTGCAATTCGCCTTGGTCGTGGACGGCTGGTTCGATGGCGAAAGCCGCCAGCCCGACGGGCCGACCACGTTCCTGGTGCAAAACGGGGTCGTCGCCGACATCTCCCAGGGCGACCACGCTGCGGCGCTGGCCGCCCGCGGCCTGCCGGTGGAGCGCGGCGGCTATCTGATTCCCGGGCTGGTGGATGCCCATGTGCATCTGTTCCTCGACGGCGCACCCACCGACGCCAAGCTGCGCTCCGAGCATATGAAGCAACCGGTCGAGCAGCTGGCCGAGGCGGCCCGGCGCAGCGCCCGGCAGGCCTTGGCCGCCGGGGTCACCGTGGTGCGCGACGCCGGCGACCGCCACGGCATCAATAACCTGATCCGCCGGGAAGCCCAGCAGGTGCCCGGATCCCTGCCGATGATTCGCTCGGCCGGCCTGGGCGTCAAGCGGCCCAAGCGCTACGGCGCCTTCATGGCCTCCGACGTGGTGGACGAAAACGACATCATCCGTTCGATCCCCGAGATGTCGACGATCAATGACGAGATCAAGCTGATCCTGACCGGGATCATCGATTTCGAGGCCGGCGCGGTGACCGACGAGCCGCAGTTCACCGCGGCCGAGGCCCGGCTGGTGGTGGAAGTGGCCAAGGAGTGCGACCGCTCCACCTTCGCCCATTGCAGCGGGGCCAAGGGCCTGGCCGTGGCGGTCGAGGCGGGGGTCGGCTCGATCGAGCACGGCTTCTTTATGAGCCGCGAAATCCTTGAGGTCATGGCCGCCAAGGACATCGCCTGGACGCCGACCTTCTGCCCGGTGCATTTCCAATGGGCCCACCCCGAGGCGGTGGGTTGGTCGGCCCAAACGGTGGGCAATTTGCGCCGCATCCTCGACGACCATGCCGAGCATCTGGTGATTGCCAGGGAGCTGGGCGTCCGGCTGCTGCTGGGAACCGATGCCGGCAGCATGGGCGTGGTCCACGGGGCGGCCGTGTTCGACGAGATCGACCGTTATGTCGAGGCCGGCCTGTCCCTCGAGGCCACCCTGATCGCCGCCACTTCGGCCGCCCGCCGGCATTTCGGCTTGCCGCAGGCGGTGCTTGCCAAGGGGGGGCCGTTCGACGCCGTGCTTCTCGATGCCTCGCCCTTCGTCGAACCCGCTGCGCTGCGGACACCACGCGGCGTTTGGAGTGCCCCGTTATGCGCAGCATAAAGGGCGTTCTGCGGCGGATGGCGGCGCGCGCCGAGGCGTTCGTCAAGGGAACGGCGTTCGACTGCCGCTCCTGCGGCCAGTGCATGCTGTCGCAGACCGCCCTGATCTGCCCGATGAGTTGCCCCAAGGGACTGCGCAACGGGCCCTGCGGCGGGACCATCGGCGGCATGTGCGAGGTTTATCCCGATCGCCAATGCGTCTGGGTCCGCATCTACGAGCACACGGCGCATGGCGGCACCGACACCCCCAAGCTCAATCCGTCGCCCGACGCCGCGCTGTTCTTCACCTCGTCCTACGCTAACTGGATCACCGGTTTGGACAAGGCGGGGACGACGCCGCTGGCCTATCTTGACCTGCCGCCGCATCGGGTGGCCCAACCGCTGGCTACCAAGTCGCGGCTGGAAGCGGCGTTGAAGTCCGGGCGTTTCGTCAAGACCTGCGAGATCCGCTCGCCGCGCAACGCCGACTTCGCCCGGCTGGACAAGGAAATCCGCGCCATCCAGGGCCATTTCGATGCGGTCAACGCTACCGCCTATCTGAACGGCAAACCCTCGCTGCCGGCCGCCCGCTCCTGCATCGAATTGCTGCGCTTCGGGATGGAGCCGGTCTGCCAATTGACCTGTCGGGATGTCACCAAGACCTCGTTCATTTCCGAACTGATCGCCAACGACGCCAACGGCATCCACAACGTGCTGTGCCTGACCGGCGATTCCTACGCCGGAAATCCGCGCATCAAGCAGGTCTTCGACATGGACTCGTCCTTGATGGTGTACGAGGCCCGGCACCTGCGCGAGAAGGGTGTCATCCATTTTACCGGCGAGGCGATGAAAGAGGCCCCGCGACCGTTCATCGGCGTCGCCATCAACCCGTTCACCACGCCGATGGATGTGCCGATCCGCCGCTTGAAGCAGAAGGCCGCGGCCGGGGCTGATTTCATCCAGACGCAGCTGGTGTTCAACCTGCCCGCCTTCGAAGAATTCATGCGGCGGTTCTGCGACGAGGGGCTGGATCGCGAACTGTTCCTGCTGGCCGGCGTTCCGGTGGTCATCTCGAAGGGGGCGATGGAGATGATTCCGCGCGTTCCCGGGGTCGACTATCCGCCGGAAGTGCGCCGACGCCTGGAAAGCGCCAAGGATCTGCGCGAGGAGGGCTGCCGCCTGGCCAAGGAGACGGTCGCGGCAGTCTCCCGCATGCCGGGGGTGCGCGGCGTCCATCTGATGCTGTTCGGCGCCGATCATTCGGTGCTGCCCGACATCGTTGGGGAGCTGGGCAATCCGATTGGAGGCACCGATGCACGTTAGTTGGCCACGGGCCCTGAATGAAAACGCCGGCGCTACCGGTGTGTTGCGGCGGACCCTGCCCCTGGATCGGGTCTTCGTGCGCAATCTCGAACTCAGCATGAGCATCGGCGTGCATGCCCATGAACGGCTGCACCGCCAGACGGTGATCATCAATATCGACATCGATTGCGAACGAAGCGTCGGGCAGGACGGTATCCGCTCGGTGGTCTGCTACGAGCGGCTGACCGACCAGGTCAAGGAACTGGCCGAGGACGGCCATATCGAGCTGGTCGAGACCTTGGCGGATCGGATTGCCGGGCTGTGCCTGGCCGACCGCCGGGTGCATCGGGCGACGGTGCGGGTCGAGAAGCCGGGCGCGATCGTCGGTGCCGCATCGGTGGGCGTCGAGATCGAACGCCATCGCGGCATGGACGGGTTCTAGGCGGATCCCCGGATGGACATGGAGCTTTCCGCCGAGAACCGGACCGGGTGCCATCCAACGGGCGCCGTCATGGTGGTCGGCGGCGGCATCGCCGGGATGCAGGCCAGCCTCGATCTGGCCGAACAGGGCTTCAAGGTCTATCTGGTCGAGGCCAAGTCGGCCATCGGCGGCCATATGGCGCAGCTCGACAAGACCTTTCCGACCAATGACTGCGCCATGTGCGCCATCTCGCCGAAGCTGGTGGAGACCGGACGCCACCTCAACATCGAGATCCTGACCAATACCGAGCTCCTGGCGGTCGACGGCAAGGCCGGCAATTTCACCGCGCGCCTGAAGCGGAAGCCGCGTTACATCGACCCGGCCAAATGCGTCGGCTGCGGCGATTGCGCCAAGGTCTGCCCGAGTAGCCGCAGCGACGATTTCAACGAAGGCCTGGCTCAGCGCCGCGCCGCCTTCCGGCTCTACCCGCAGGCCATTCCCACCGCCTACGCGATCGAGAAGAAAGGGGTCGCCCCCTGCCGGGACGCCTGCCCGGCCGGCCAACGGGCCCAAGGTTACATCACCCTGATCAAGGACGGTCGCACCGAGGATGCCCTGCGCAGCATTCTCGACGACAATCCGTTCCCGGCGATCTGCGGCCGCATTTGCGACCATCGCTGCGAGGCCGCCTGCAGCCGCGGCAAGGTCGACGAGCCGGTCAATATCCGCGGCCTGAAGCGCTTCGTCGTCGACCAGGAACACGCCAAACCGCGGGTCAAGCCGCAGCCTGTGGAACGCCGTTACGACGAGCGCGTCGCCATCATCGGCGCCGGCCCCTGCGGCCTGACCGCGGCGCAAGACCTGGTGCGCGGCGGCTACGCCGTCACGGTATTCGAGGCACTGCCGGCGCCCGGCGGCATGCTTCGCTTCGGTGTTCCGGCGCACCGGCTGCCGGCCGCGGTGATCGACCGCGAGATCCAGGACATCCTCGATCAGGGGGTCGAGCTTCGCCTCAACACCCGGATCGAACGGCTGGACGACTTGTTCGACCAGGGTTTCAAGGCGGTGCTGATCGCCGTCGGCGCCCAGGAAGGTATCCGGCTGCCGATTCCGGGCAATGATCTGGAGGGCGTGCTGATCAACACGGCCTTCCTGCGCGACGTGCGCTTGGCCGAGATGAAACGGGCCGACGGTGATCAGGAAGGCGCCGCGAAGGTCGATCCCAAGGCCCGCATCGCCGGCAAGGATGTCATCGTGGTCGGCGGCGGCGATGTGGCGGTGGACGTGGCGCGGACCGCCGTCAGGTTGGGCGCGCGCCAGGTCCGCATGGCGGTACGCGGCAGCTCCGGCCGCATGCCGGCCAGCCTGCACGAGCAGCAGGCGGCCCGCGACGAAGGCATCGAGATCGAGATCGGCCTCAACTTCCTGCGCGTCCTCGACGACGGCGCGGGGGGCGTCGCCGGACTGGAATGCGAGCGGGTGCGTTTCGACGGCAACACCGCCACCGTCATCTCCGACCGGAACTTGGTCATCCCCGGCGACGTCCTGATCTTTTCGATCGGTCAACGGGTCGGCCTCGGCATCGTTCCGGCCGATTCTGCCGTCCGCGTCAGCAAACAGAAGACCGTCGAGATCGATGGCGACAGCATGGCCACCGGCCATGCCGGCGTGTTCGCCGCCGGCGACTGCACCAGCGGCACCGCCTTCGCCATCGAGGCCATCGCCAGCGGGCGCAAGAGCGCCCAAGCCATCCACCGCTACCTGCGCGACGGAGTGGCCGCGGCGGACGCCAAGCCGGCCTTGCCGGTCGCCGCCCTGAGCCAGGCCGAACTCGACGCCAAGCTGCGGGATGGCCGGATCCGGCCGACCGCGCGGGTGCCCATGCCGGAGATGGCGGTCGCATCGCGCAGCGGCGATTTCGTCGAGGTCGAGCTCGGCTATTCCGAGGCGGAAGCGCGGGCCGAAGCGACCCGTTGCCTGGAATGCGGCATTTGCTCCGAATGCCTGGCCTGCGTCAGCGCCTGCGGAGCCAAGGCGATCAACCACGACGAGGTCGAACGGATCGAGACGGTCGAGGTCGGCGCCGTCATCCTGGCCCCCGGCTACCAGCCCTACAATGCCCGGCTGTCGCAGGAATTCGGCTTCGGCCGCTTCCCCAATGTCGTCACCTCGCTGCAGTTCGAGCGGCTGCTATCGGCCTCCGGTCCCACCGGCGGCCATGTCAGACGGCCATCCGATGGCATCAAGGCAAAGAAGATCGCCTTCCTGCAATGCATCGGCTCGCGCGATCAGAGCCATGACTACTGCTCGGCGGTGTGCTGCATGTACGCCGCCAAAGAAGCGATCATGGCCAAGGAACACGAACCGGACATCGACGTCCACGTGTTCATGATGGACATGCGCGCCTTCAGCAAGAATTACGAGGAATACTACCGGCGCGCCCGCGAGAAATACGGCGTGCAGTATCACCGCTGCCGCATCTCGGCCATCGCCGAAACCGCCAACAACCACGACCTGGTGCTGCGGCATCTGTCGGAACAGGGTGCCGTCACCGAGGAGGGGTTCGACCTTGTCGTCCTCTCGGTCGGCATGGAAATCGCGCCGGAGATCCGGCAGTTGGCGGGCCAGCTCGGGGTCGATCTCGACGCCAACGGCTTCTGCCTGACCGCCCCGTCCGATCCGCTGCAGACCTCGCGGCCCGGCATCTACGCCGCCGGCCCGTTCCGCCAGCCGAAGGACATCCCCGAAACGGTGGTCGACGCTTCGGCCGCCGCCGGGCAGGCGGCCGCCATGCTGGCCGCCGCGCGCGGCGAGCTGGCCCGCGAACGCATCTACCCGGCCGAGCGCGACGTGGCCGGCGAAGTGCCCCAGGTCGGCGTGTTCGTCTGTCACTGCGGCACCAACATTGCCGGCTTCGTCGACGTGGCCGCGGTGGCGGCCGCGGCGCGCGGCCTGCCCAACGTCACCCATGCCGAGACGGTGCTCTATGCCTGTTCGCAGGATTCCATCGCGGCGATCGGCCAGCGGGTGGGCGAGCTCGGCCTCAATCGCGCGGTGATCGCCGCCTGCACCCCACGCACCCACGAGCCGTTGTTCCAGGATGCCATCCGGCAGGCCGGTCTCAATCCCTATCTGTTCGAGATGGCCAATATCCGCAACCAGTGTTCCTGGGTGCATTCCGGCGATCGGGCCGCGGCGACGCGCAAGGCGAAGGAATTGGTGCGGATGTCGGTGGCCCGGGTCGATGGCCTGGAAGCCCTCGACACGGTGCCGGTTCCCATCGAGCACTCGGCCCTGGTGCTCGGTGGCGGCCCGGCCGGAATGACGGCGGCGCTGACCCTGGCCGACCAGGGATTCCCGGTTCATCTGGTGGAGCGGGACGACCGGCTGGGCGGCAATCTGCGCCACCTGTTCACCTTCGAGGGCCCCGGCGATCCGGGCGTCTTCCTGGCAGAAATTGTCGCCCGCGTTGGCGCCAATCACCGCATCGCCGTCCATTTGCAGACCGAGCTGGTGGAGACCACCGGCTTTCTCGGCAACTTCACCAGCCGCCTGACCGACGGCGCCATGATCCAGCATGGGGTGACCATCGTGGCCACCGGCGGCAAGGAATACCGTGGTGACGACCATGGGTTGGGAACCGACCGGCGCATCCTGACGCAGCAGCAATTCGAGGCCGCCTTGGCCAGTGGCGACCGGCCGCCGCAGTCGGTGGTCATGCTGCAATGCGTCGGGCCGGCCGAACGCTATTGCGGCCGCCTGTGCTGCACCACCGCCCTGAAGAACGCCCTGCAGCTCAAGGCCGCCAACCCGCGGGCAACGGTCACCGTGCTGTACAAGGACATCCGCACCTACGGCTTCAAGGAGCGCATCTACGCCGAGGCGCGGCGGCAAGGAGTGCGGTTCATCCGCTTCGACGACGCGCACCGGCCGGTGATGGCGCTGCAAGGAAATAGTGGCACCGGCCTCCGTGCCGGTGATCCGGCGGAGCCGGAAGCCCAGCATTTCCGCCGCTCCGCGGCGCAGACCGGCAGGGACGCCGGTCCCACTGAAAAGCAAAGTGGGAATGACGAGAAAGTTCTCGTCCGCGTCCATGACCCTATCCTCGGGCTCGACCTCGAGCTTTCCGCCGACCTGCTGGTGCTCAGCACGCCGATGGTGCCGGCCGACGGGGCGCGCGAACTCGGCACCAAATTGAAGGTCCCGCTCGACGCGGACGGGTGGTTCCTGGAAGCGCATGTCAAGCTGCGTCCGGTGGATTTCGCCTCGGAGGGCCTGTTCGTCGCCGGCGCGGCGCATTACCCCAAATTCCTCGACGAAACCATCGTCCAGGCGCGGGCGGCCGCCTCGCGCGCCGCCAACATCCTGGCCCAGGAATCGCTGATGGCGGGGGGTGCGGTGGCCACGGTGGTGGCCGAGAATTGCACCGGCTGCCTGACCTGCGTCCGCATCTGTCCCTACCATGTGCCGAAGATCAGCTTCGAGATCGCGGGGATCGGCGGTCTGGGCGGAGCAGCCTTTATCGAGCCGGCGATTTGCCAGGGCTGCGGGTCCTGCGCCGCGGAATGCCCGGCCAAGGCCATCAGTGTCATGCATTACCGCGACGCCCAGGTCATGGCCAAGGTCGACGCCTTGTTCGAAGGAAGCGCCCATGCTTGCCGATGAGATGAAGACCGAGGGGCCTGCGCCGGACGACATCAATATCGTGGCCTTCTGTTGCCACTACTGTGCTTACGCCGCCGCCGACATGGCCGGTTCGCTGCGCTTCCAGTATCCCGACAGCGTCAAGGTGGTGAAGCTGCCCTGCACCGGCAAGCTCGACCTGCAGCTGATCCTCGACGCCTTCGAGAAGGGCGCCGACGGGGTGATGGTCGCCGGCTGCATGGAGGGCGACTGCCATTACCAGCAGGGCAATCTCAACGCCAAGCGACGCGTCGTTCACGGCCAGACTCTGCTGGCGAGCATCGGCCTCGAACCGGAACGGGTGCGCATGTTCAATATGTCGTCGGCGATGGGCAATCGCTGGGCCGAGGCGGTCCGCGAGATGGACGCAACGGTGCGGAAACTGGGCCCGAGCCCGTTGCGGCGGCCGAAAGCAAACGAGGGAACGCCGTGATGCCCGAACTCCATCGTTCGAACGCCATTGGGCAGGATTTTTCTGTGGCCGACGCTGTGCCATTCAGACACGGATTACACGGACCAAGGCACACGGCCCGCCACAGTGAAACCGGGACCGATGGCAGGAGATCCGCCCGATGATCGTCGCCGAACAGAAAGCCCTGGACGAGATCCGGCAGTTGGTGGGCGATGCCAAGCAGGTGCTGGTGGTCGGCTGCGGCACCTGCGTCACCGTCTGCTTCGCCGGTGGCGCCAAGGAGGCCGGAGTCCTCGGCTCGCTGCTGCGCATGGCCGCGCAAATGGACGGCCAGCCGGCGGCGGTGACCGAGGTGACGGTACAGCGGCAGTGCGAATGGGAATATCTGGACGCCATCCGCGGCCCGGTGGAGAAGGCCGATGTGGTGCTGTCCATCGGCTGCGGCATCGGTGTGCAGGCCTTGGCCGAACGTTACCCCGATGCGGTGGTGGTGCCCGGCCTCAACACCAAGTTCATGGGGATGCCGGCCGAACACGGCGAATGGGTCGAACGCTGCGCCGCCTGCGGCAATTGTCTGCTCGGCCTGACGGGCGGCATCTGCCCCATCGCGCGCTGTTCGAAGCAACTGCTGAACGGCCCCTGCGGCGGCTCGTCCCAGGGCAAATGCGAGGTCGGCTGCGGCGACTCGGCGCCGGACTGCGCCTGGCAGCTGATCTACCAGAAGCTCGCCGCCCAGGACCGCCTGCATCTGATCATGGAGATCACCCCGGCCAAGGATTGGCGCAGCAGCCGTGACGGCGGTCCGCGCAAGGTGGTGCGGGCCGATCTGAAACTGCCGCAACCGGACATCAAGGAATGAACGACAGCGACGGCGCCCTGTCCAATCTGCAAAAGGTCCTGAAAGCCGGCCATTTCGCCGTGACGACCGAACTGGGCCCCCCGAAGAACGCCGATGCCGAGGCGGTGCGCCATAAAGCCAGGCTGCTGCGGGGCTGCGCCGACGCGGTGAACATCACCGACAACCAGACCGCCATCGTCCGCATGTCGTCGATCGCCGCTGGCGTACTGGCCTGGCAGGAAGGGCTGGAGCCGGTGATCCAGATGACCTGTCGCGACCGCAATCGGCTGGCCATGCAGTCCGACCTGCTGGGCGCCTATGCCCTGGGGATGCGCAATATCCTGTGCCTGTCCGGTGACCACCAGACCTTCGGCAATCACCCCCAGGCCAAGAATGTCCACGACATGGATTCGCTGCAGCTGGTGCAGATGGTGGTGGGCCTGCGCGACCACAACCGCTTCCAATGCGGCGAGGAAATCAAAGGACAAAGCCCCCGCTTCTTCGTCGGGGCGGCCGAGAATCCGTTTGGCGATCCCTTCGATTGGCGGCCCTACCGCCTGGCCAAGAAGGCGAAAGCCGGGGCCGACTTCATTCAGACCCAGCTGGTGTTCAATGTGCCGCGGTTCCGCCAGTTCATGACCAAGGTGGTCGAACTGGGCGTGCATCGGCAACTGCGCATCCTGGCCGGCGTCGGGCCATTGAAGTCGCCGGCGGCGGCCCGCTACATGCGCGACCAGGTTCCCGGCATGGACGTGCCCGACGCCATCGTCGAACGCATGGAAGCGGCCGGACAAGGCATCGCGGACAAGAAGGCGCGCGCCGCCGCCTATAAGGAAGAGGGCATCCGCATCTGTGTCGAGACCATCGCGCAGATGCGGGAGATCGAAGGCGTGGCCGGCATCCATCTGATGGCCATCGAATGGGAAGAGGCGGTTTCCGTCATCACCGAGCGAGCGGGACTCCTGCCCCGGCCGACCTTCGAAACGCCGGCCGTCGTATCGGAAAGCGCCTGATGCCCGCCGCCGGAGTGACCCTGGCCGAACTGATCCAGAGCGATACGGGCGAGAACGTCTTCTCCTGTTACCAATGCGTCAAATGCAGCTCCGGCTGCCCGCTGGCCAGTCACTTCGATCTCACGCCGAACCAGGTGCTGCGGGCCGCCCAACTCGGCCTCGACCAGCTTGCCCTCGAGGCCAAGACGCCGTGGCTCTGCGTCGGCTGCGCGACCTGTACGACGCGCTGCCCGAACGGCATCGACGTGGCCCGGGTGATGGATTGCCTGGCAGCCGAATCACGGGCCCGCGGCATTGCGCCCAAGGTTCCCGAAGTGGCCTTGTTCACCGAGATCTTCCTGCGCAACGTCCATCGGCTGGGCCGCACCTACGAGCTGGGGCTGATGGCCGAGATGAACCTGCGCAGCGGCCACCCGTTGAAGGACCTGCGGATGGGCCTGGAGATGATCCGCAAGGGCAAGATCAAGCTCCTGCCCGAGGTGGTGCGCCGGCAGAGCAGTAGCGCCGGCCTCCGTG
>CAIOJO010000461.1 GCA_903858635.1 uncultured Telmatospirillum sp. | reverse complement strand
TGATCCGCAAGGGCAAGATCAAGCTCCTGCCCGAGGTGGTGCGCCGGCAGAGCAGTAGCGCCGGCCGCCGTGCCGGCGTTGCCGGCATCGCCGGCACGGAGGCCGGCGCCACTAAGACAAAAACGCCCAATCAGATCGGCTACTACCCCGGCTGTTCGCTGCATTCCCTGGCCGCCGAATACGACTCGACGGTTCGGGCGGTGGCGCGGACGCTGGATCTCGAACTGGTCGAGCCGGAAGGATGGCTGTGCTGCGGTTCGTCGCCGGCGCATCGGGTCGACTCGCGGCTGGCGGTGGAACTGCCGCTGACCAACCTGGCCCTGATCGAGCAGAGCGGCATGGACGAAGTGGCGGTGCCATGCGCCTCGTGCTTCAACCGCCTGAAGGCGGCGCAGCACGAGGTGGCGCAGAATCCGACGCTGAAGGCCGAGCTGGCGGCCAAGATCGGACATGATTTCCAGCAGGAGATCGACGTCCGCACCTTCGTCGATGTGGTGGTCGACAAGATCGGCCTGGACGCCATCGGCGCCAAGACCGCCCGCCCCCTCACCGGGCTCAAGGTGGCCTGCTATTACGGCTGCCTGCTGATGCGGCCGCCCGGCGTGACCGGCGCCGCCCAGCCGGAATATCCGATGGTCCTGGACCACCTGGTCGCCGCCCTCGGGGCGAGCCCGGTCGACTGGGGCCACAAGACCTCGTGCTGCGGCGCCAGCCTGTCGGTGACCAGGACCGAGATCGCCTTGGAGCTGTCCGCCAAGATCGTCGCCGGGGCCGAGGCCGCCGGCGCCGACCTGATCGTCGTGGCCTGTCCGTTGTGCCACACCAATCTCGACGATCGGCAGCCGCAGATGCCGCTCGCCAGCGATGCCGGCCCCGTTCCCGTCCTCTATTTCACCCAGCTGATGGCCCTGGCCTTCGGCCTCGGCGAGAAGACCGCCGCGCTGGCCAAGAACATGATCGATCCGCGGCCGGTCTTGAACGGGCGGGGCCTGCTCGGAAGAAATTAGTGGCTCCGTGCCAGCGGTCCGGTGGAGCCGGAAGCCCAGCATATCCGCCGCTCCGCGGCGCAGACCGGGGGGACGCCGGTCCCCCTGAAAGACAATCAGCTCAGCAGCGAAACAAGCGCGAAATCCGGGTCGGCCGCCTGCTCGGGGCTGGGCGACCGCCCCTTGTCGAGCAGCTTGCGGGCGGCGATGGGATCCTGCGGCCGGTTGACCGAGTCCACCGCCAGCAACACCCCGGCCCGGTAATAGAAGATCGAGAACGCGGCCTGCTCGGGGACGCCCCGCAGCACCATCTGGTCATGCCCGGCCGACAGCCCGGCCATCTGCAGCTTGACCTCGTACTGATCGGACCAGAACCAAGGGCTGGCGGCAAACGGACGGTCGCGGCCAAGCAGCGCGGCGGCGGCGGCCCTGCCCTGCTCGACGGCGTTCTGCACCGATTCGAGGCGCAGCAGCCGCCCGTCGGCGAGCCGCCGGGCCGTGCAGTCGCCGGCCGCGACGATGGCCGGATCACTGGTGCGGCCGCAAGCGTCGACGACGATCCCGCCGTCACAGGCCAGGCCGCAGGCGGCGGCCTGTTCGGCATTGGGCAGGATGCCGATGCCGAACACCACCAGATCGGCCGGCACCACCTCGCCATCGGCCGTCACCACTCCCGTCACCCGTCCGTCCGCCCCGGTCAGCCGGGTGATCTGGCAGCCCAAACGAAGATCGACGCCCCTCGCCCGGTGCAGCGCCGCGAAGAACTCGGAGAGCGGCGGCGTCACCGCCCGCGCCATCAGCCTGTCGAGGCTTTCCGCCACGGTCACCGCCTTGCCGAGCTGGCGGGCGGTGGCGGCGACCTCCAGGCCGATGAAGCCGCCGCCGATCACGACGACCCGATCGGCCGCGGCCAGCGCCGCCTTCAGCCGCCGCGCATCGTCCAAACCGCGCAGCCCGAGCACGCCCCGCAACTGGGCGCCATCGATGGCCAGGCGGCGCAACCGGGCGCCGGTGGCCAGAGCCAGCCCGCCATAGGCGAGGTGCCGCCCGTCGGCCAGCAACAGCCGACGGGCCGGCCGGTCGATGGCGGTCACCGTGCTGCCGGCGGAGAACGCGATGCCCTTGCGGGCCAGGACCTCGGCATTGCGGATCAGCAACTGGCCGTCGTCGACCCGGCCGGCCAGGAAATCCTTGGACAACGGCGGCCGATGATAGGGCGGATGCGCCTCGTCGCCGAGCAGGAGCAGCGGCCCGTCATAGCCTTCGGCCCGCAGTGCCTCGGCAATCTGCAATCCGGCCTGGCCGGCGCCGACGATGATGATCGGGTCGGGCATCGTCGCCATGGCCCGTCAGACCGGCGTGACCCGCAGCGGCAGCGCATCCAGGCCGCGCAGGGTGTTGTTGAGGCGCCGCTGCAGCGGCCCGTTGCGCTCGATGCGGCGAACCTTGCGGGCCAGGCTGGCCAGGATGATCTCGCCTTCGAGACGTGCCACCATCTGCCCGACGCAGCCGTGAATTCCGGTGCCGAATCCCATTTGGCCCACCACGCGGCGGTTGATGTCGAAGTTGTCGGGCCGTTGCCAGGCGCGCGGATCGCGGTTGGCGGCGCCCAGGAACAGCAGCACCTTCGCCCCTTCGGGAATGGTGGTGCCCGATACCTCGACCTGCCGCGTGGTGGTGCGAAAGAAGGTCTGCACCGCCGCCTCGAAGCGCAGCACTTCCTCAAAGGCGTTGCGCGCCAGAGCCGGATTGGCCTGCAGCAGGGCCCACTGGTCGGGATGCTCGGCGAAGCAGAACAGGGCGTTGCCAAGGGCGTTGACGGTGGTGTCGACCCCGGCGGTGAGGAAGGAACGCAGCAACAACCCGGCTTCCTCTTCGCTCAACTCGCCGCTGTCGGCCGCCTGGAAGATGCGGGCCCCCAGGCCGTCGGCGGCGACGGCGTCGCGCCGGCACATCGCGGTGATCCAGCCGATGACCGGCGCCGCATTGGCGAAGGCGGTCTCGAACAGTTCGTTGCGCGGACCGAAGGCGTTGAACGCCATGCCGCCATAGGGCAACAGGTTTTCGCGCCCCTCCGCCGGCAGACCGACGGCGTCGCCGAACACCTTGGGCGGATAGACTTCGGCCAGGTCCTTGATGCCGTCGAACTGGCCGGCCGCCACCAGGCGGTCGACCAGGCACTCGGCCTCGCGCTCGAAACCGGCGCGCAGTTCGCGGATGGCGTTGGGCGACAGGACGCGGGCCAGCACCGTCCGCGTGCGGGTATGCAACGGCGGATCGGCCTCCAGCACCAGGCTGGGCGGGCGCCACGGCGTCTCCTTGCGAAAGTCGCTCAAGCCGACCCCGGCCGAGGAACAGAAGGTCTGCCAGTCGTTGAGGCTGGCCGCGACCTCGGCATGGCGCGCCATCGCCCACAGACCGTAGGCGTCGATATGCACCACCGGTCCGGCCTCGCGCAGTTCCTGGTGGAACGGATAGGGATCGAGCAGAAACGCCCGGGAAAACGGATCGACCGCCGATGTCGGACAGCCGGGATGCGGCAACGCTGGCGCGCTCATCTGAACCTTCCTTCCCGTGTGATACCGCTCTCGGCGGTTATTGCTATTCAGTCGCTTTCGCATCTGTGGCCGATGATAATGCCTTGTCGGCCATGCAAAAGCGGCGTTGACCAAGCTATCGAGACTATGTTGATATGTCAACTATGCCCGAAGAGGGCTAGACCATCCGATCCTCCGCCGCAGCCGCGGGACAAGTCAGCAACCCCGGCACAAAAGAACAGGGGTGCGGATCGCAGATGGGCAACAACGGGGAGAACGTCATGCAGAAGTCCATTCTATCGAGCCTGGCCGTCTGTGCCCTACTGGTCGCGGTTCCAGCCCAGGCCGCCGACGAATACGCGGTCGGCCTCAGCGGCGCCATCACCGGGCCGGTGGCCGGCACCTACGCCCCGGCGGTCGAGGCGTTGCGTCTCTATATCGACAAGGTCAACGCGGCGGGCGGGGTCAACGGCCATCCGATCCACCTGATCGTCCAGGACGACCAGGGGCAGCCGTCGATGGGCGCCACCAATGCCAAGAAGCTGCTGGGCCAGGACAACCTGTTGCTGTTGCTCAACACCAGCCTGTCCTCGACCTACGCGCCGATGATCGCCGAGTCGCAGCGGGCCGGCGTGCCGTTGCTGTTCGCCGCGTCGGTCTGCCCCAAGGAAGTCTATCCCCCGGCGCAGCCGACCCTATTCTGCACCACCGCCTTCGCGTCCCAGTTCGACAGCCGCGCCACCCTGGCCTTCGTCAAGGAGAAGTCCGGCACCAGCATCAATCTCGGCCTGGCCGCCATGTCCATCCCACTGTCGCGCGGCGAGATCGACTACGCCGAGGGGCTGGCCGGCGAGATGGGCATGAAGGCGGTGGACAAGGAGATCGTGCCGCCGGCGGCCCCCGATTACACGCCGTTCGCCACCAAGTTGCAGCAGGCCTCGCCCGATTGGGTCTATTCCTGGGCGCCCTGGGTGACCGAGGTGAAGACCCTGGAAGCCCTGCGCAAATTGGGCTGGGAGGGCAATTACATCGGCTGGGGCCATATCGAGACCGAGGGCGAGCTGGCGCGCCTGAAGGACGGCAAGTTCTACGCCATCGGCGCCAACGCGCTGTTCAGCGACAGGCTTCCGGTGCAGCAGGACATCACGGCCACCGCCACGGCGGCCAATTCCACCTATGCCGCCAATCTGATGACCGAAGGCTGGATCGCCGGCATGGTGGTCGAAGCGGCCCTGAAGCAAGCCGGATGGCCGGCGACCCCCGAGAAGGTGCTGGCCGCCATGTCGCATCTGAAGGTCGACACCAAGGGCCTGCGCGGCGGCCCCCTCGAATGGACGGCGGACAACCATTTCCGCACCCGCCAATATTACCGGGTCTATCGGTGGAACCCGGCGAGCAATGGCATCGAGGTGGTCAAGGACTGGACCGCCTACGAGGTGCATTGAGCGGCCCGGAGCAGCCGGAGCCCGAGCATGCAGCTGGCAGTCAATATCGTGGTCCTGGCGGCGACCTACGCGCTCATCGCCTGCGGCTATGTGCTGATCTACCGGGTCAGCCGCGTGCTCAACCTCGCCCATGGCGAGTTGATGATGGTCGGCGCCTATCTGTTGGTGACGGTGGCCAGCGCGTCGGCCCTGCCGCCGCTGTTGGCGGTGGGGCTGGCCGCCGCTCTCAGCCTCGGCGTCGGGGTGCTGGTCCATCTGTTCCTGATGCGTCGGCTGACCGGCCAGCCGGCCCTGGCCGCGGTGCTCACAACCATCGGCCTCGGCATCCTGCTGCGCGGGCTGGTGGTGCTGCTGTGGTCGGCCGAGCAACAGCATCCGGCGCAAAGCCTCGGCCTCGCCAATCCGCCCATCACCCTGTTTGGCGGGGGGCGCATTTCCACCCTGTCGCTCGCCCTGGTCCTGACCACCGGCGCCGTTTACGGCGGGCTGTTCGCCTTCCTGCGCTTCAGCCGCTGGGGCATCCGCATGCGGGCCGCCGGTCAGAATCCGCTGCTGGCGGCGCAGCGCGGGATCAACCTGAACGGCATCTATGCGGTCGCCTGGGGCCTGTCGACCTTCACCGGCTCCGTCGCCGGCATCCTCATCGCGCTGGATTCCGGCCTCGACACCACCATGGCCACCATCGGCCTCAAGGCCTTCCCGGTCGCCCTGGTCGGCGGCCTCGACAGCCTGTTGGGCAGCCTGCTGGGGGCGCTCATCGTCGCCACAGCCGAAGTGGTGCTGATCCAGTATGTCGACCCTTTGCTGTCGGACGTGGTGCCGTTCCTCATTCTGATGGCGGTACTCTTGGCCCGGCCCTGGGGCCTGTTCGGCAGCCGCGAGGAACTCGACCGTGTCTGAGGCCGCCCGCCGCCCGCTCCTTCGGACCGCTCTGCTGGCTGCGGCCGGGCTCGTCCTGCTGCTGCTGCCGCTGGCGACGACGCCGCTGCTGCTCGACCTCGGCTGCCAGGTCCTGCTGGCCTGCATCGGCGCCCTGTCGCTGATGCTGCTGACCGGGTTTGCCGGTCAAGTCTCGCTCGGCCATGCCGGTCTGCTGGCCGCCGGAGCCTTCACCGTCGGCATCCTGGTCAAGGAAGCGACCGCACCATTCTGGGTGACGCTGCCCGCCGCCGCCATCGCCGGCGCGCTCCTCGGCCTGCTGTTCGGCTTGCCGTCGCTGCGCCTGCGCGCCCTCTATCTGGCGGTCAGCAGCCTGGCGCTGCATTTCATCGTCATCTATCTGGGCGGCGAATACGAAACCCTGCGCGGCCTGTCCACCGGCATCATGGTGGATCCACCGCGCCTGTTCGGTCACGAGCTCTATGGCGGGCGGGCCTGGTACATCCTGCTGCTGGTGGTTGCCATGGCGGTGCTGCTCGCCTGCCGCAACCTGGTGCGGTCGCGCACCGGGCGGGCCTGGGCGGCGATCCGCGCCCATGAGACGGTGGCCGCCGCCCTTGGCATCGCGGTGGCACGGCATAAACTGCTGGCCTTCGTCATCAGTTCGGCCTTCACCGCCTTGGCCGGCGGTCTGTTCGCCTATTACCGCGGCTTCGTTTCCATCGAGGCGTTCTCGCTCTACCTGTCGATCCAATACGTCGCGATGATCATCATCGGCGGCATGGGTTCGCTCGGCGGCGCCATCCTCGGCGCTCTGTTCGTCACCCTGTTTCCCTACGGCATCGAAGCCGCCCTGTCGACCCTGCCGCATGCCGATCGCTATGCCGGGGCGATGTTCGCCAGCAACTACGCCGCCTTCGGCCTGGTGATGATCTTCTTTCTGGTGTTCGAACCGCAGGGGCTGATCGGCCTGTGGCGGCGCTGGCGACCGGCCTCGGCCAAGGCGGGCCGGCCATGATCGCGCCGCCCCTGCTCACCCTCGAGGCGGTGGGCGTCACCTATCAGCGCAGCATCGTGGCGCTGCACGGGATCGACTTGACCGTCCAGGCGGGTCAGATCGTCGCCATCCTGGGGGTCAACGGGGCCGGCAAGACCACCACGCTGCGCGCCATCTCCGGCTTCGTCGGCCTCGACCAGGCGCGGGTCACCGGCGGCTGCATCCGCCACCGCGGGACCGCCATCGAGACCCTGCCGCCCCATCTCATCACGCGGCGCGGCATCGTCCTGGTGCCGGAGCGCGACAAGGTGTTCCCCAATCTCACCGTGGCCGAGAACCTTGCCGCCGTGGTGACGGCGGCGGCCGGCACAGCCGAACGGCGCCGCCGCGAGCAATTGGTCTACGAGCATTTCCCCCGACTGGCGGCCCGCCGTTCCAGCGAGGCCGGCCTGCTATCGGGCGGCGAACGGCAGATGTTGGCGGTCGGTGCGGCCCTGTTGTGCGGGCCCGAACTGCTGCTGATCGACGAGTTGTCCCTGGGCCTGGCCCCCATCATTGTCGGCGAATTGGGCGAACGGCTGAAGACCATCCGCAGCGAACTGGGCCTGGCCATCCTGCTGGTCGAGCAGAGTGCCGCCTTTGCTCTGCAGATGGCCGACCATGCCTATGTCCTGGAAAACGGACGGGTCGCAGCGGCCGGCCCGGCGGCGACCCTGGCCGCCGATACCGACATCCAGCGCTACTATCTGGGCACTGCCGCCGGCGAACGGCGCAGCTACCGTGACGGGCGGACCCGGCCCGGGGCGTGCCAATGAGCGAACAACTGGTTCTCGACGGCGTGTCGCTGAGCTTTGGCGGCCTTACCGTGCTCAACTCGGTATCCTTCAGCGTCCGGGCCGGCGAACTGTTCGCTCTGATCGGCCCCAACGGCGCCGGCAAGACCTCGGTGTTCAACTGCATCAGCGGCATCTACCGGCCCAAGGGCGACATCCGCTACCGCGGCCGCTCGCTGCTTGGCCTGGCCCCGCATCGGGTGGCGGCGCTGGGCGTCGGCCGCACCTTCCAGCATGGCGAACTGGTCCCCCAGATGACCGTCGGCGACAATCTGATGATCGCCCGCCACACCAGGATCGCCACCACCCCTTGGGGCGAATTGTTGGGTCTGCCGGCCGCCCGTCGCGAGGAGGAACGCCATCGGGCCGCCGTCGACGAGGTCATCCGTTTCGTCGAGATCGAAGCCTACCGGGATACGCCGGTCGGGGCCCTGCCCTTCGGCCTGCAGAAGATCGTCGGTTTCGCCCGCGCCCTGGCCGCCGAGCCGACCCTGCTGCTGCTGGATGAGCCTTCGGCCGGGCTGACCCGCGAGGAACGCGAGGACCTGGCTTATTTCATCCTGAAGATCCGCGACCGCCTGGACATGGCCATGGTGTGGATCGAACACGACATGCAAATGGTGGCCGATCTGGCCGACCGCATTCATGTGCTCGACTATGGCCGGTCGCTGGCCGAGGGCCCGCCCGAGACGGTGCTGAAGGACGAGGCGGTCATCCGCGCCTATTTGGGCAGCCCCTAAGCAACGGCAACTGCGGCCTCGCCTTGAAAAGGCGCTCGTCACCATTATCCTACCGAAGGTTGCGCACCGATCCCCGCGACCGCCTGATCATTGGAAAGTTGCCGTGTCACAGAAACGCACCGTTCTCGACCTCGAGCGTTATGTCCCTGCCCTCATCACTTTCATTTCCAATAAGTTGTCGCATGGCGCGTCCTCGGCATATCGGCGCATGTTCGGCGTCGGAATCACCGAATGGCGTCTGCTGGCCATGCTGGCGATCGAACCGGGGATTTCCGCCAACCGGATCTGCCAGGTCATGGGCTATGACAAGGCCTTGGTCAGCCGAACCTTGCGGGTCCTCGACGAGAATGGTCATGTCAAGATCGAGGCCGACCCGCAGGATAGTCGGCGCAGCGTGGTGACGCTGACCACGGCCGGCTACGCCTTGCACGACCGCATCTTGGCAGTCGCGCTGGCCCGCGAAGACCAGCTATTGACCGGGCTGTCGGCGGCGGAATGCGACACCCTGATGGGCCTGCTGCGGCGGATGCTGGCCAATACCGAAGCGATACCCGCCACCGGCACCGCCCTGCCGCGCATCGGCGCCAAACGGATCAAGACCACCAAGCTGGTATAGACAGCGCTGGCGGAAAAGGCCGAATGGCGGCTGTTTGGTTGACATATCAACCATAAGGCATTAGCGTTGTTGGCAAGAACTGCGGTCACTCGCAGACGTCCAAGGAGGCGATGATGACAGGGATGAATGAGCAGACGCCGGAAGCCAAAGCCGCCTACGACGCCCGCTGGAAGCGCGTCATGGACTGCATCGAGCTGCGCCAGCCCGACCGCATGCCGGTGGGCATGTTCGCCACCTTCTGGCTGGCCAAATACGGCGGCATCAGCAACCGCGAGCTGATGTACGACGGCGAAAAGGCTGCGGCGATCGCCACCCGGGCGGTGCTGGAGTTCGAACCGGACATCCATAGCCCGTTCGTGCTGCAAACTGCCTCGGGGCGCGTCCTCGACGCGGCCGGCTACAAGCAGCTGCAATGGCCGGGTCACGGGGTCGGCGACAATCAGCCCTATCAGTACCTCGATCGGGAATACATGACGCCGGACGAATACGACGAGTTCGAATTCGACCCCACCGGCTTCTATCTGCAGAAATATCTGCCACGCATCGGCGAAGCGTTCGAAGGACTCGACGAGATGCCGGCATTTCCCGGCCTGCACTACTTTCGCCTGCTGGGAGCGATGCGGAACTTCGCCCGACCGCGTCTCAGACAAGCCCTCGAGAACCTGATCAAGGTCGGCGAAGAGGCCGATCGTTTGGCCCTCCAGCAAGCGGCCTTCACCCAGAACATGACCGCGCTCGGCTATCCGCTGTCCTATCTGGCCACCTCCGCCGCTCCCTACGACCTGATCGCCGACTATTTCCGGGGCAGCACCGGGATGATGAAGGATCTCTATCGGCACAAGGCCAAGCTGCACAAGATGCTCGAGAAAGCGCAGAAGTTCTTGACCCGCATGACCATCGGCGCGGCCAAGGCGACAGGCAACCCGATCGTCTTCATCCCGATCCATTGGGCGCCCGACGCCTTCATGTCGGAAAAGCAATTCCGCGAGTTCTGGTGGCCCTCGTTCCGCCAGATGATGATCGAATTGATCGAGGCCGGCGTCATTCCCATGCCGATGTGGGAATCCGATTGCACCAAGCGGCTCGAGATCATCAAGGACATACCGGCAGGCAAGTGCCTCTATTGGTTCGAACGGACCGACATGGTCAAGGCTTGCGAGGTGCTGGGCGACGTCGTCGCGCTGCGCGGCAACATGTCGCCGTCGTTGATGACCACCGGGACAGCCGAGCAAGTCGACGCGGCGGTCAAGCATCTGGTCGACAACGTCTGGAACAAGGGCGGCAAACTGATCCTCGACACTGCCTTCGGCATTCCCGACGAAACGCCGGTGGAGAATATCCGGGCCATGTTCGCCGCCGCCCGCAAATACGCCGGCTAGCCACCGGGGGGTTGAGAAAGTTTAGCCGGCAAACCACTTGCTTCTCATGGTGCGGCGCAACATCGTCCAAGGGGGGGCCCATGCAGGTGACCTTGACCTTCGACAACGGTCCGGAGCCCGAGGTGACGCCGGGCGTCCTCGACACGCTCCGTCGGCGGGACGTCGCGGCGACCTTCTTCGTGCTCGGCCGGAAACTCGCCTCACCGGACCGGCGCGCCCTGGCCGAGCGTGCCCATGACGAGGGCCACTGGATCGGCAACCACACCTATAACCACAAGGTTCCGTTCGGCGAATGCGGCGAGGTCGACCCATCCGAGGCGGAAATCGGACGGACCCAATCCCTGCTCGACGAACTGACCCATCCACAGCGGCTGTTCCGCCCGTTCGGCAAAGGCGGCCAGCTCGGACCGCATCTGTTGAGCCCGACCACCCTGGCTTACCTGAAGGCCGGCCGTTACACCTGCGTCCTGTGGAACGCCATCCCGCGCGACTGGGAAAATCCCGAGGGCTGGGTCGATGTGGCAATGGCGCAGTGCCGGACCCAGCCTTGGGCGTTGATGGTGGTGCACGACCTGCCAACCGGTGCCATGGCCGGGCTCGACGCCTTCATCGGTCGCGTCCTCGACGAAGGCGGCCGTTTCCGCCAGGAATTCCCCGGCGATTGCCTGCCATTGCTGGAGGGACGGGAGATCCTGCCGATGACCCATTTGGTCACCGCCGCCATATAAGGTAGACCGCCGGCGGGTGGTCAAAGAAATGGGGCAGCCCGATGGTGCGGGCTGCCCCAGAGATGATCGGATCGCGACGGCGCTTAGAACTTCACGCGCAGCGCTGCCGAGACGATATGGACGTTGTAGTTCGGGTTGGAGTCTCCCGACAGCAGGGCGGAGGCATAGCTCGCCTGCTGCACGGCGTTGTTGTAGTCGCTGTTGGTCAGCCGCTCGAAGGTGTAGCCCATCCACAACGACATCGCGGGGGTGAAGCTGTACTCCCCGTGCAGCTTGAAGCTGTTCATGATCGTGGTGGCGTTCGGGATCGGCTGCCAGGTCCAGGCGAAGGCGTTGTAGGCGTTCATCGCCCCCAGGGTGGAACCCGACAGGTTGTCCGCATAGTCCCAGCTGATGTCGCCGTAGGAGAGGTTATACGACGCGACGATCTTGAGGACGTCCGGAATGGCCTGCCATTCGACATCGGCCCCGAGGGTATGGGTGCCGTCGTTGTTGGTCTGATTCCAGCCGGCGCCGCTTTGGCCGGTCGTTCCGGCCGCACAGGTCGGATTCGGGGCTGCCGCGGTGGCCTGGGTGATGGTCGTCGTCCCGGTGGCGTTCGTGCAGATGGTGCCGAAGACCGAGTGGCTGTTGTAGCGGTTCTGCTGGTAATTGTAGAACAGGCTGGCATTGACCGACGGAATCGGCCGGTAGGTGACCTGCGGCCCGACCGAGGCCCGGGTATCCCAGTTCATGCCTTCGGCGTTGACTGCGGTATAGCGATCGACCACCCACTGGCCGTTCAGCCCGAAGTTCAACTTGTCACTGACCGCGTACAGAACTTTCGCGTTGACCGAGTCGGCGACGCGCGAAGTGTCGAACCACGCCGCCCCGCCATTGTTGAGGTAGTAAGAGCTGAACTCGAGCGGCGCGTTGGGGCTCCCCAGGTTCTGCGAGGGGGCAATGCGGTCGCTATGCTCCAACGACACGGTCCCGAACAGTTTGTTGGAGAGCCGGGTATTGAATTTTGCCGTGACGCTGTTCTCGATGCTGTGGTCGTTCATCATGTATTTGCGGTCGACGTCCTGGAGCGCATAGCCGAGGCTGAAGCGCGTCCCGGGCAGGAAGGAATAGCCGGCGTCCAGGCTGACCTTCTGCTTGGTCCAGGCCCAGGGAATGGTGCAGGCGTCGACGCTGGCCCCGGCACAATTGGTCGCCGCCAATTGCGCCGCGGTGGTGGCGGGGATCGCCGTGTTTTCGGTGACGCTGCCGGCCTGCAACATCGCGGTCCGGGACTGATCGTTCTCGTAGGTGTTGATGTTGTAGGCGGCCTTGACGTCGAAATGGTTGAAGGGCCGCGAGGTCAGGGTCACGTTGCCGTTCATGATCTTGGCGGTCGGGTTCCAGTTGTTGGTGGTCCCCCCGATCGGATTGTTGAGCAACTGGGCCTGGGCCGCGGTCGGCGTCAGGTTGGGATTGAGCAACTGGCCACTGGGGGACAGCTGGTTGTCGGCGATCTGCAGGGCGTATTGGAAGGTCCCGCTCAGCTGGGTGGTGGGCGTCAGGCTGTAGCCGGCATCCGCGGTGACCGCATGCTGGTAATTGTCCGGCGGCAGGGCGAAGGCGGCCTGGCCGGGCAGGGCGTAGAGCCCGCCGGGTGCCGTTTGTGCCGCGGTGGCCCCCGGTCCGGCCAGCGAGAACGGATCGACGCCGGTGAAGGTCAGGTTCTGATTGGTGAATTTCGAGAAGCTGTAGCCCAGTTCCGACTGCAGGTTGCTGCCCTTGTACTTCACCTTGGCGTCGTAGCGGTCGGTGTCGTAGTCGATCGGCTGCGGGAAATAGACCAATGCGCCGAGGGCGCCGGCCGCCGTGCTGGCGGCGGGAGCGCCGGTCAGCGGCGAGCTCGGTGCGGTCCGGGTGGCATTGGGCGGATAGAGGCTGCTGGTGGTGGAGCCCATGGACATCGACTGTTCCATGGTGCCTTCCTTGTGCTCATGGAACAGCGTGGCGGAGACCTCGAAGCCGCTGCCGAGATCGTATTTGCCGGTCCCGGTGAAGCGGTCGCGGCGGGTCTTGACGTCCTCGGTCAACAGCGGAACGGTGTTGGCCTGCCAGGACTTGTAGCCCCCCGGGACGACGCCGTTGTTCAACGCACCGGCGCTGCCCGAGGCATAGACGGTCTTGAAGCTGTCGGACTGGAAATAGGTGATGGCGTCATAGTTGAAGCCGGCGCCCCATTTCCCTTGCTGGCCGACCTTGAAGCCCACCGTGCCTTCCGGCGCGATCGCCCCGGACGAGACGTCGAGGCCCTTGCCGTAGGCGTCGTAGCCGTAGGTTTTACCGGAGTCCCAGGCGTCGCCGCCCTTCAGGTGGAAGTCGGTGGTGGAGCGGAAGCCCTGGTCCCAGTCGCCGTTGTAGCGACCGTACATGGCGGATTTGCTGCTCTGGTACTGAACTCCGACGCTGACTTCGTTGTTCAGGTCGGCGGTCTGCGCGAAGGCGGCCAGCGGCAGCAGGCAGGTGCTGGCCAGGGCGGCGCCCCGGAGAGTGTTTCGAACCATCATATCACACCTCTATATCCTGTCGTGGCTTCTAGCGGATCAATGCCGCGCCGTTGGGGCTGTTCGACCCGTGCACCTGCACGTGGCAATTCAGGCATCCCCGGGCTCCGGCATGGGCGGCGTTGGAGCCATTGAAGCGGAAATTATTGGCGGTCAGGTTCTGGCCGGCGCCGAGCATCCCGGAGGAAGAACCCGGAGGACCGCCGACATTCATGTGGCAGGTGTCGCACAGGAACGGCGAGCGCTGCTTGAGCAGACGAGCCTCGTTCGAACCGTGCGGGGTGTGGCAGTTGCTGCAGTCTTCGCGAACCGGCTCATGCTCGAACAGCAATGGCCCGCGCTTGTCGGCATGGCAGTTGTAGCAGGTCTGGTTGAGGGTCAGTTCCTTCAGCAGCTTGGGACCGCGCGAGCCATGCGGGTTATGGCAGTCGGAGCAGGTCACCTTGCCCTCGCGAACCGGATGGTGCGAGAACTCGAAGCTCTCGGCGCGCTGCTGGGCGTGGCAGGTGAAGCAGGCCTGGGGCTGCGTTTCCTTGACCAGGACCGGGTCCTTGGTCGCATGGATGGTGTGGCAATCGGCGCAGGCGACCTGGTTGCTGTCGTGCTGGCTGCCGAGCCAGGCCTTCTGGACGCCGTCCTTGTGGCAGCCGAAGCAGACCTCGTTGCGAGCGGCGACCGGTGACGCGTTCGGACCGCTGTAGAGGATCGCCGGCGACACCGGCTTCTCGTCGCCCTTGATCTTGTTGGCGCTGGCGACGTGTTCCGGGCTGGCTCCGTGGCAAGTCTCGCAACCGTGATTGGCGAAGGGCGTACGGCTGTCGCCCTTCATCGCGTGCGGGGTCTTGAGGATGTCGACCACATGGCCGGAGTCGTGGCATTTGAGGCAGGTTTGCTCGCCCTTGGCCGCATAGGCCGGAGCGGCTGCCGGAGTCTCGGCGGCCCAGGCACTGGCCCCCAGCAAAAGGGTAAGGCCGGCGAAAGCCCCGACCACCATGTTCTTCATCAACATATCGATATCCCTCAATTCCTGTTGGGACAGACTGACATCACGCGACGGGCCCCGCCCTTTGGCAGACCCCTAATATTTGTGTGGGTTTGCCGGAACTCGCCGGCGATTGGTAGGTCCAGCTAAGCCGAAAGTGTTAGTACCAGTCGCATAAGGCCCGCGGCCGCGACATAAATGTCACAATTGCAACGCTGCGGACGCATGCCGAGGCCGCGCATCCGGCCACTGCCGGCGGCAGCCCATTGGGACGCACCAGACGGAATCGCCGCGGACCGCAGCGGCGGATCGACAGGGAGGATCGACAGGGAGGATCGCAATGATGGACGCGATGCGAACGATGCCATGCACACGGCATGTGACGCCGGCGCCACCGCCCGGCGATCCGACGCTCGAACTGGCCAGAAGGCCCTAACTTTGGGAATCACGCCGTGGCGGGTAGGGAGCGCTCCGGCGGCACCAGCAGGCGCTCGACCTTGCCGCCCTTGACCAGATGGATGTCAAGGATCTCGTCGAGGTCGGCAATCGTCTTGAAGCTGTACCACACCGCTTCGGGATAGATCACCAGCAGCGGCCCCAGGTCGCAGCGGCCGAGGCAACTGGCACTGCTGACCTGCACATCGGCCAGGCCAAGGGCCCTGGCCCGTGCCTTCAGATGCAATCTGAGCGCTTCCGTTCCGTGGTCGCCGCAGGAGGGGCCCGGACGGTTCTTGTGGATGGTCGTGCAGACAAAGGCATGGAGACGATAATGAGAGGGAATCGTGGTGTCGGGCATGGGTGCCGCCTTCTTAGGCCATTGATATCTCGGACGGTGAATTAAACCACCTTGTGATGCGGACGGGTAGAGAGGCCTCCCTCGGCCGGGATTTTGCCACCTGCCAAAGTTCGCGTCCGGGCGTAAGGTGAGGGCGCATCGAATAAGGGAGAAACCGATGAGCAGGCTGCGCGAAGGTGGTTGTCAATGCGGCTCGGTGCGATACGGGGTCACGGGAGAACCGAAAACCGTGGTCGTCTGTCATTGTTCGGAATGCCAACGCCAGACAGGCAGCGCCTTTGGCATGTATGTCCTGTTCGCCAAGAACCAGTTCACTTTGAAGAGCGGCACCCTCAAGACGTTCTCGCGCGTTGCCGACAGCGGAAGGCCGATGCACAGTCATTTCTGTCCGGACTGCGGCACTCAGATATATCAAGAGAAAGAACCGTCCTCCACCATCGTCATTGTGACGGCCGGATCGCTCGATGACGCTTCATCATGGCGCCCCTCGTCGCAGCTTTGGACCCGCAGCAAGCACCCATGGCTCGAACTTCCTGCCGATATTCGCTCATTCGAAGTGCAACCCGCCTGAGGCCGGGGATCCCTTTCGATAGCGGGGCTCCGGCTGGCCCGATTGGCGACGCAGCAGGGGCATCGAGGCACCGGCTTGGCGCCCTTAATTCTTTGGTTGGATCGGTCGAATTGTTCCAGAGCCAACCCCATTTCTAGGCATCAATTCCTCATGGCGTGCTAGCATCGACTTTGCATGATCAACTTCACCCTTAGATCCCTGCCTGGCCACTGGCCGACGCTCGAGACCCTCGATATCGGCGCCATGCCGGAAGGGATTCGCCGCTTTCAGCGGCTGATCGACCTCGGCCTCGCCTCTGTCACCAGCTTTGAACCGCAAGCGGAACAACGGGCCCGTCTGGGTCCTGACTCCTACGGAAGCCGCGTGCTTTCCGATGTGCTGGGCGATGGCCGACCTGGCATCTTCCATGTCACTCACTATCCGGGTTGCACCTCGCTGCTCGAACCCGATCCGGCCGTCATCAATATGTTCCACGGCATCGACGCCGGGCCGCCGGATGGCAATTTCACGGTGATCCGGGAGGAATCGGTCAACACGCGGCGCCTTGACGACATCGACGAATGTCCGATGGCGGACTATGTCAAGATCGATGTCCAGGGAGCGGAACTACTGGTGCTGGAGAACGGTACTGCCAAAATTGCCGATGCCGTTGTCATTGACAGCGAAGTGGAGTTTGTTGCGCTCTACAAGAACCAACCGTTGTTCGGTGAGATACAAGTGTTCATGCGCGCCCAACACTTTATGTTCCACAAATTTATTGAGATTGCAGGACGAACCTTCCGTCCGACATCTCTGCCGGATGCGACGACGGCGCTTAGCCAAGGGTTGTGGGCCGACGCAATCTTTGTAAAGGATTTCAGCCACCTGGAATGCTATAGCGAAAAGCAGTTGCTCAAGGCGGCGGTGGTCTTGCACGAGGTCTATGCCTCGTTCGATCTGGTGCGTCGGCTGCTCCTTGAATATGACTGCCGCAGCGGCGAACAACGGGCGACGGCGTATTGGGCTGCCTTACAGGACAGCTCAGCACTTCAGTCGATGTATATGTCTCTCAAGACTTCCATTTGACCGGTCGGCGTCGGGCCGTCAGTACAGGATGACCGAACGGATGCTCTTGCCCGCATGCATGAGCTTGAAGGCCCGGTTGATGTCCTCGAGACCCATGCGGTGGAAAGACCCCCTCGGCATCCTTGCCCGACAGGGTATAGGCGTCGGTATGACAGACGCCGGTGGCGACGATCCGCACCAGCGCCTCACCCGCCTGCGGAGGGGCAACCTCGACTTGTTCGATCTCGAGGGGCTGGTTGGCGGGCCGGCAGGAAACACCCTCCAGGTCATTGCGAGGAGCGTGTTGTCAGAAAAATAGTGGCGCCGGCGTCCCTGCCGGCGTTCCGGCGGAGCCGGAAGCTAAGCATTTCCGCCGCTCCGCGGCGAAAGACCGGCAGGGACGCCGGTCCCACTGAAAAACAGTGTTGTTAGGGAATCAATTCGCCAAACGGCAGGAAGGCCACCGGATCGCCCGGCGCAATGCTGACGGCGGCTTCCGGCAGATCGACCAATCCATCGGCCTCGGTCATCGAGGTGAGAACCCCCGAACTGTCGGTGCGGAACAGCTGCACCACCGGCCCCAACGGTGTGTCGACGATGCGAGCCCGGGGAAATTCCCGCCGTCCGGCCTTCTTGCTGAGGGCGAAACCGGCGGGCATGGCGTAACGGCGAGGCTCGCGGTAGGTGGCGCCGGACAGCATGGCGAGGAGCGGCTTGGCGAACAGCAGGAAGGTCACCATCACCGCCACCGGATTGCCCGGCAAGCCAAGGAAGATGGTGTCGCCGACTTGGCCCACAGCCAGGGGTTTGCCCGGTTTCAGGGCGAGACGCCACAGATGCAGGCTGCCCAGCGACTGAACCGCCGCCTTGACGTGATCCTCTTCGCCCACCGAGACGCCGCCCGAGGTGATGATCAGGTCAAACTGCGAGGCCGCCTTGCCGATCATCTCGCGCACCACCTCGACGCGGTCGGGCAGGACGCCCAGATCGCTTACCTGGCAGCCGAGGCCGTCGAGCAGGGCCATCAGGGTGAAGCGGTTGGCGTCATAGATGCCACCGGCCGACAGCGGGCGGCCGGGCTCGCAGATCTCGTCGCCGGTGGAGAAGATAGCGACCCGCAGAGGCAGGCGCACCGGCAGCGTGGTCAGGCCCAAAGTGGCGGCGACGCCAAGGTGCTGAGCCGCCAGACGGATTCCGGCGTGCAGGGGGATATCGCCGATGCGGACCGAATCCCCGGCCAGCCGGATGTTGTCGCCGCGCCGCAGCTTGGCCGGCAGCACCACGACGCCGTCCGCTTCGCGGCAATTTTCCTGCATCGCCACGGCATCGAGACCGGCCGGCAACGGTGCCCCGGTAAAGATCCGGTAGGCAAAACCCGGTTCGGCCGGACCGGTCAGCGGGTTTCCCGCCGCGACCCGACCGCCGATCGGCAGGCGGGTCTCACCTTGGCCGAGATCGTCGGCGAACACACCCCAGCCGTCCACCGCAGAATTATCGAAACCCGGCACCGCCAGCGTCGCCAACTGATCGGCGGCCAGCACCCGCCCCTGGGCTTGGCGCAGGGGCACGGTCTCGCTGCCGACCACCGGCCGGAGGCGCCCGGCCAGGGCGGCCAGGGCATCATCCAGCGGCGTCAGCCCATCACCGCCGCAGCAATCGAAAAAGTCCTTGGCCAACCCGCTCATCGTCACTCCCGGTGGCGCCTTCGCATGGGCCCCATTTGCGGCATCAGCTTAGAGCCCCGCCTTGAGCTTGCGCAACCGCCACGACGATTGATTTGCACCACGGAGGCACGGAGATCGCCCTTCTTCGTCATACCCGCGACGGCGGGTATCCACTGGCGGCATGGACCTCCGCCTTCGCGGGGGTGACGAATAATTCTCCGTGATTACAGCAGCATGGTCAGCGGTTGTTCGATCAGGCCTTTGAAGGCGGCCAGGAATTCGGCGCCGATGGCGCCGTCGACCACCCGGTGATCGACCGACAGGGTGCAGCTCATCACCGTGGCGATGGCCAGGGCCCCGTCCTT
>CAIOJO010000460.1 GCA_903858635.1 uncultured Telmatospirillum sp. | reverse complement strand
GGCATGACGATCCTGGGCGATGATGGACAGAACCCGCTTGGTCTCGTCTTGGGATAGTACCTTCGCCTGTTTCATAACCGAAAACCTCACATAATCTCGTTATGCGAGTATTTTAACTCATTATGGAAAGCAGTCCAGTCGAACCCGACCAAAAAACCCAGCATTTCTGCGGGTTACGAGGATAATCTCATAGAATCGTTATTCTGTGAGGTTATGGGATTTGGGGGATGCCGCGAATCGGGTGGTCGGAAAATGGCGTCTAAATTCGGTTTTGACGACCTGATGATGGACCGTCGCCATGGGTCTGAGGTCTGAACTTCCTGCAAAGATGTAGTCCGCAATGTGAAATCACGACAAATCCCACTGACATGTTTAGGAGAGTGCTCCTCCACCGAATTCAGCTGTGTATCTGGTCACAAAATTTTAACAAAATTTTGTCAAGGCAGGCGTCACTTCTAGAACTTTGAATTTACGAAGCTTTTCGTCCCCAAGGCTAGTATACGTGGGATCTCAGAGCCGGCCTGGGAAATTTGGACAGGGCGATGAGTGGATTTCCTGCCTGAGAGCGGCGAAGATGCCGCGGATCAGGAGGGATCATGACGAGACGGACGCGACGGAACCACACACCAGCCTTCAAGGCGAAGGTGGCATTGGCGGCGATCAAGGGGGACAAGACGCTGGCGGAGTTGGCGCAGCAGTTTGATGTGCATCCGAACCAGATCACGACCTGGCGAGGACAATTGCTGGAGGGCGCCGCCGGGGTGTTCGGCTCCGGCCCGGCGGAGGGGGCGAGTTCGCAGCCGATTGACGTGAAGGAGTTGCACGCCAAGATCGGCCAGTTGACGCTGGAAAATGATTTTTTGGCCGGCGCGCTCAGCAAGGCCGGCATGCTGAGCGCAAAGCGATGATCGACCGCGAGCACGACCTTCCGCTGATGCGGCAGGCGGAGGTGCTTCGGCTCAGCCGCAGCAGCCTCTATTACCAGCCCCGGCCGGTGTCGGCGGCCGATCTGGCGATCATGCGTCGCATCGACGAGTTGCACCTGGACTTCCCGTTCGCCGGCAGCCGGATGCTGCGAGACTTCCTGCGGGCCGAAGGCGTCGAGATCGGCCGCTGCCGTGTCATCACCATGATGCGCCGCATGGGGATCGAGGCGCTGTATCGCCGGCCAAACACCTCGAAGCCGGCGCCGGGACACAAGATCCATCCGTACTTGCTGCGCGGTCTGGCCGTCGGTCGGCCGAACCAGGTTTGGGCGATGGACATCACGTACATCCCGATGGCCCGGGGCTTCGTCTACCTCGCCGCCGTGGTCGACTGGCACAGCCGCCGGGTGCTGTCGTGGCGGCTGTCGATCACCATGACGGTGGATTTCTGCCTCGAAGCGGTCGAGGAGGCACTGGCCAAGTACGGCAAGCCGGAGATCTTCAACACCGACCAGGGCAGCCAGTTCACATCCTCCGACTTCACCAGTCTGCTGATGGCCAACGGTATCGCCATCAGCATGGACGGCAAGGGATCTTGGCGGGATAACGTCTTCGTCGAGCGGCTGTGGCGGTCGGTGAAATACGAGGAGGTCTATCTCCGGGCCTACGGCAGCGTCGCCGAGGCGCGGGCGTCGCTGGGGCGCTATTTCGACTTCTACAACCGGAAGAGGCCCCATTCCAGCCTGGGTGCGCAGACGCCGGATCAGACCTATTTTGACAACCTGCCCCAGGCGGTGGCAGCATGATTTTCGCTGCCGATGCGGGGCCTCATTCCAGTCGGGCTACGCCCTCCCTGCATGAGGCCCCGCATCGGCAATACCAGACGGCAACCGGCAGGCGATCCACTTATCTTTCGCCGGAAACTGTCCAAACGAATCCGGCCGGCTCTGATGTCAGATTTCCACCGGGATATCCCCATTGTGGAAGTAATACTCAGATATCGGCTTTGTTGAGATTGCTGAAAGAGCCGAATAGCATAAACG
>CAIOJO010000459.1 GCA_903858635.1 uncultured Telmatospirillum sp. | reverse complement strand
CTACCTGGACGAATTCGTCTTCCGTTTCAATCGTCGCCGAACGCGTCACGCCGCTTTCCGGACCTTGCTCGGAATTTCGACACGAATTCCCCCAGCGACCTACAAGATGTTGATCTCACAGGAAGCTCAGGGATAAGCCTTTCAATTGTTTTACTGGCTTTCTGGCCCGCGTCTCAAGGTCGCGCCAGGTTTCCACCTTGCTGTATCGCCACGGGGCGCATCATGCGCCGGGAAGCGACCACGTTCACCATCAGTCCGCTTATGACGAGCGCTATTCCACAGGCCTGCAAAACGGTTGGCACGATGCCGCGGATCGCACCATCCAAGATGAAGGCGACGATTGGAGTGAGCAGAAGGAACGGGATGGCACCTGCCGCGCCTTCCCCCTTGATCGCTTTGAACCAGAGGAGAAATGGGACAGTGGTGAGCGCGAGGGCGACAATCCCAAGGCCGATCGCATTGTTCGTGGTGAGCGACGGCGGGACGTCGCCTAATGCGAGGCTTGCCACGGCCAGCTCGAGTCCGGCGACCAGCAACAGCCAGGCGGTGAATCCGGTGAGCGACATGGGTTGCCCCCACTTCTGCAGCAGCACACCGCCGCAAGCGACCGACAGCGCACTGCCAAGGGCCGCCGCAACACCGACAGGATCAAGGATCACGTTGCCTTTCAGCAGGACGAGGGCAACACCCAACGCGCCGATCACCAGGCTCAAGACTTTGGCGCGTGTCGGCCGCTGTCCGATCAACAGCCATACCAGAAGGATCGAGAAGAGCGGGCTCATGGCCTGAAACGTACCGGCGATCCCGCCAGGCAGACGCAGCGCCGAAATGAAGAGGAGCCCGAAGAACAAACCGGTATTGAGCGTGCCAAGCATGATTAACTTTGGGACGAAATGCAATGGAGGCAACTCACGCGTGATCAGAAATAGCGGCAAGGCCCCAAGAATGGAACGTACGCACCCAATAAACCATGGGTTATGCGGGAGCAATGTCGCAGAGACAATATAGGTGAGGCCCCACAGCGTGGCGGCTATTGCTGCGGAGAGCTTATATACATTCATCCCATATGTCCTCTGTCGCTGACCCTGTGTCGAGACCGGCATATTGGTCCGGCAAGAGGCCGTCGGTCAACGAAAATGGTAATGTCCGGTACCATTTTGTGGTCTGGTTGGCATCAGGCGATGGGGGAGGCAAAACTGCGATCGCGGGCCGCCCGACCTCGGGGCGGCATCCCAACCTCTTAATCTTGGCACTTTATCGTTTGAGGTAGCCCAGGCAGAACAGCCGGACCACTTCATCGATCACCCGGTCGGTATCCCGTTCCATGGCGGGGACCCCCAGGCCGAAAGCGAAGAAATGATCGTAGACCAACATGTGATGAAAATGCGCGGCCGCACGGTCAGGCTCGAGCATTCCGATCGCCCCGGCCGCGCTATGCCGTGAAAGGAAATCCGCCAGCACAGACTGAGCGGCCTGCGGACCGTGCGAGAACCACCGGCGCCCGACATCGGGAAAACGTCCCGATTCACCAACCACCAGTCGGTAAAGCTGATAGGGCCGCCCAGAGAGAAGGGCGTCCAATACGGTGCGCGCAAAAATTCGCAAACCTTCCTCGAGGGGGTATGGCACCAGGTCGATGCCCCGCACTGGGGCAGTGAACTCGTCCACGAGGCCTTCGACAACTGTGAGAAAGAGTCCCTCCTTGCTTCCAAAATTGTCGTAGATATTTCTCTTGGACCCACCCGCCTGGAGGATTACGTCGTCAAGACTCACGCCGTCAAAGCCATGTGCAAGAAAGAGATTGGCCGCCACAGTCTTGATGCGCTCGCAGCGTCTTTGGCCAATGCGGTTCTTGCGACCAGGGGTCTGTTCTATGGTGTTTCCCTCTCGCGCTTTGATTGCCATCTTAGTCTTATATCCAACTTCGCCCGATCGCCGAGTTTGCAAACGACGACCGAAGACGGCAAGGCAAACCTTTCGTTGTATCCCCCTGGCTCCTCGGCATCTGGGCAGCCAGTTGAGCTGCCCATCCTAAGCCAGATCCACCGCCGCCAGGCTGCTCGCCGGAACGCCGATCAGGGTGGCGATCAGGGTGATCTCGTTGGCGGCAACCAAGTGATTGCCGTCGAGGTCGGCCCCGGTAACCGGCGCCTGCACCGCATGGCCATTCACCGTGACCGCGGAAAGCGGGCCGCGGAAGGCCCAGACCTCGGTATTGCCGCCGGCATCGGTGCCGAGGAACATCACATGCTCGCCCAGTGCGCCGGTGGCGGCGTTGCCGCTGCTGTCGGCCACCAGATAGGCCTTGTTGGCCGCCGCCACCACCTCGGCGGCGCTGTTGCCGCCGACGCTGCCGATGGCGACGTAGATCGGCGACGACGACGCGGCGCTGCCGAAAGCCAGGCCGCTGCCCTGCACCGCGGTCGTCGTGCCGTTGAGCAGGGTCGCCGCCGTTGCGTTGACCGTGCCGCTGGCGGCCAGCACCGAGCCATGGCCGGGGGCAAAGCCGAAGACGTAGCTGCCGGTGGCATTGCCGAGGGTCAGGGTGTCGGCGGTGGCGCTGCCCAGGGTGACGATAGCGCCGCTGCCGGTGAGGGTGATGCTGTCGGCGCCCGGCCCGTCATGGATGGTGCTGCCGGCATTGTTCACCGTCAGTTGGGTGAAGGAGGACGACAGATAGATGGTGCTGGCCGGCGCCCCGGCGCTCACGGTGACGGCGCCGGGGGTGATGGTCACCCCGTTGGCGGTGAGGCCGCTGGCGGTCACCGTGCTGGGATCGATCAGGCTCAGATTGTAGAAATGGTTCCCGGCCCCTTGGTTCATCACCGTTGCCGCGGACTCCTGCAGGCCCGGATCGGCGTAGCCACCGGTCACCGTCGAATCGATCAGCCAGCCGACCCCCGAGCCGGCCGTCGCCCCGGCGACGGCATTGATGGTCGAGGTGTTGGCGGTGGCATTGGTGAAGCTGATCAGGGTGGTGGCGCCGCTCAGGCTGCCATTGTCCATCTGCCCGGCCCAATAGGCGACGCCGGCGTTGTTGGCGTCCAGCGTCATCCCCAGGATGTTCTGGTAGAGCGCCTCGACATAGCCCAGATGCTGGGCGTGGCTGGTGCCGGGGTCGCCATAGGTGGTCTGGAAAAAGCTGGTGTTGAGGAAGCTCTGGGCGATGGCGGTCAGCGACATGCCCGCCGCCAGTTGGTTCTCCCAATATTCGAGACCGGCGAGCGCGATGGCGCTCTTGAACTGGGTTGCCGCGGCGAAGAACTGGGCCAGCTGGGCATTGGCCGGGGTCTCGAGGAAATAGGCCTGGGTGTAGACCGGCAGTCCGGCGACGGTGGTCGAACTGCCCCCGTTGAAGATCAGGTAGCTGGCGCCGCTCACCGTCACCGTCTGGCCATAAGTCGTATCGCCGGCGCCGATGTCCTTGATGGTGGCGACACCGCCGGCAGTGACCTGGACGGCATAGCTGCTGCGCGGGCCATCAAGGACGACCGCGTCATAACCGCCGGTGAAACCGGCCGACTGGAAGCCGACGACGCT
>CAIOJO010000458.1 GCA_903858635.1 uncultured Telmatospirillum sp. | reverse complement strand
ATCTCGTCGAGCGCTTCTTCCTCAAGATCAAGCATTTCAGGCGGATCGCCACGCGCTACGACCAAACCCCAAGGGCGTTCTTGTCCATCCTCTGCCTCGTCAGCGCTTTCATCTGGACTAGGTGAATGTCAACGCGCTCTAGTGCCGTGACACATTTGAATGTGTCACGGCACTAGGCGGCCTCCAGCCGTGCTTTGACGTCGTCGATCAGGGCCAGCAGATGGTCGCGGGTGACCCCGTCGCTGGCCAGCAGGCGATGCATGATGGGGTCGTCGAGAAGTTCCTGCAGGCCCGGTTCGCCACCCCGCTTAAAGCGTTCGGCTGCGGCTTGGGCGCGTGGCAGCGTCTGGGCAAAAATCGTCCGCCTGTTGGCGGTGACGGCAGCGGTTTTGTAGGTCATGTTCGGCCTCTGCTCCGTTGGTCCGTTACCGCTCCCCCCGCACTCCGGAAAACCGGGGCACGACCTTGAGGCGGCAGTCTAATGATTCTGCCGCCGAGGGCGGATGAATTATCGATGAGATCCCCATGATATTTCGGTGACGGGCCGAGTATGGCGTTTGTCGGGGGCTCAAGCGATGGTCTGGGAGAGGTAGGCGCGAGCCCGTTCGAGAGGGTCGGCCGGGCCGCCGAGGTCGAAGGCGGCGAGTCGTTCGGGTTCCAGCCGGGCCCCTTGTTGCCCGGCGATGGCGGCCAGTTTGGCCAGCACCGGCAAGGCGGCGGCGACGTGCACCGCCTCGGCTCCGCCGCGCAGGGCGGCCATGGCCAGTCCGGGGGCCTCGCCGCAGTCGAGCACGGCCGTCGACCGGGCCGCCGGCACCACTTGGCGCGCCGCGGCGATCATCGCCAGGAAATAGCCGGCCCCGAGCGAGCGGGCCGCCTCGGGCGGCGACCACAGGGCGATCGCATGGCCGCTGTCCGCGGCGGCGGTCAGTGCGGCGATCGCCTGGGGCAGGTCATGGACGATGAAGGCCGGCATGGCCGTAGGATGGCATGCCGGCGGCAGACGGGGAAGGGCGCGCCACGCCGCATTGTCCATCTGGCCTGGTCGGATCCGCGGTTGCGGCAAGGTTGCGACCGGACGACACTGGTTGGATCAACCCGGAATGGCGTCGATATCGAGAAGCAGGATGCCGGCTTCGCCATCACCTCGATCGCGCTGAAGCTGGCCGCCCGCGTTCCGGGCATCCGATCAGGCGCGTTTCAGCGAGATCGCCGCCGACGCCAAGGCCAATTGCCCGGTATCCAAGGCCTTGTCGGCAACGCCGATCACCCTGGAAGCGAAGTTGCTGTAATCTTCTCGCGGCGCCGGCTTCGCCGGCACGCCGGCAAGTTGCCGGCGCCACTGAATTTTTCGCGGGCGCCGGACGCCGCGCTACTGCGGTGTGGGCAGCCGCGTCAACCCTCCAGCTCGATGGAATAGTTTTCGATCACCGTATTGGCCAGCAGGCTCTGGCACATCCGCTCGACCGCTTGTTGGGCGGCGGCGCGGTCGGTTTCGGCCAGATCGAGCTCGATGTATTTGCCTTGACGAACCTCGTTGACCCCGTCGAAGCCGAGCGAGGCGAGGGCGTGCTGCACGGCCTTGCCCTGGGGATCGAGGACACCGGTCTTCAGCGTGATATGGACTTTGGCCTTCACTCGCTATGCTTCCTTGTTCCAGGCTGTTTTCGGTGCGGTTATTGGACTGTCTCGGGGCCCTTCATGTCGCGCGGTCCGCCTTCGGGCAGGATACCCAGTCGGCGCGCCACTTCCTGATAAGCTTCCTCGACACCGCCCAGGTCGCGGCGGAAGCGGTCCTTGTCCATCTTCTCGCCCGACTTGTTGTCCCACAGCCGGCAATTGTCGGGGCTGATCTCATCGGCCAGGACGATCTGCATGTCGTCGCCGTTATAGAGCCGCCCGTATTCCAGCTTGAAATCCACCAGACGAATGCCGACCCCGAGGAACAACCCGGTCAGGAAATCGTTGATGCGCAGCGACAACGACATGATCTCGTCGAGATCCTGGACGGTCGCCCAGCCGAAGGCGGTGATATGCTCCTCCGATACCATTGGATCGCCCAGCTCGTCGGATTTGTAGTAGTACTCGATGATCGACCGCGGCAGCGGGGTGCCTTCGGGAATGCCGAAGCGCTGCGACAGCGAGCCGGCGGCGACGTTGCGGATCACCACTTCCAGCGGAATGATCTCGACCTCGCGGACCAATTGCTCGCGCATGTTCAGGCGGCGCACGAAATGGGTCGGGATGCCGACCTCGCCCAGGCGCAGCATCAGATATTCCGAGATGCGGTTGTTGAGCACGCCCTTGCCGGTGATGGTCCCCTTCTTCTTGTTGTTGAAGGCGGTCGCGTCGTCCTTGAAATACTGGACGAGGGTGCCGGGCTCGGGCCCTTCGAACAGGACCTTGGCCTTGCCTTCGTAAATCTGCTTGCGTCTCGCCATGGCTCTTGTTCCGGCAAAAAGGGGGTGGCGCCTCTCGGGGCAGGCCAGAAGGCCCGCTGAAGCGCGGAAGGACCGGTGCGGGCGCGACCGGTCCCCCCAGGAAACATGCTCCATATAACAGGGAGACAACTCTAGCACAACATGACCCCGCCCCAACAACGAGGTATCTCCGCATGTGGGGGATTGAGTCCGGGCGGTCAGTCGACCACCGCCCGGTAATGCGTCTGGTCGGGGGGGGCGGGGGCGAACAGAAAGACGGTATCGAGTTCGGGGTGGTCGACCGATGGCAGGGCGATGAGGGCCGAGCTGCGGGTGCCGAAACCATTGTCGAGCTGGAAGGTCAACCCGGCCTCGCGGTTGGCCACCCCATGTGGCGCCCGGGTCGCCAGCAGCGTCTCCCAGGATCGCCAATCGCCGGCATCCGGATCGGGGGGCACGGCCGTCCGGAACCGCGGCAGGAAACCTTCGATGCGGAGATCGGCCGGATCATTCAGTTCGTAGGCGGTCAGCATCGAGACGCCTTCGGGCAGGGGAATGGCTCGCACCGTTTCGCCGTCGGCGCGCAGCCAGAAGGCGTCGCGATTGTCGGCGATCATCATATTGAAGGGACGATAGGCCCGGGCGTCGAGATGGCGGAGCGCGTCGGCGGCTTCCACGGCGTCGGCATGATCGAGCGCATCGAGCACCAGTTCGCCGCGCGACCGCTTGCCGGCCAACGGGCCCAGCGTGCCCATGCGGTTCAAGATGGCGGCGACCACCCCTTCGTCGTTGCAGCCGAGCCAGGAGCCGCCGGCCAGTTCGTCCTGGCCGGCGACCACATTGGGGCGGTCCGGCCAATAGCGGCCCGGCGGTCGCCAAGGACGATCGGCCATTTCATCGCGGTTCGCCGCCACCAGAAGGGGCCATCGATGATCGGGGCGGCGCAGGATGACGAGGGTGCACATCGGCAGAGTTCCGGGACAAAAATTCCGGTACACCTGGGCGAATCCTGCCGCTATAACGTCTGCGGCCGGGCCCCGGCGCAAGGTTTCGTACCTATAGAGAGTTCAGACATCGGTTTAAAGGGGGATCGCCGTTCATGAACGTTTTCGAGGACCGCGAGAAAGCCTTCGAAGCCAAATTTCATTTGGACGAAGAGCTGGCATTCAAGGTCAATGTCCGGCGTGACAAGCTGCTCGGACTATTCGTCGCCGAGCGGCTGGGCCTGACTGGCGCCAAGGCCGAGGCCTATGCCCGTGCCGTTGTCGATGAGGACTTCGCCGATCCCCGCCACGTCCATATGCTGGCCAAGCTGAACCGGGACCTCGCCGATCGGCAGGTGGCATTCGAACCCGAGCGGCTGGCCCGCGAGATGGAACGTCTGCTGATCGTCGCCAAGCAGCAGATCATGGCCGAAGTGGTCGCCGGCAAGCACGCCCCGAAGTAATCCCGTCGGGGCAGGCTTTGCGAAAATGGCCGGCGGGGCGATCGCCGGTCTTTCCCTGTGCGGCTGGGCCGGTGCCTGCGCTACAATCGATCCGGGAGGATGGCGCGTCATGGAATGGCAAAGCCAGAGCGGACGGAGTCTCGAAGACCGCAAGAAGGCGTTCGAGGCCAAATACAAATTGGACCAGGAGGTCGCCTTCAAGGTCGAGGCGCGGCGCGCCAAGCTGATCGGCCGCTGGGCGGCGGAGCGCTTGGGGCTGGAAGGCGAGCCGGCCGAGGCCTATGCCCGCGCCGCGGTCGAACTCGACATGGCGGTGCCCGCCCATGCCGGACTGATCGGCAAGTTGAAGGCCGATCTGCGGCTGGACGACGCGGCCGTCACCGCCGAAATGGAACAATTGCTGGCGGTGGCCCGGCAACAGATCCTGGCTGAGCTGAAAACGTAGCGCCGGCCTCCGTGCCGGCATTCCGGCGAAGCCGGAAGTCCAGTATTTCCGCCGCTTTGCGGCGGCCGGCACGGAGGCCGGCCCCACTGAACAACAATTATTCACGCAAAGCCAACGGGTGCATCAGAGTCTGCCCTGGCGTCAGCCCTTTAGCCAGGTCTCCAGCGGCTGCTCCAACGTCTCCAGCGGCCGGTAGCCGATGGTCAACGCCGCCAGGCCGCGCTCGTCCTGGACCAGCACCGTGGGGAAGCTGTTGACGCCGATGCTGCGGGCCCAGCGGAAATCCTCCTGGGTGGCGGCAATGCTTTCGGCGCCCTGATAGGCCTTCAGGAAATCGGCGGCGGGGATGTCGAAGCGTTCGGCGATGCGCGCGAACGAGGTCGGGTCGTTGGGGTCGTGATTGTCGTGGT
>CAIOJO010000457.1 GCA_903858635.1 uncultured Telmatospirillum sp. | reverse complement strand
TGGCCTTGTTGCCCATACCGAATATCAACGTCCTGCCAAAGCCGCTCGCGACAGTCATATTTCATTACAGCTCGACTATGGACTATCCGCCGGAGTTCACTTCGATGGTCGCACCCAACAGCGAGGCCGCCCAAGTGAAGGCATTGAAGGAGACCTTCGGCGCCGAGCCGCGCTCGCTCACTGATGTCCTACTCCTTTCTCCCGCCGACAAGCTCGAGGAGCGCAGGAAGGAATACCCGGGCATCGAAGTGCGCCCGCTGAAATTCGCCGCCGCCGAACTGCAGACTAGCCACTGGTGCTTTCTCATGGGCGCCGTCGGCAATCAAGCGACCTACATCCGTCAGCTCAAGCGGATGATGAAGTCACAGCGCGAGGAACTCACACTTGAGGCCCTGAACCGGGAACTCGAAGCCTCGTCGTTGCCCGATCACCTGAAGAACATGGCGAAAGCGCGGCTCGAGCTCGCGAGTGAGTATATTGACGATTCGGTCCGCCTAAAAGACGAGATCCGTCCCGGCCGCCTCATCATCGTCGACCTCCGTGACGAGTTCATCGAGAAGGACGAAGCACTCGGCCTCTTCGTGGTACTACTCCAGCTCGTCTCCGACGCGAAACATCACGACGAGAACGGTATCGAGAGCTCGTTCAACAAACTCGTCGTTTTCGACGAGGCACACAAATATATAGAGAGCCCAGATCTCGTTGCTGGCTTAATCGAAGTCGTTCGCGAGATGCGCCACAAGGGGACCAGCATCCTGGTCGCGAGTCAGGATCCACCTTCGGTACCTGTCTCGCTCATCGAGCTCTCGAGCCAGATCATCCTTCATAAATTCAACTCGCCAGCATGGCTTAAGCACCTCCAGAAGGCGAACGCCGCCCTCGGGTCGCTGACGCCTGAGAAGATGTCAAATCTTCGCCCAGGAGAGGCATTCGTCTGGTCAAGTAAGGCGACCGACGAATCCTTCACCCGCGGAATCGTGAAAATTCGGTGCAGACCTCGAGTCACACAGCACGGGGGTGGAACGAAGACCGCGGTCTCAACCTAATAGTTTCGATATAAATATGACACCAAGTCCGACCTCACAGGCTGCTGAATAGCGGCTGGATTTAGTGGGTGGTTGACGGCTCTTGAGGCCGAGTGAGGGTGTTTGGCACCTGAAGGGTAAGCGTCGCGACGACGCCATCTGGTGGCACGTAGGTGTTTTGTGATCCGATTTTCGGATGGATACTTTGCCGCCGGACCTAGTTTTCCCCGCTGAGGACGCTCGTAAGATTGGTCTTACGAGCGCTCGCATCCCTTCTGGGGAGGTCCTTGGCCCTGCTGATCGGCGTCGGTCCTGGACCTTGGAGCAGAAGCGCGAGATCGTTTGCGAGAGCCTGGGACCGGACCTGACGCCAACCGAGGTCGCGCGCAAATACCGGATCAGCACGGGGCAGCTCTATACTTGGCGTCAACAGCTTTTGAGTTTGCCAGGTTCCGTTGTGAGCCAGGCTCCGCCGCGGTTCGCCCCTGTTGAACTGGCGGCACCGCCAGCACCTGAACCAACGCCGCCGGAGCTGCCTGCTCCGGCCTTGCCGTCATTGCCACCTCGAACTGAAGGGCTGATCGAGATCTTGCTGCCGGGTGGCGTGTGCCTGCGGGTGGACGGCCATGTCGACACCCGAGCCCTACGCCGGATCCTGAGCGCGCTGGAGGGCCCATGATCGCGCTTGCGTCAGGTGTGCGAGTTTATCTCGCTTGTGGGATTACCGATATGCGTCGTGGCATGACGGGGTTGGCGATGATGGTGCAGCAGGGCTTGGCGGCCGATCCGTTCGACGGCGCGGTCTTCGCCTTCCGGGGGCGTCGCGCTGGCCTGATTAAATTGCTTTGGCACGACGGGGTCGGGTTTTGCATGCTGACCAAACGCTTGGATCATGGCCAGTTCATCTGGCCTTCGGCGACATCGGAGGGCCGGATTGCGCTGTCAGCGCCGCAACTGGCCGCCCTGCTCGACGGGTGTGAATGGCGCGCTCCGGCTCCGGTCCGCCGGTCGGAATTAGCTGGTTAAAGGTTACATCTATTACTGAAAAGTGCTGGCCTCGGCGCGGCGCGATCGTCCATAATCACGGCCGTGCAGATCGATCTCAATGCCCTGCCGGACGACGCCGCGCTACTGCAGCAGATGCTGCGGACGGTGCTGCTGCAGCAAAGCGAGCTACACGCTGAGAACGATAAGCTGCGGCTGCTGATCCAACGCCTGACACGCCACCAGTTTGGCCGCCGGTCCGAGCAGCTGAGTGCCGACCAGTTGCAATTCGGGCTGGAAGATCTGGAGCAGACCATCGCTGCGAACCAGGCGGCCCAGGATGCCGCGACGCCGGTGACCGGCTTGCCGCGTAGACCTCGCCCTGATCAGCCCAGCCGTAACCATGGTGCTTTGCCTGATCACCTGCCGCGCTACGAGGTGGTGATCGACGTCGAACACGGCGCGTGTCTCTGCTGCGGCAACGCCCTGCAGGCGATCGGAGAACTGCGCACCGAGCAGCTGGACGTCATCCCGACGCAGCTGCGGGTGCGGGTTACGCGCCGGCCCCGCTACGCTTGCCGAGCCTGTGAGGACACGATCGTCGTGGCAACCGCTCCCGATCGTCCTGTCGATGGCGGCATGCCGACCGAGGCGCTGATCATCCATGTGGTGGTCAGCAAGTTCTGCGACTCCCTGCCGCTGTATCGGCAGGCACAGATGCTGGCACGCCAGGGCGTCACGCTGGATCGCTCGACTTTGGCCAACTGGGTGGGCCGGGCCTGCTGGTGGCTGATGCCGCTTTATGAGCTGGTGCTGAGCACCGTGCTGGCCTCGTCCAAGGTATTTGCCGACGACACCACGTTACCAGTGCTCGATCCCGGCCGCGGGCAAACGAAGTTAGGGCGACTTTGGTGCTACGCCGTAGATGACCGTCCCTGGAACGGCCCGGGCCACCCAATGGCGGCCTACGTCTACTCGGAGGACCGCAAGAATGAACGTCCGGCCGGGCATTTGGCCGAATTCCGTGGCGTATTGCAGGTCGACGGGTACGATGGGTTCAAACGGCTCGCCGAAGATCGATCCGACGCTTCAGTGACGCTGGCGTTCTGCTGGGTCCATATGCGGCGGTATTTTCACACCTTCTTTGTCTCAACGAAGTCGCCGCTCGCGGCCGAGGTACTGGCGAAGGTACGCGAGCTCTACATCATCGAGGCTGAGATCCGCGGCCACCCTGCCGAGCATCGTCGAGAAATACGTCAGCAGCGAAGTCGACCGATCGTGGAGGCGCTGCATGACTGGTTACAGGTCCAAGTAGGCCGGATACCCGCCTCCTCCGACCTGGCCAAAGCCATCCGCTACACGATACGACATTGGCCTGGTCTGGTGGTGTTCCTCGACGACGGCCGGGTCGAGATGGACACGAACGTGGTCGAACGTGCCATCAGACCCCATACCCTGACTCGCAAGAATGCGTTATTCGCCGGTTCCGATGGCGGGGCCCGTCATTGGGCATTGGCGATGACCCTCATCCAAACAGCGAAGCTGAACGGGGTCGACCCGATGGCCTGGCTAACCGATGTGCTTGAGCGCCTCGTCTCCGGGCGGACCAAGGCCAACGAGTTGCATACGTTGCTGCCATGGAATTGGGCCGCAGCCAACGCCAGCAAACCCGCCGAACTAGCCGCGTAGTTCAAAGACTTACCGAGCCGGTCAAATCAAATCCGCTGCGTCGGCGCCGCGACGCTTACGGAAGAGCGACCACTGGCCTTCTTCCTCGGCTGCGCGGGGGTACTGTTGGTTCTGGCCCTTATGCTGGGCCTGCCGGTGGTTTGGGAGTTTTGGCAAACTGGGCTGGTTCCCCGTTTACCGACGGCTGTGCTGGCAATGGGGTTGGCGCTGCTATCTTTCCTGGCGGTTTCCTGCGGATTGATCCTTGAGTCGGTGACGCGAGGGCGCAAAGAAATCAAGCGATTGGCGTATTT
>CAIOJO010000456.1 GCA_903858635.1 uncultured Telmatospirillum sp. | reverse complement strand
GGTGATCGGCTCCGGGAACAGGATATATGTTCCTATTTTGTTCCTATCGCGGAGAGAGTCAAGGCGGTGGGTTGGGGGGGTGGATCAGTTTGAAATTAGCGGTGCTCCAGCACGCTATCTATGCTGGCACAAAGTAACAGCATGAGCCCGATGGACCCGATAAAGACTGGACTGCACCCTTTGAGTGAGACACGAGAATCAGGGACAGTTCTCGGTGATCGAAATTGAGTGGGGCGATATCGCCCCACTCAATTTTGGCAATTTCGCTTCGTACTCCTCGGGCGGCAGATAATCGAGCGCCGAGTGCAAGCGCTGGCGATTATAGACCTCGTCGATGAAGCTCCTGATCCGGTCGCGCGCGTCCTCGACATCTCGATAATCGCTGCCATAGACCTCCTCCTGCTTCAGCGTCTTCATGAAGCTCTCGGCCTTGGCGTTGTCGTATGGGTTGCCGACCCGGCTCATGCTCGGCTGAATATCGTGGCTGCGCAGGATCTTCGTATAGTCGCCGCAGGCATATTGGACACCGCGATCCGAATGATGGATCAGGCTACCAGGTGGCGGCTGCCGCGCTGCCAGGGCCATGTCGAGCGCTGCGATCGCCAGTTCCGCGCGCAGATGCGTCTCCATTGCCCAGCCGATGACCTTGCGGCTGAAGGCGTCGAGAATGATCGCGAGATAGGCGAACTCTTCGGCCAGATGGACATAGGTAATGTCGGCCACCCAGAGCTGGTCGAGGCCTGTCAGCCCCATGCCGCGCGCCAGATTGGGAACGACCCTCCAGCCATGTCGGCTGTCCGTCGTGCTCGGCACGAAAACGGCCCGGCGCAGACAGAGCAGATTGTCTTCTCCCATCAGGCGCAGCACGCGCTTGTGATTGGCCAGCCAGCCTTCCCGGCGCAGTTGGGCGGCAATCCGCCGATAGCCATAGTGCCGGTGCGCCAGCGCCAGTTTCTGGATCACGTCACGCAATCCCGTCTCTTCCTGGCGTGGTGCCGAGCCCTGCCAATGGCGATAATACCCGGCACGGCTGATACCAGCCAGCCGACACAGCCGTTCGATCCCGATCTCGCCTTGCGACAGGCCCGCCGTCATTCTTTGTATGACCGCGTAGATGCCAGACCGCCAGGCGCGCCGCTCAGCCGACGTGATCCCCTGACCTGCCGCAAGGCTTGCTGAAAAAAATCGAGATCGACCTGCTGCTGGCCGACCTTGCGCTCGAGCTCGGCGATCCGACGCTGGGCAAGCGTTAGATCATCCGTCGGCGCCGCGGCGGATATCGCCGCAACCGGCTCAGACGGCGATGGTCGATCACCCGCTCGGATCGCCAAGACTTCCGCATTGGTCGGTCGCCCGCGCGTCCGCAACGCCATCGGGCCGCCCGCCCGGAAACGCTCACGCCATTGGTAAAGGTACTTCCGCCTGACGCCGAGCGCGCGGGCAAGAGCGCTGACATTCTCGCCAGCCTCCATGCGAGCGAGCGCCGCCAGTTTGAATTCCCGGCTGAAAAGCCGAACCCCGTCGTCCGCCATCAGTTCTCCCCTACAAGAAGAACTGTCCCCCTTTTCTCTGTCTCATTCTAGGGGTGCACTCCACTAAATTAAACATGCACTATCGTCATAGGTCGATTTGATCTAGGTCGAATTTATCCGATCGCCCGTCGCGTCGTAGAACCGGTAT
>CAIOJO010000455.1 GCA_903858635.1 uncultured Telmatospirillum sp. | reverse complement strand
GCCAAGGGGCCGGAGGCCCCGCCCGGCGAGGGCAAAGCATAGGCTGGTGCTCTGACCCAAACGGAATCCTCCGTTTGGGTCAGAGCACCAGCGAACCTTGGCCATGGTAACAGGGCCGCGACCAGCGGAAAGGCGAGGACGGCCGCAGTTTGATCAGGCAGCGGGCTAAACGAAGCGAGACTGCGGCCATCGGCCGGCGGGATCGGCAGGCGGATCGCCTGAAACGGCGATTGACCTTGGCCCGTCTCAGCCTCGGCTGGGAGGCCCTGTGGCCGCTTTTGTGGCCGCTGCCGGCCTTGCTGGCGCTGTTCCTCGGGCTGGCCCTGCTCGATCTACTGCCGTTGCTGCCCGGTTGGCTGCACGCCCTGGTGCTGGCGGCCTTCGTGGCGGCGGCGGCGGCCGCCTCGTATCGCCTTGGTCGGTTCCGCCGGCCGACCGCCGGCGCCGTATTGCACCGCCTCGAAATCGATAGCGGCCTTTCCCATCGCCCCTTGCAGACGCTCTCGGACCAGTTGGTCGCCGGCACCGATGACCCGCTGTCACAGGCCCTTTGGCAGCTCGAGCGGCAACGGGTCCGGCGCCTGCTCGACCACCTGCGAACGCGGCTGCCGTCCCCCGGCCTGGCCCGGCATGATCCGTGGGGCTTACGCTTCGCCGCCCTGATGCTGTTGTTGGTCGCCGCCAGCGGCGGCTGGCAGGATGCGGGCGCCCGCCTGCGGCGGGCCGTGCTGCCCCATTTGGACGGATTGGCCGGACCATCGGTGGTGCTGCAGGTGTGGATAACGCCGCCGGCCTATACCGGCATCGCCCCCATGCTGCTGGAAAGCCTGCCCGCCGGCCAGCGTCTGCGCATACCGACCGGCAGCCGACTGCTGGCCCAATTACAGGGCGGCCGAGGCCAGGCCCAATTGCTCATCGACGATGCCATCCAACCCTTCCAGGCGCTCGATGCCGACAGCCAGCGCCTGGAAACCACGGTCGACAAGGGCCGGCGCCTGACCATTCGTCAAGGTCGGCGCCGGGTGGCCAGCTGGCCGCTGGCGCTGCTCGAAGACCATCCCCCGGCGATCAGCTTTGCTGCCCCGCCCGAGGCGGATGCCGAAGGCCGACTGCGGCTCGAAGTGGAGGCGCATGACGACTACGGGGTGACCCGGGCCTGGGCGATCATCCACCGTCAGGACAGCCCCCAGGCCGAACCGGTGATCGTCGGGCTGCCACTCGGCGGCGGCCATCCGACCGACGTGCATCAGGCCTCCTGGCATGACCTGACCGGCAACCCCTGGGCCGGGCTCAAGGTGTCGATCCAGCCGGCGGCCGAAGACGGCGCCGGACAGAAAGCGACGGGCGAGGCGGTCACCACCGTTCTGCCCGAACGGCGTTTCACCCATCCGGTGGCCCGCGCCATCATCGAGCAGCGGCATCATCTGGCCGAGGCGCCGAACGACCGCGAGCCGGTGATGAATGGACTGGCCGACATCGCGTCCGAGCCCGATCGTTATGCCGACGATCTCACCACCTTCCTGGCGCTGTCGACGGCGCGGTCGCGGCTACGGCACGACCTCTCCGACGACGCGGTGCCGTCGGTGCTCGACATGCTGTGGCAGACCGCCTTGCGCATCGAGGAGGGCGACCGCCCGGCGGCGCAGCGGGCCCTCGACCAGGCCGCCCGCGACCTCGATGAGGCCCTCGCCAATGGCGCCCCCGAGGCCGAGTTGGAACGGCTGATGAACCAGCTGCAGGCGGCCATGGCCCAGTATCTCGATGCCCTGGCCGAGGAAGCGGCACGCCAGGGCGCCCCGCCGGCCGCCGCCGATCAGCCGGTGGTCAGCTCGGACGAATTGCGGCAGATGGTCGAGCGCATGCGCGACCTGTCGCATACCGGGTCGCGCCAGGCCGCCCAAGAGATGCTGGCACAACTCCGTCAGATGCTCGACGGCCTGCGCATGGGCGCCACGGGCCAGGCGGGCAGTGAGCAGGCACACCAAGCCCGGCAAGCGATGAACGAACTGGACGCCGTCACGCGCGGCCAGCGGGGCCTGCTCGACGAAACGTTCCGCCACAGCCGCGAAGGGCAACCGGGCCTGGACCCGGACGTCGCCGGTCCGAACGATCTGGCGCCGCTCGGGCAGCCGGGCCGTTCGGCCAAACAGCCGAAGACCGGCAGGGACGGCAACGCCAAGAACCGCCAGGAGTCCTCCGACCGGCAAGAGGCATTGCGCAAGCGGCTCGGGCAGGTCATGCAGTCGCTGGGTGACCTGGGCGCCGATATCCCCGATGCGCTCGGCCAAGCCGAACAGGCCATGCGCGATTCGACCGAAGGGCTGCAATCCGGCGATATGCAGCAGGCGGTCGACGCACAGAGCGAAGCGGTGGCGCGGTTGCTGGAAGGAGCCCGCCAGGCGATGCAGGCCCTGTCGCAACAGTTGGGCGGCAATGTGGTGCGTGGCCCGGGGGGCGCCGGACGCGATCCGTTGGGACGACGTTTGCCGGGGGCCGGGGCGTTCGACGAGAACAACGTCAAGATTCCCAATCAGGCCGATCTGCAGAAGGCGCGTGAAGTCCTCGACGAACTGCGCCGCCGCTCGGGCCAAGCCGACCGCCCCCTGGCCGAACGGGACTACCTGCAACGGTTGCTGAAGGAATTATTTTGAAGTCCCTCAGGCGCCGGGCGCCCGCATCCGCGGGCTTGGCTCTTCCGCTAAAGCTCCGGGGCGCTCAACGCGCCAGTCACCAGGCTTCGCCTGGTTCCGGGTGCGTTACCCCATCAGGCAGACACTCCCGGAACGAAGCCTTCGCTTCGTGACTGGGCCATTGAGGCCCCGCGGAGCCTTGGCGGAGCGAGCCAAGGGGCCGGATGGCCCCGCCCGGCGCCTGAGGGACAATG